>CACMYY010000014.1 GCA_902618025.1 uncultured SAR116 cluster alpha proteobacterium
GGTTATGTTTATAACCCTGAAAACTCTAGTGAAGGCAAACTTGTCTTTATTAGGTGATAATTGTGATCTTTCATGACAAATTAAAATTTTTAAATTATTAAATTTATACTTAATTAATAGAAAACTTTAGAAGGTTTTTCATAATGTCAAATGGTCAAGTTCCTTTGCATGAGGAACAATGGATTGAAAATTTAGCTATAAAAATTTTTTCTGATATTGAAGCATTAACTAGAGATAAGGTTGGTATTTCAAGAGAATCTTATGGGAAGGGAGAAGCTCTTGGCATAAATTACTTGATAAATTTGGCAGAAGAATTTGGTTTTTATGTTGAAAAAGACGACGCTGCAAATATAATTCTTTCTTTAGATAAATCTGTTAAAACTAATTATTTTCTTGTTGGATCACATATGGATTCTGTACCTCAAGGTGGAAATTTTGATGGTCTAGCTGGTGTGGTTGCAGGTTTTTTACTTTTAGCACATTTAAAAGAAAAACAAATAAGAACATCACTCCCTGTTAAAGTATTAATTTTAAGAGGTGAAGAAAGTGCTTGGTATGGTAAAAATTGTATAGGATCTAAGGCTTTGTTCGGTTTGTTAACCTCAGAAGATTTAAACGCTACTCATAGAAGTACAGGTGATAAATTGTCTAAAGCAATGGATGCTTCTGGAGTAAAACTAGATGTGATAAAAAGATCTAAGCCTCTAATTAACAGTAAAAAAATAGAAGTGTTCATAGAGATACATATTGAACAAGGTCCTGTTCTTGTTGATAAAGATTGGCCAATTGCAATAGTTACTGGGATTAGAGGTAATTATCGACATCACAAAATACGATGTAAAGGGAACGCTGGTCACTCAGGAACTATCCCTAGGTATTTAAGAAAAGATGCTGTTTTTGCAGGAGCTGATTTAATAACTCGTATGGATGACCATTGGAACACAATAGAACAACATGGTGGAGACCTTGTTCTAACTTCAGGCATTTTCCATACAGACGCTGACAATCAAGCGATGTCAAGAATCCCTGGGGAAATTTTATTTAGTTTTGAGTCAAGAAGCCAAGATATTTCAACTCTTGATGCATTAGAAAATCTTTTAAGATCTGAATGTAAAACAATTGAAAGAGAAAGAGGTGTTTACTTTGAATTTGACAATGTAATTAAATCAGATCCAGCTGAATGTAATCAAGAAGTTGTAAACAAACTTTTAGATGCAAGCGAATCACTTGGTTTCTCAAGAGTGTCTGTAGCTAGTGGCGCTACTCATGATGCAGCAATTTTTTCTAATAAAGGTGTTAAAACAGGAATGATTTTTGTTAGAAATGATAAGGGATCTCATAATCCTGAGGAGAGAATGGAAATTAAAGATTTTATGAAAAGTGTTTCAACTTTAAATAAATTTATAAATGACTATGAATAATGTACTTTATAAATTTATAACTCTAATTCTGTGTGTTCATCTAGTCACTTTATAGAATGCTTGATGTTGAGTTAATGTTAGTAGAATTTCAATCCAAATATGAAAATAAAGGAATAGTTAAAAATGTTTTCAACCAGTTTTCCCGAAAAAAGTATCATATCTAGAATAACAGCTAAAATGTTAATAGAAGTTGAGGCCGTAAGATTTAGTGCAAAGGAACCATTTAAGTTTACTTCAGGTTGGGCAAGCCCAGTATATATTGATTGTAGAAAATTAATTTCCTACCCACGAGTAAGACACACATTAATGGATTTTGCAGCCTCTGAGATTACTCGAAACATTGGCTTCGAAAGCATTGATTCTATTGCGGGAGGTGAAACGGCTGGTATTCCTTTTGCTGCTTGGATAGCTGATAGAATGATGCTACCAATGCAGTATGTTCGAAAAAAAGCAAAAGGTTTTGGAAGGAATGCACAAATTGAAGGGGATTTTGAAAATAATTCCCATATATTATTAGTGGAAGATTTAACCACTGATGGGAATAGTAAAATAAAATTTTGTCAAGCGTTACGTGAAGCGGGAGCAAAAGTTGATCATACCTTTGTAGTATTTTATTATGATATTTTTCCTCAAACGAGAGAAACTTTAGATAATATTGGTCTTCAAATGCACTCTTTAGCAACTTGGTGGGATGTACTAAAAATAGCTAAAGAATTTAACTACTTTGGAAATGACGAAATTGGAGAGGTCGAGAGTTTTCTTAATGATCCAATGACTTGGTCTGCAGATCATGGTGGGGCGTCATCTTTATCTGGATAATATGTTTAAGTGGTTCTATCTAATTTTGATACTCTCACATTGCTCAAAATTTATAAATAATATACTTGAAGACGCCAAGTTTTATCACAAATAGATCTTAAAAGTTTTTTACATTTTTATTAAAAATTAGATGAATATTAATAAGGGTCGTTTTGAAAAGAAAAGAACAAATTGAATCTGAATTACGAGCTATAATTAAAAATTCTAAAAAAGGAATTTTTGTAAATCTTACGTTAACTAATTTAATTGAAATTTCACGAAGGATGTTTGTTATTTATGAAAATTTTAAATCAGGAGAAAAATTTAAAATCAAAAATAATGATGAAAATGTATTGATTTTAAGTAATGTTTTAACAGACTTTAAAAAATTAAATAAGAATATTGACAACATTCCAAATTATTTGAGGGAGTTGATTGATAGAAAATGGGAACAAACACCAAATTCGAAACAAAGTGTATATGGCTCAACAAAATTGTTGCAAAGAAAACTTGAAATCTTAGAGGATGAATTTAAAAATTTAATTAATCTTTTTTCCAGAGATTTGAAAAATGGAATCATTAAAAATATTGATCCTGAGCCAATAGCAATCATACATAGTGCGATGATAATTTGGGAAGAAGAACTAAAAAATAAATACAATAAGAAAAATAAAAAAATTATTAATAAAAGTTTACTAAAATATCTTGAGCAAGTTTTTGTCGCATTCTCATGTGATGCGGATGTTAAATCGAATTATTATAATTGGCATAATCTTAAAAATGTGTCCTAATGTTAATATCTCAGGAGAATAAAAAATGGCAACATATTTAAATTTGGATCAAACTAGAGATTTTCATGAAAATGGATATGTGATTGTAAAAAATTTTTTTAATAAAGAAGAAACGGTTCTCCTACAAAATGCATCGAAACAAGACCCTGCTATAAGGGATCATTTATATGATAGAAAAGATTCTGAAGGTTTATCAACCAAAATGATGGCATGGAACCATCCGGATAATAGTATTTACGGCGTCACCGCAAGATCAGAAAAAATTGTTGATACAATGGAAGATCTTCTCGGTGGAGAAGTTTATCATTATCATTCAAAAATTACAGCAAAAGAACCATATGAAGGAGGGGCTTGGGAATGGCATCAAGATTATGGATATTGGTATAACAATGGATGCTTGTTTCCATTAATGGCTACTGTGATGATCGCTTTAGATAAATGCACTAAAGAAAATGGATGTTTACAAGTTCTGTCTGGCTCAAATAAATTAGGAAGAGTGGATCATGCATTGTTAGAAAGTGGTCAAGTAGGGGTTGATTTAAAAAGAGTTGAAGAGGCAAAAAAACATCTTAGACTAGTTCATTGTGAAATGGATCCAGGAGATGTCCTGTTTTTTCACTGTAATACTCTACATAGGTCTGATAAAAATAATTCTCCTAATAGACGTTGGACACTTTTATGTTGTTATAACGCTGCAAGAAATAATCCTTTTATAGATCACCATCATCCAAAATACACGCCGTTGAGTAAATTACCTAATAATGAAATAATTAAGGCTGGTGATAAGTTTTTAGATATTAGGAATGTAGACACGTTTCTTAAAAGACCAACTGCTCCTCCAGAACTCTCTAAAAAGGGTGGTAAACTCTATAATGCTTAGTGCGAAGTTTTAACTTTGCTCTGAAGGAAAAGCGCCAAATCTTTATCGTCAAGTTTTGGTATAGTTTCATTTTTTAGATATTTTAACACTTCAAACGCTATTGGTTTATCTAAACTTTTTCTAATTTCATACAAATATAGACTTTGCTTGAAAGTTTGATGAATACGAGAAGCAAACTGGAAAGCTTTTGAATTTTGACCACCAAATTTTGCAATAAGCACATCACATTTCGAGTCATTTATCAATCTACCTAGCATTGGTTTCCAGTCATCTTCTTCAACGGGTAACCCTTTTTTTCTTGCCCACGCAACTCCCCCCGCTGGAAAAATTGCGATAACGCCGCCCCTTCTTAAAATTTGAATAGCTTTCTGTCTGGTGATTACATTATCTCTCATGGCGTTTTTTTTATTGCTAAAATCAATAGGAAGTATACTGCTTGCTAATGTTGGTTCTTTTTGAAGAACTCCATGGGCAATTACTCTAAAATTATCATCAAATGTTGAAGCAAACCACGATAAAAATACTCCATCTGTGACTCCAAAGGGATGATTGGCGGCAATAATTAAACCTTTGCTTTTTCTCTTTCTAGGCAATTGAGATAAATCTGGTGTATTAATACCCATAGAATTTAATGCATGTTTCCATAACTCTGAACCAGTTTTATTTTTAGAATTAGAAATAAAATTCTTGTAACGTTTTTCCAGCGCAATTCTTGCTGATAATAATTCGACAGTATGAATAAAGAACTTATGATGAAATGGTAACCATGATTCAGCGTATGTTATTTTTACATTAGTTTTGAACATTTTTTCAATATCGTAATTTTGTTTTGATATTAATATATAAATTTTGATATTTTCAACTGTTTTTTGTTTACATATTGAATGTTTTAAAAACTTGGTAATACTGGTTCGATTTTTGGGTAATAATTTTCTAAGTCATATGCAACATTTAATAATAAATCTTCGCGAAACTTTCTAGAAATAAATTGAACTCCTAACGGAATATTCTGTTTTGTTTGACTTGTTGCAAAAGATAACCCAGGTAGCCCCATATAAGGAGGTGCTATTTGAGGAAGCATAGAGTCAAAAACCAAATCAAATGATTCTTCTGATTCTAAATCCTTTAAATCTGGAAATGGAATATCTCCTGTAATTGGACATAATATTATAGGATATTTATCAAAAAATTTGTTCCACTCTCTACTTATTCTTGCTCTTTGTTGTAATGAGTCCATGAATTTTTCTAAACTAGTATCAGGACATCTTCTTGACATCTGGCTATAAATAAAATTTGAGTCAGGATCATTTTCTTTGCTGATTGCCTCGCCACCAGTTCTTCTAAACTCACCTAACCATAAGGTTGCTTGAAAATTTGCAGCTTCTTGAAAGTTTGGTGCTTTGGGTTCTTCTATGATCCAACCTGAATTCTCAAGATTTTTTGCAACACGGTTTAATTCTTCTGATATGACAGGATCAATTTTAAGACCTTCAATCTTTGTTATTAATGCTATTTTTTTTTCAGGCATAGGGAATGAAAATGGTAATGGAGTCCACCAAGGATCATCATAGTTTTCTATACTCATTGCTTTTAACGCTAATTCTAAATCTTTTATGGAGCGCGCTAATGGCCCTGATACTGCCATGATTTGCCCACCAATATGTCTATCTTGAGAAGTGTAATTTATCATTGGAATTCGCCCAATACTTGGTCTTAATCCATGAATTCCACATGCATATGCAGGGTAACGTATTGATCCAGCTATATCAGTCCCATGACCTATAGCTCCCATTCCTGCAGCAGTTGCAGCTGCTGCACCACCAGATGAACCACCGGGTGTAATATTTTTATTGTGAGGATTCAAAGTATGACCATGCAAACTATTCCTGGTAAACCAGTGAATACTGAAAGCTGGTGTGTTAGTTTTTCCTACCATTAATGCATCAGAGTCACGAAGATTTTTTACGACAGGACTATCTTTTTTTGCGACTAGATCTTTTTGTATTCGAAGACCATTTGTACTAGGATATCCAATCTGATCAGTATTAACTTTTATTGTAGTGGGGACGCCTGCCATCAAACCAGTATTTTTACCTTCTTGAATTTTTTTATCTAAAATTTTTGCCTGCTTTTTAGCATCCTCGAACGTTTCTATTACTATTGCGTTGATTTTAGGATTTATTTTTTCAATATGTTCAATTAGGTCGTTACATATTTCAGTAGCTGATACTTCTTTCTTATCTAATAAGTCAGTAATTTCATAACCATTAAGTTTCCATAAATTTTTCAATTTACAATCTCCAAAAAAATAAAACTTTATTTCATAATAAAAAAATAAGAAACAGTTTTTAAATAAAAAGAAAAATTCTGTAGGCTAATTTAAATATTCCATGTAATTTGTAATAATTTAATAAACACTAGAAATATATGTCTGTAACACCAATAAATTTAGAGATTGCAAAAGATCTTTTAATAAAATCAATTATAGAAAAAGATAAAAAGACACTTGTACGCATATATAAAGCTGAAGAACGAATTAATTTTAGAACGATCAAAAGCAAATTCAATCTACCTGCTACCGCAAATTCTGCAGTTGATGGTTATGGAATTTTGCATAGAACTTTTTTAAATAACCCAAAAACAAAGTTTGAAGTGGTTGGGGTATCTCGAGCAGGACATCCTTTCAATAAGAAGATTTTGCCACATCAAGCTATTGAAATTTATACTGGTGCATTATTGCCTGAGGGCGTTGATACGATTGTAATGCATGAAAAATGCAAGAGATTTGATGATAATGTGATTGTTAATGAAAAAGTAAAACAAAATCAAAATATGAGATCAATAGGTGAAAACTTAAGAAAAGGCGAGGTGGTCGTAAAAAGAGGGAAATTACTTAATTCCGCAGATATTGCGCAACTTGCTGCATCTGGGACTAATGAAATTGATGTATACGACAAATTAAAAGTCTCTGTTATTTCGACAGGAGATGAATTGATTTTAAGTGATGAAAAAAAAAGTGCAAAAGGACAGGTATACGATTCTAACAAACCTATGTTACTTTCGTTATTAAGCCATAAATTTTTAAATTTAAATGATTTAGGGATTGTTAAAGATAACAGAGATGAGCTGGCAGAAAAATTTTCTAATGCTTTGTCGAATAGTGATGTTTTAATTTCATCTGGGGGTGCATCTGATGGCATTGAAGATCATACTCAAAATGCTATTAGAGACATTGGTGCTGAATGTCTAGTTTGGCAATTAGCGATGAAGCCAGGAAAACCGATGGCAGTTGGAAGGAAGAAGAATAAGCTTATTTTTTGTCTTCCTGGAAATCCAGTAGCTGCATTTGTTTGTTCAAAACTATTAGTAAAACCACTTTTAATCAAACTAGCTGGTGGTCTTGATTTTGAACCATTAGTCATAAAAATTCCATCAGGTTTTAATTTTAAAAAAAAAACAGGCAGGACTGAGTATTTGAGAGCAAAAATTATTAGTAAGAATAATGGTACATTTTTGACTATTCATGGCAGGAAAGGTGCTGGTGTAATTTCTTCATTAACTGGTGCAGATGGTATTGTTGAAATACCGTTTAATTATAAAAATGTAAAAATAGGGGAGCTTTTAAAATTCTACCCCTTTAATCACAGATGCTTGTGAAATTTGTATTTAAGTTATTTTAAATTTATTAATTATAAATTGAGTTATTGAGCTAATATTATTTAAATCCAAGTACGGTATCTCAGTATTTATTTTATGTTCAGAAGCTATAGCAAAAATAGTTTCGTCATCTGTATGCAAAAAAGGTTTTCCAATTTCACTTCTGAAAACTTCAATTTTTGGTATATCCTCCTTCTTATACCCTTCTACAATAATAATATCACATTTACTTAATGGATCTTTAGCAAAAATTTCTAACATTTCGTATAAACTTTTTTCTTCCTCCTTATTATTTTCTTGAATAATAGCAAATCTTTCTTTAGATGAGATGACAAACGGTTGAGCCCCAGATTTTCTAAGGTTGAAAGAGTCTTTACCACGTTTATCAATATCAAATTTATGATGAGAGTGTTTAAGCACTCCAACTTTTATTCCAATTGTTGCAAAGTTTTTTATTAATTTAGTACACAGTGTTGTTTTGCCTGAACTAGACCAACCAGCTAGACCAAATATTATTGGAAGTTTTCCAAGTACTTGCTTAGCAATAAGTAAATCTTTAGGGGAGTTTAGATTAGTGAAAGGATCAATTGTTGAATTTTCAATATTATCGAAATCTACATAAGAAGTTTTAAGTTGAGAAGTGAAAATATCAATTTTTCTTATGCCTTCTTCAATTGCTTTCCTTAAAATTAAATTATTGTCAGTTTTCCATAAAGCTATCGTGGGATGATTAAAACCTCTGGATCTTGCAATAACTAGATCTATATTTGTATTTTCATTTTTAGCTTTAACTAAAGACTCAATTAAATTTTTGGGGAGAAATGGTGTGTCACAAGGTAAAGTAAGTACCCATTTTTGATTTAAACTTTTTGCCCAATTTAAGGAAGCCAAAATACCGACTAATGGACTTAAGTGTCCTTTAAGTGGATCTTCTAAAATTTCATAACCAAATTTTTTGAATTTTTCAAAGTTGGTATTTATGTTTAATGCAATAGGTGCTGCTTTTCCTGAAACTTTTTCTATAATGTAAGAAATCAATGGTCGATCTAGTAAGTTAATTAGAGCTTTTTCCTTCCCGCCCATTCTCTTACCTTTGCCTCCTGCAATGATAACACAAGGAACTATCTCATAATATGAATTCAAATTAATTTCCCTTATCTTTTTAAATAAAAATTAATATACCTTTATTTATCAAGAATAATTTTAATTTACTTTTAATTAGTATTTAACTTCTGTTATTGATAATTTAACCTAAAATAAAGATTTTGAAACCTATTTAAGGGTTTGTTTTGAAATTGCCCAAGTAATAAAATCTTCTGATTCCTTTGATAAATCATGACATAAATTTAGATATTTATCTAACAACTCCTTGCCAAACTTAGATATAATTGTACCTTTGTTTCCTTTTTGTTTTATAAAAACAGGATGTGCAAAAGCATCTTCAACACTTTTTAGGAGTTTCTCTGCTCTTTTGGTACTCATGCCCATTGTTTTTGCAGCTGAACTTATAGATCCTTTTAAATTAATAAGTTGGATCAGTTGCATTTTGCCAGCACCAATCATATGCCCATTAAAATATACTTTGATTTTAACCCCATTATTGTTTGCTAATTCAGGCGGAAAATTATTTTTAATTTTTTTTAAATTTTTCATTATAAAATTATTATATTAGTTAAATAGATTAAATTAAAGAAACAATACAATACTAATCTAATTTGAGTTATGATATTATTAAAATTAAAATAATAATCTAAAAGCAATAGAATTAATGCTAAAAGAATTAGGAAAAGGTTTATTAGGCATTGCCATTATACTAATTTTATTTTTTTTCTTTTTAGGAATTAAAACATTTATCATAACTTCTTTTTAATTGAATTTAATGAAAATTACCTCAATAGAAACAATACATAATAAAAATTTTTCTAACCTAGTATGGGTTAAAATTCATACAGACGAAGGTTTGACTGGATTAGGTGAAACTTTTAGAAATCCAAACGCAATTATTAGCTACATTCATGAAAGTTGCGCTCCTTATTTGTTAGGGAAAGATCCACTTAGAATTAATGAACATGCTGATAATTTATTAAATTGGACTGCTAATAGATATATTGGTTATCCCACAAGATCTGTAGAATATAGGGGTAACTCAGCAATTGACATTGCTTTATGGGATTTAAAGGCTAAATCAAGTAACTTAAAGTTAGTTGATATTTTAGGTGGACCGTGTAGAGATAAAATACCAATTTACAATACTTGTGCTGCTAGTGGATATAACTGGAATGCGAATTCTTCATCTCGATTAGTGAGTGAGCTTAAATCAAAGCAAAATAAAGAAACCTATGATGACCTTGAGCTCCAGACACAAAATCCAGGAGACCTTGCGCAAAGTCTTTTAGATGAAGGTATTAAAGCAATGAAAATTTGGCCATTTGACGAATTTGCTTTTATCAATAAAGGTCAAATGATTTCATTAGAAAATCTTAAAAAAGGTATAAATAGAATAAAAAAAGTTCGTGACGTAGTTGGTAGTAAGATTGATATTATGTTAGAATATCACTCACTATGGCAATTAGCTCCAGCAATAAAAATTGCTAAGCATGTTGATGAATTTGATGTCTTTTGGCATGAAGATCCAATTAATATGGCTCATTTAAAAGACTTAGCTGAATTTAAGCAAAACACAATAGCCCCTATAGCGGGTAGTGAAGCTCTAGGTACAGCTATTTGGTATCGTGATGCTCTTTCTTTAGGAGCTATCGATTATATGCATTACGACTTAGGTTGGATTGGAGGTATAACTGAAGCAATTAAAATATCTGGTATAGCTCATGGAAATAATAGGATGATGTGCCCACACGATTGTACAGGACCAGTAGTTTGGATTGCAAACTTACATATTAGTCTTGCATATCCGAATGTAATGATTTTAGAGAGTGTTCGATCATTTTATAATGGTTTTTATAAAATTTTAGTTGATAATTTACCAGAAGTGCAAAATGGTTTTGCACTGCCAATGAAAGGTATTGGATTAGGTGTAGATTTAAATAGTTCCCTATTAGCTTCTCAAGACACTAACCAAAAAATTACTACCACACGTGATATATGAGTTATTTAAATGTAATAAAACTAACAACTGGTAGACTGAAATTAGATCTCATACCGGAGCTTGGAGGGAGAATAAACAAATTAGTTTTTGACGAATTTCACATTTTTCATCCGTTTCAAATTCAAAGTATAAAACCATTACAGTCTTATAAGGGTGGAAATTTTTGTTTAGTACCTTTTTCAAATAGAATAAAAAACTCTAAGTTTAATTTTAATCAATTAGAACTTAGATTAGCCAAGAATGATCCACCTAATGCAATTCACGGGCATGCATATTTAGGAAAATGGAATACATTAAAAAAAACAGAGAGCTATGCTGTTATTGTTTATAAGCATATAGCAAATAAATTTGGTTGGCCATGGTCCTATGAGACATTTCAAACAATAACTTTAGATGATAATAATATTGTTTTAGAATTAGATATTCTAAACAAATCAAACAACCCAATGCCATTTGGATTTGGAATTCATCCATATTTTAATTTTAATGACAAGGTTAAATTGAAATTTTCTGCTGAAAGAGAATGGTTAGGTTGCCCTGAAGAATTTCCGATCGAAACTAAGACTGTAGAAAATAATTTTGATCATAAAAAAGGAAGTGAACTATCGAAAAAACAAAAAACAATATGTTATGAGAATTTCAAAGAAGAGATTGAAATATTTTGGGTCTCAAATCGAAAAAAAGTAAAGATCAAAACAGATAAAATTTTCAAACATTTAATTATACATGTCCCAGAACACGCCAGGTATTTTTGTGTTGAGCCTGTAAGTCATCCTACTGATGGGTTTAATTTAGCATATAAAAAAATTGAAAATATAAATTATAACATTTTAATGCCTAATCAGAAAATCAAAGGTTTAATAAAGATTGAAATAGACAATTTTTAACCATAAAAAGGAAAATGAATTCCTTTTATGCCAGGTATGCTTAATGCAAAAATGCCTCCAGCTTTAGGCTGTTGTTTGTTTGTTCCTTTTGTGATGTCACTCCCTATTGAAGTAACATACATAGTATCAAGTTTGGCCCCACCAAAAGCTATTTTTGTTGGTTTTTCTATTGGCATTTTTATTACCATATCTATTTTACCTTTTGGAGTAATTCTAACTAATTCCCATCCAGAAACTCCTGCCATCCAATAACAACCATCTGCATCAACACATCCACCATCTGGTCTTCCATTAATCTTATGAGTTTCAAAAAATACTTTTTTATTAGACCAAACACCATCTTCTAAATCATAATCATAAGACCATATGGTCCTGATCCACGGAACACTGTCAGAAACATAAGCTGTCTTATAATCGGGAGAAAATGCTAGACCATTGATGGTATAAAACCCTTCTAAAATTTTTTTTATATTTCCTGATGGATGAAGGCAATATAGACTCCCTTCTGGTTCTTCTCCTTTACTCTTAGGATTTAAGGACATAGTTCCTGCATAAAACCTTCCCTTAGAGTCAACTGTTCCGTCATTGAATCTATTTTTGGGATTGTTATCCTTAGGATTGCAAAGAAAAGATATTTTCTCTTTTTTTTGATCTAATTCAAAAAAACCATTAGTTAAAGCTAACACTATATTTAAGTTTTTTTTAAGAGCAAAACATCCAATAAAGTCACCAACATTAATTATGCTATTTATTTTATTTATTGGGTCAAATTTACATATAAAGTGATTATTAATATCAACCCAATATAAAATTTGGTCTTTTACTGACCAAATTGGGCTTTCTCCCAAATTAGCTTTTATGTCTAGAACACAATCTACATTAACGTGGCTCATAATATCTATTCATATATTTACACATGTACTTATTATCTCATTAAATTAGGCAATGTTAGAGAAATAGCGGGAATAAATGTGGTTAACATAAGGGCCAGAAAGATAGCAAAATAAAATGGCCAAATTGTTTTAACTGCTTTTTCAATTGGTACTTTGCCGATTGCACAACCCACAAATAGACAAGCTCCGACCGGTGGTGTGCATAATCCAAGCCCTAAGTTCATCATTAAAATCATACCAAATTGAAGTGGATCCATACCCAAAGACATAGTTAATGGTAAAAAAATTGGTGTGCAGATCAATATTAAGGCTGCCATATCCATTATCATACCCAACACTAAGAGCATAACATTTATCATTAATAAAATTACAATGGGATTACTCGATATACCATTCATAAAGCTAATCATTTGTGATGGCACTTGGTAAAAAGTAAGCATATATCCAAATGCCGATGCACTTGCAACAAGTATCATCACCATAGAAGTTGTTTTTACTGAATTAATGACGGCAATTTTGAAATTTTTCCAAGTTAACGCTCTATAAACAATTATAGTAACAACAAAGGCATACATTGTTCCAAAAGCACCAGACTCAGTAACAGTAAAAATTCCTGAAAGCACACCTCCCACTATTATCACTGCCGTAAACAAGCCAGGTAAGGCAGTTACAAAATGCATAAATAGCGTATAATATCCAGGAAAAAATTCAGATTTATATCCTCTTTTAACGGCAACCAAATATGCAACTAATGCTAAGCAAATGCACATAACAACACCTGGAATTATTCCAGATAAAAAAAGTTGAGTAATTGAAACCCCTCCTCCAGTAGCCACAGCAAACAAAATCATATTGTGACTTGGAGGTATCATTATTCCAGCTATGGAAGACGTGACTGTAACATTTACAGCGTAATCTTCGTCATATCCTTTTTCTTTCATTACGGGTATTAAGATGGAACCAAGAGCGGAAACGTCAGCGACAGCTGATCCTGAAATACCACCAAATAGCATTGAGGCAAACACATTGACAACACCAAGTCCGCCTCTTATTGCGCCAACTGCAGATGAAGCTAATCTAACAAGCCTCACAGCTATCCCACCGTGAAACATTAATTCGCCAGCAAAAATAAAAAATGGAATAGCAAGTAGAGAAAAAACATTTATGCCCGAAATAATCCTTTGAAAAGCAATTATTAGTGGCAAACCTTCGAAATAAAACGCCGAAACTGCTCCTATACCTAGGGCAAATGCTACTGGAATACCAATAATAACACCGAAGGCAAAAATTCCCATCATTAACAATAGACCCATTGTCTACCTCATTTAGAAATTTTATTATTAGTCATTGTATCTATATAGTTCAAAATGTGACCAACAGAAAAAAGTAAAATCAAACCACCACAAATCATTATCGGAACTGCTCGCAAGCCCTCAGGAAGATGTATCAGTGGTATTTGAGTGCCCCATTTAAACAAGACTAATTCATAACTATAAATCATCATAAAAAATCCAAATATCATGATTAAAATATGATTTATCATATCCAATATGATTTTAATTGGAGCTGGAGATTTGTCTCTAAAAAATGTTACACCTAAATGAGTTTTTTTGTGTATCCCAACGGCTGCTCCTAAAAAACCTATAAAAACAATAAGTAACAATGACGCTTGCTCTACCCATGTTGGGGTGGCATTTAAAACATATCTTCCATATACTAACCAACTAAATATAACAGTCATAGTAACAAGCGCAAAACCTGTTAATATTTCACAAACATAAGCTAATATGTCGAGGAAATGTGTAAAGATTTTTAATAATCGCGAAGATTTTTTTGGGATAATAAATCTCCTTTTTATTTATAAAAAAATTATTGGCCATAATGATATGGCCAATAATGATTTAAATGTTATTTAGTGTTTTTTATTAAATTAACTAATGGAACTAAGTTAGGATTAGCTGATAAATATTTGGTGTGAACAGGTTGCATTGCATCCATAAATGCTTTTTTGTTTGGAATTTCATTAAATTCAACACCAGCTTTCATTACTTTATCACGACTAGAAATAGCTCTTTTTTCCCATAACGCTCTTTGCAATTTTGCTGACTCACGTGCAGCTTCCTTTACGGCTTTTTTGTTTTTGTTAGATAAGCTGTTATATACTTTATCGTTTATACAAACACATTCAGGTATAATTAAATGTTGTGATAAAGAATAATATTTAGCAACTTCAAAATGACCGGTTGATTCGTATGATGGCCAATTATTTTCTGCTCCATCAACAACTCCTGTTTTTAGTGATTGATAAACTTCTGAAAATGCCATGGGCGAAGGGTTTCCTCCTAAGGCTGAAATCATTCCAGAATAAAGGTCATTATTCATTACCCTAACTTTTAATCCTTTAACGTCAGATGGTTTCATAATTGGTTTTTTTGAATTGTAAAATGATCGAGCTCCTGAGTCGTACCAAGCAAGTGCAACTATACCAATCTTTTCCATTCCTGCACTTATTTGGTCTCCAGCAGCACCATCTAAAGCACGGTGCATATGTCCCATATTTTTAAAAATAAATGGTAATGACACCACATTTGCTTCTGGGGCCATTGGTCCCATAGGTCCCAAGTTAAAATTACCAATTTCAAGTCCACCTATTCTAACTTGTTCGATAGCATCAGGTTGATTGCCCAAAACACCAGAGTGAAACATTTTTAATGTAATTTCGCCGCCAGTTTTTTGTTTCACTAACTCTGCAAATTTATCCATAGCAACAGTATTAGGATAGCCTGGTTTATGAATATTCCATCCACGCCATTCCTTTGCAATAGCTACAGTGGATAAAGTAGATGCTATAGCAAAGCTAAGTATTATGTTTTTAAGATTTTTCATTTAAACTCCCCTTAAATTATATTACTTATAATCATGCATTGATTGAATTGTTAGAGTCAACTTCAAATTGGGTCTAAAATGATAATTGTACTTTCATACTTTGTTCATCACTATTCAATGCCAATTCAAAAGCTTCTTTAGCAGAATTAAAATCTACTTTATGAGTAATTAATGGATTCACATTTATTAATTTTTTTTTCATCATATTAACAGCTAGTTCAAACTCAGCATGAAATCTAAATGAACCTCTTAAATTCAACTCTTTTGTTGTAACTGATACTAAAGGAATAAAGACATCTCCACCAAGACCAAGTTGTATCAAAGTGCCTTTTGGTTTCAGGCAATTTATTGAGTCACTTATACCTTGTGCAGATCCTGAACATTCAATTGCTATGTCAAAATACCCTTTGTTAGATTGATAAATTTTTAGTTCATCACTTTCTTCATAAACATTTATAATTTTATCTGCACCTACAGAATTAGAAAATGTGAGGGCATTTGTAGAAATATCTGTCACTATTATTTTTTCCGCTCCAGCTCTTCTAGCAGCTGCTACGCATAACGTCCCGATAGGTCCTGATCCAGTAATTAAAACTTTTTTCCCAAAAATTTTACCTGCTTGTTTTATAGCATGAAGACACACAGCAAGTGGCTCAGCCATTGCAGCCTCTTCTGAAGACAGACCGTCAGCTGGAACACATTGATAGTCTTCAGCTATTAATTTTTCTCTAAACGCACCTTGAATATGTGGAAAAGGCATCGCTGAGCCATAAAATTTCATATTAATGCATTGAATTTGATTTCCGTTTAAACAAAAGCTACATTTATTACACGGCCTTGACGGTGATACAGAAACTAATTGTCCAATTGATAAATTTTCTACATTTGAACCAATTTTTGAGATGGTTCCAGAAACTTCATGACCTAATATCATTGGTTCCCTTAATTTAATTTGTCCAAACCCACCATGTTTATAATAATGTAGATCTGTTCCACAAATACCACCAATAGCGACATTAATTTCAACTTGATTAGGTTCTAAATTATCTAATGGATAATCTTCTATCCGTAAGTCTAATGGACCATGAATCTTTAAAGATTTCATTAGTTACGCCTTTGTTATATTAGAGAATAAAACTTAAATTCTATAAAGATAATTAGCAATCTTTTTATTATTACTGTACTTTTACATTAATCTAAAATGGAGAAAAAATGGTTTCAGGATTAAGATTATTTGACCTCAACGGTAAGACTGCTCTTATAACTGGTTCGTCACAAGGAATTGGATACGCTCTAGCCAAGGGTTTGTCTGATGCGGGTTCTGACATAATATTAAATGGTAGAAATATTCAAAAGTTAAAAAAATCTGCTGAATTAATAAATACTAAGAATAATATCTATCAATTATGCTTTGATGTAACTGATTATGAGCAGACAAAGCAATCCATTGATAAATTTGAAAAAGAATATAGACCAATTGATATTTTAATAAATAATGCTGGAATGCAATTTAGAACTCCCTTAGAAGACTTTCCGCCTGAAAAGTTTGAACAATTATTAAAAACAAATGTCTCTTCAGTTTTTAATGTAAGTCAAGCCGTTGTAAAAAATATGATTAAAAGAGGCGAAGGTAAAATTATCAATATAGCAAGTGTACAAACATCATTGGCTAGGCCAGGTATTGCTCCTTATACAGCAACAAAGGGGGCTGTAGGAAATATTACAAAAGGTATGGCAACAGATTGGGCGAAATATGGTATTCAATGCAATGCTATTGCACCTGGTTATTTTGATACACCTTTAAATGCCGCTCTTGTATCTGATAGTGAATTCACAGCATGGTTACAAAAAAGAACGCCAGCTGGTAGGTGGGGCGAGGTTCATGAACTAGTTGGTGCTAGTATATTTTTAAGTTCTGCGGCCTCAAATTTTGTAAACGGTCATACTCTTTATGTTGATGGTGGCATCACTGCCTCTCTTTAGATAAAAATTCTTTTAAAACAAGATAAACACATTATAGATTCTAATAAATTATCTTATGCATATTAAATTAAGAAAAATTTTCTTAAAGAGATTGATATGTTGGATGATATAGATATCAAAATATTAAGCGTTATTCAAAAAAATGCTGGTTTTCGTCTATCTGAAATTTCCAAGAGAGTGGGTGTTTCTCCAACTCCTTGTTGGAATCAAATAAAAAATGAAAGAATTCGGAGTGATTTCTAGCAGAACAATCGTTCTAAATAGAAAGGCTATTAACTTATCAATTTTTGTCTTTTATCGATAATAGTAAGTCATCATTCAAAGGATTGGATTGATAGATTCAAAATTTAATAAACAAATATAATGAAATTACTGAAACTAAAAGACTTTCAGGTTCAGACAATGATTATATTCTGAAGATTGTTGCCACAAGTATTAAGGCGTAAGATAATTTTCAACAGAAGTTAATTGGCGAGCTTAAATTTACTAAAATGTTTTCAAGCATATCTCTCCGAAAAATGAAAAATTCTCATATTTTACCACTTAATCAATTTCAAAATTAATTAGTGTTTGGAAAAACATCTGCTTTTCCTTTACTTTAAAAGCCTTAATCTTGCTTTGTTCTTCAAACGAAGGCTATAAATTTCTCAAAAGGCCAAAGATTAATAAAGCTCAAATTTATATAAATGGTAAAATTCTTTTATGAATTTTATTCTACTAGAATATTTTCAGCTAAATCTGTCCAGTATTGGACACCAATGGGTAAAAGTTCGTCATTAAAATCATAAAAAGGACTATGTAGTTTTTCTGAGTTTGCTCCTGCCCCAAGCCATATATAAGCTCCTGGTTTTTCTTCGAGCATGTAAGAAAAATCCTCTGAACCCATTGTTGGTGTTTCTCTTAAATTAATTGAGTTGTCACCACATGTTTTTTTAAAAATTTTAGAAGCAAGTTTAGCGCATTCCTTATTGTTTATAGTAGGTGGGTATCCTGGACGAATTTCAATATTCACTTCACAATTACTTATTGCACAGGCGTTAGTAGCAACTTTTTTTATTTTCTCGAGCATCACATTCCTATTTTTTTGATCAGTAGATCTAAGCGTTCCACCAATAGTCACAGTGTAAGGGATTACATTAAATGCAGATCCACCTTCAATTTTTGTTATAGATAAGACAGCACTTTTAAAAGGATCTAATTGTCTTGATATTAAACTTTGAAGTGCAGTGATAGTTAATCCAGCAGCTACCATGGGATCATTTGCATATTGAGGTTGTGCTGCATGTCCACCTTTACCTTTTACTTCAATAATAATTATATCACCTCCAGCCATGGCAAAACCTTCATGAATAACTGCTTCACCAACTGGAATACCTGGCCAATTATGAATTCCCCAAACACTATCTATTTTAAATTTTTTAAAAAGACCATCATTAATCATAGCTTTAGCGCCCGCATTACCACCTTCCTCAGCGGGTTGAAAAACACAATAAACTTTTCCATAAAAATTTTTTGTTTCTGACAAGTATTTTGCAGCTCCTAATAACATTGTAGAATGTCCATCATGCCCACAAGCATGCATTGCTCCTTCATTTTTTGAAGAATATGGCAAATTAGTCTTTTCTGTCATTGGGAGTGCATCCATATCTGCTCGAATTGCAATTGATTTTTCTTGTCCTTTATTTTCTTTTCCTTGAATAATTCCTACAACACCTGTTTTGCCAAATTCTTCAATTACTTTTACTCCAAAATCTTTTAATTTATTGGCAATAAATTTAGATGTAACTTTTTCTTGATATGCTATTTCAGGTTTTTCATGTATTTGATGTCTCCATTCCGTCATTTCTGGAACTATATCTTTAATTTTTTGCTTGATATTCATTTTTACTACACTCAATAATATTTATACATTTTGAAAATTTGGAATTCATTGTGCTAGATATGATTTTAAACGTCGATGGAGAAGAAGGTCAATCTATTCCTTTAATAGTCGACTCACCTCATAGTGGAGTTGTTTATCCAGCCGATTTTAATCATCAAGCTGAATTTTCAAAGTTAAGACAAGCAGAAGACTCTTATGTTGATGAATTATATAATTATGTCTCTAAAATAGGTGGTGTAATCCTAAATGCTAATTTTCCTAGATCTTATATAGATCCCAACAGAGCAGAAACTGATTTTCCAATTGAAGAACTTATTGATATTGACACCAAAGAAGAAAAATTTTTATTCAATCCCACAATTAAGAGTGAATTAGGTATTGGTTTAATTTGGTTACGAATTCCTCCAAATGGAGAGCCTATGTATGCTAACAAAATAAAATTCAGTGAATTCATTCACAGGGTTAAAAATTATCATAGACCTTACCATAAAACACTAAAAGAAATTTTGAATAGTACTTATCAAAATTTTAGTAAATTTTATCACATAAACGCTCATTCAATGCAAAATCAAGCTACAGCAATGTCAGATCAAGAAAAAGGTACTAGAAGACCAGATTTTGTTATCGGAGATAGAGATGGAACATCTTGTAAAAGAGAATTTACTGACCTTATTGTAGATTTTTTGAGAAGTTTAAACTACTCTGTTGATATTAATGATCCATATAAAGGGATGGAACTAACTGATGCTTATAGTAATCCTAAAATAAATAAGAATTCAGTTCAAATTGAAGTTAATAGAAGATTATATATGGATGAAATAACAAGAATAAAATCAGACAATTTTAATCTTTTAAAATCAAATATTGGAAGTTTGTTAAATGAGATTAGATTACAAATTGAAAAAGGTATTTTATGAATAAAAGTAATTTAAATACTAAAAATAAAAATCCTAAATCAGTTGTTGAAGTGAAAGATCTTAAAGTTCAATTTCAATTAAAAGATAAAGTTGTAAAAGCTGTTGATGGCATTTCTTTTAACATCAATAAAGGTGAGACTATTGCAATAGTAGGTGAATCAGGTTCAGGTAAGTCTGTTACGGCATTATCTTTAATGAGACTTACTGATTATTCTGGAGGCAAAATAGTTTCTGGTGAAATAAACCTCCAATCAAAAAACAATCTTAACCTAAATTTAACCCAGCTTGATCAAGAAAAAATGAGAGATATCAGAGGAAATGATATTTCTATGATTTTTCAAGAACCTATGACATCACTAAATCCCGTTTTTACTATTGGTATGCAAATTACTGAAACAATAATTAAACATCAAGGAAAAACAAAAAAAGAAGCTTTTGAAAATGCACTTGAAATGATCAAATTGGTAAGAATACCTGAACCAGAAAAAAGATTAAATCAATACCCACATGAACTCTCTGGTGGGATGAGACAAAGGGTTATGATTGCTATGGCATTAAGCTGTAAGCCCTCATTATTAATTGCAGACGAACCTACAACAGCACTTGACGTGACAATTCAAGCACAAATACTGGATTTGATAAAAATGTTACAAAGAGACATAGGTATGTCAGTTATGTTCATAACTCATGATATGGGAGTTGTTGCAGAAGTCGCTGACAGAGTTGTTGTTATGTTTGCAGGTAAAAAAGTTGAAGAAGGTACTGCTATTGAAATATTTCAAAATCCTAAACATCCATATACTAAATCTTTATTAGCGGCTGTTCCAAAACTTGGTAGTATGGTTGGTAAAAAACTGCCTGCCAAATTTATTAATCTTGATGTCAAACCTTCTGATGATCCCAAAAACAAAGAGAAAATTGCAACAAAAAAAGTTGTTGAAATGAAAGATACTGTTAATAGGACTTCTTCTCCGTTACTCGAAGTCAAAGGTCTAACTACAAGGTTCTTAATTAAACAAGATTTTGGAAGAGCTGGTGGAAATATTCATGCAGTTGAAAATATAAGTTTTAGTTTACAACCAGGTGAAACACTTGGATTAGTTGGGGAGAGCGGTTGTGGAAAGTCTACAACAGGAAGAAGTATAATAGGATTAACGTCACCAACAAGAGGTGAAGTTTTTTTTGAAGGTGTAGACTTAACTAATTTAAATAATAAAGAAATGATACAATATAGAAAAAAGATGCAAATGATTTTTCAAGACCCTTTTGCTTCTTTAAATCCAAGAATGACTGTCGGCCAAATTATAGCTGAACCAATAATAGTTCATGGATTAGAGCCTAAGTTGGGATCTAGTGGTAGGGTAATTAAGCTACTAAATCGTGTTGGACTAGATGAGCAATACTACTCTAGATATCCACATGAACTTTCTGGAGGACAAAGACAAAGAATTGGTATTGCAAGAGCTCTAGCATTAGAGCCTAAGTTAATAATAGCTGATGAAGCGGTTTCAGCTCTAGACGTTTCTATTCAGGCGCAAGTTGTAAATTTGATGATGGAACTCCAAGAAGAGTTTGGTTTAACTTATCTCTTTATAAGTCATGATATGGCTGTAATTGAAAGAGTAAGTCATAGAATTGGAGTAATGTATCTCGGTGAAATAGTTGAAATAGGACTTAGAAGTCAAATATTTGAAAACCCTCAACACCCTTACACAAAAAAACTGATGGCTGCAGTTCCAATTGCAGATCCAACTAAGAGAAAAAAGAAGTTAAATTTAATGAATGACGAAATACCTAGTTTATTAAAGCCAATAGGCTATGAACCCGATCATATTCAAATGATAAAACTAGGAGAGGATCACTATGTAAAACCATTCGAAGGAATGAAGGTCCAATTAAAACATTATGCATGACCCTAAATTAGATTATAAAAATGAATTTCCTATTGAATTAGTTAATCCTGACATTTCTGCTTATAAAAGATCTAACACAGGTATAGACTATATCATAACATTAGATAGTGGCTTAAGTGGGCCACATGTTTTTATCTCATCAATTGTGCATGGAAATGAACCATGCGGCGCATTAGCCTTAGATTGGTTTCTTAAAAACGACTATAGACCATTAAATGGAAAATTAACTTTAGGTTTTATGAACATTGAGGCTTATTTAGCATTTGATCCTTTTAATCCAAATAGGACAAGATGGGTTGAAGAGGATTTTAATAGATTATGGGCAGAAGGTGTCCTAGAAGATCCCAAAAGAAAAAGAACTAGTGAATTTTTAAGAGCTAATGAGGTTAAAAATATCGTCTCCCAAGTCGATTATTTGTTGGACATACATTCAATGCAAAAACCTTGTATTCCTCTTATGATGTCTGGAATGCTTAATAAAGGCATTGATTTCGCGCTAGATGTTGGGATAAGAATGCCGATAATTTCTGATACTGGACATAATGAAGGAATGAGGATGAGAGATTATCTTGGTTTTTCTAAAAAAGAAAGTCACAAAAATGCTCTTCTAGTTGAATGTGGACAACACTGGGCTAAGTCGTCTGAATTTGTTGCCATTGAAACAATGATTAGATTTTTACGAACTACCTCAATAATGGATAAAAATTTTGCAGATGATTTTATCTATAAAAATAAAGCTATAAACTTTCAAAACAATGTATATAGAGTTGGAAAAATTATAACTATAAAAACTGAAAAATTCAAATTTGACCAAGATTGGCAAGGTTTTGAAACTTTAAAAAAGGGTGTGTTGATTGGGAAAGACGACCAAGAAGATGTTTGTGCTCCCTTCGAAGAAACTATTTTAATTATGCCTTCTAAAAGATTATTTCCAGGTAAAACAGCAGTAAGACTTGCGTATAAATTGAGTGATTATAATTAGAAATTTTAGTGTAGTCTTGGGTTAAACATGTCCCGCAAATGATCTCCGACTAAATTTATAGAGGCAACAGTTATAAGTAACGCAACACCTGGAAATATACTAATCCAAAAATCGCCACTATACATATATTCAAAACCATTTCCTATGAGAAGACCCAAAGAAGGTTCAGTTATGGGAAGACCTAAACCTAAAAAACTGAGTGTGGCTTCTAAAGAAATTGCATGTGCTGTTTGTAATGTACCAACAACAATTAATGGAGCCATGCAGTTAGGTAATATGTGTTTAAACATAATTCGTGTATTTCCGAATGCTAAACATCTAGCAGCATCTACATATTCCTTATTTATTTCTACCAGAGCACTAGATCGAGCAGTTCTAGCGTAATAAGCCCACTGAACTAGAATTAGAGCAATAATAGTTTTTTCAATACCTTTTCCAAAAGCAGCAAGTATAATTAAAGCAACTAAAATAGATGGAAAGCTAAGTTGAATATCCACAATTCTCATAATTAATGACTCGTATCTCCCGCCAAAAAAAGCTGCAGAAATTCCAAAAAATGAACCTATTATAAGAGCAAAAATACCTGATAATACGCCAACTCCTAAACTTACACGTAATCCATAAAAAATAGCTGAAACCATGTCCCTGCCTGCGCCATCAGTTCCAAGTAAAAAATAATTACCAGAAAAATCTTCTGTAAATGGTGGTAATCTACTATTCATAATACTAACAGTATTGAGATCGTAAGGGTCAGTTGGAGATACTAAAGGTGCAAATATTGCAACGAAAAGGATAAGTAAAAAAATAAGAAAGGCGACAAGCGCAACTTTGTTTGAAGAAAAATCTTTACAGAATTCAAGGAATTTTCTTAATTTTGGGCTCATTGATGATCTCCTTTAATTCTTACTCTTGGATCTAAAAAAGTATAAAGGATATCAACAATTAAGTTTAGAAATACAAAAAACGTTACAATAATCATTAAGTATGCAACAATAACTGGTCGATCAAGATTGTAAATTGAATCAATTATTAACTTGCCCATACCTGGCCATGCAAACACAGTTTCAGTAACTGTTGAGAATGCAATTAGGGATCCAAATTCAAGGCCAACTACTGTTACAATTGGAATTAAAATATTTTTTAAAACGTGTATTAAAACTATTCTTTTTTCTGATATACCTTTGGATCTAGCAAATGTGATATAATCTTGAAGAATTATTTCCCTAGTTCCAGCTCTTGTTAGACGTATAACAGAAGAAATTTTAAATAACGCTAAATTTAAAGCTGGTAAGAAAACGTGGGACAATCCATTTAGAGTAAACAAAGAACTATTTATACCCATAAAGGTTCCAATTTCACCTCTGCCAGTTGATGGAAGCCACCCAAGTTGAACTGCAAATATCATTATAAAAATAATACCAACCCAAAAAGTTGGCATTGAAAAGCCCAATATTGAACTGGCCATTATAACTTTACTTACTCGGCTATCGGGTTTGTATCCAGCATAGATACCCAGTGGTATTGCAATAATTAGAGAAATAAATAATGAAAATAACGCAAGTTCAAGTGTTGCAGGCATTCTTTGAATTATTAACTTTAGGGCAGGTTCTCCAAAAATAAATGAGCTTCCTAAATCCCCTTTAAAAGCGTTTACTAAAAAATACCAATACTGTTCTGTTACAGGTCTATCTAGTCCAAGTTCGCGAATAACTCTCTCTACTTCGGCTTGATCAGCTTCAGGATTAATTAGCATTTCTACAGGATCACCTACTAGATTTACACCTCCAAAAACCAAAAGAGACATAATAAATAAAACAAGTATACTTTGAGCGAATCTTGTACAAATAAATGCTGTCATTTAAGAATTCTTTAATAAAAAGAACCAGAGCAAACTTGCTCTGGTTCTTAGGTTATAACTTATTTACAATTTAAATATGTTGCTATTGTTCTTTCATCAGTTCTTGGAGTATAGCTACAAGAAGATTTTGCAGCCCAAGTATTCATTTGATAATGAATTGGAATAACACCATAGTTTTTACCAACTGCCACCTCGGTAGCTTCAGCTAAAAGTTTACCTCTGGCATCTGAATCAACTGTTCCAAGTGCCTTTTGAATCAGCTTATCAACAACTGGATCAGAATGTCTTCCTCTATTCGCTCTACCCATACCAATAGATTTGTCATAAGTATGTAATAAAGCTCTTAATGGAGATGATGCTTCCCCAGAACCAGCACCCCAACCGAGGACCATAAAACTAAATTCAGGGCTCTTATTTGGGCCACCTCTTGATGCTCTTTTGAAGTAAACAGCTTTTGGCATTGTTTCAACTTTTGCTTTAATACCTATCCTTGAGAACATCTGTGCAAGTGCCTCTGCAATTTTTGCATCATTTATGTATCTATCATTTGGACCATGAATGGTCATTTCAAAACCGTTTCCATAACCAGCATCTGCTAATAACTTTTTTGCAGCTTCTGGATCATATGGATCTGGTTTCATTTGATCTGAGACACCATGGAAACCTGCTGGTAATAATTGGCCTGCCTTTACAGCAATACCTTCCATCACTTTTGAAACCATTGCATCACGATTAATTGCTAAAGAAAGAGCTTTTCTTACCCTGACATCCATTAGAGGGTTTTTAATTTTACCACCACCTATTGCTGTAATATGAGGTGAATCCTCTCTAAATTGGTCCATATGAAGATAGATCACTCTATTAGAAGATCCGCTATTTAACTTAATAGTTGGATTTTTTTTCATTTTTGCAACATTTAAAGGAGGTACATTATCTATAAAATCTACATCCTTAGCTAATAGTGCTGCAATTCTTGCAGGACCAGATTTAATTGGCTTAAATAAAATATTTTTGTATTTAGGCGCTCCAGTACCTGCACCATGATAATTTTCGTTAGCTTTTAATACTATTTTATCTCCTGGCACCCACTCTACAAACTTATAAGGACCAGTACCAATTGCTGCTTTACCACTATTATAGTCAGCTGTAGTTGCGCCTTCTCCATTTTTCTTTGATATAATTTTAACTGTCATAATATCGTTTGGCATCAAAGGATAGGGTTTCTTTGTTTTTATGTGAATTGTATGACTATCAATTTTAATAAATTCCTTTCCCTTTAAATAAGTACCAAAACCTGATGGAGATTTTGGAACATTTTGTGCTCTTTGAGCCGTAAAGAGAACATCATCTGCAGTAAAATCACTTCCGTCATGAAACTTTACACCTTTTCTGAGCTTAAATTCCCAAGTGGTGTCATTGATAGGTTTCCACGAAGTAGCTAAATCTGGATAATGTTGTTGGTTTTCGTCTGACCCAACTAATGTCCCATAAATATGGGTTGCAAATGCATTATTTGGACCAAGATTATGATAATGTGGATCAATAGAGCTGGGCTCTGATTTCAATCCAACAGTAAGGTCTTTTGCCAATGCAAGACTTGATAAAAGACAACTTATCAAAATAATAAAAAGTCTGTTGATTAATTTCATTTTACTCTCCTAAAATATCCTTAAAAAAAACATTGAATTAAAAATAACATAGAGTCAAAAGATAAAATAAATTTATATAATTAAATTTTTTTTTGTTTTTTTTGTTATGAAAAGTAATTACAGGAGGAGACATTGAACCACTTAGAAATTTTGAAAAAACTTCCCAAATTACAAATATTTAGTGATAAAGAATATAATTTAAACACATCTTTTAGGATCAATAAATTTGATGATAATATACCAATTGTGTTCTTGCATGGTTTTAACGGGAATAGCAAAAGTTGGGCTTTTCAATTTTTACATTTTAGAGATAAAAGGTCAGTAATTGCAATAGACGCACCTGGTTTTGGAAAATCAGATGCTGCGGATTTAAATATGTTTGAGATTGCAAAGCTAGTGAATAACTTACTAACAAATTTAGGAATTAAGAAATTTGACTTAGTAGGTCACTCGATGGGTGGCATGTTAGCTCAAATTGTTTCAGCTGATTTTTCCAATAGTGTAAATAAATTAGTTTTGTCATGTACTCATAAAGGTTACGCATTACCGCCTCAGAGCCCTCTAAGGAAACCCTATAGTCAAAGACTTGAAGAAAGAAAAAAGTTGTCTAATGAAGAATTTGGTAAATTAAGAATTAAAAAGATGTTGCCTGAATTAAAAGATAAAGAAATATTCAGTTTCTTATCTATTATTAGTGAAGAAATTACAGAAGGTTCCATAATGTCAGGTGGAATGGCTATGCAAACACTTGATACTTCAACTAGTTTGTTAAAAGTTAATCAACCATGTCTTATATTAAAAGGTTCAAAAGATATTGTTGTATCAAACGAGCGTTCTAATAGATTACAACAATCATTACCTCATGCAAAAGTATTAGAGCTTTCAAATGTTGGTCACGCCCCATATTGTGAAAACTCATCTGACTTTAACGAAGCTATAGAAACTTTTTTTAATTCATGAATGCCTTATCAAATAGATCATTTAGCTTATATTTTTTTAGTAATACGGTTTCTCTTTTTGGGCTCTGGATACAAAAAATTGGTGTTGGTTGGCTTACTTGGGAAATTACACAGTCTACATTTTGGACAAGTTTTGTAACCTTAGCTCTTATGGCACCTGCAGGAGTATTAGGACCATTTTTTGCTGTATTTGCAGAAAATTGGAATATGAGGATAGCAAGTGTAATATTAAAAATATTAATGTTTTTAATTGGAATTTTAATTTGGTTCTTACAATATTTAGATCAACACACACTATTTACTTTAGCTTTTTTATCTATTTTACAAGGTTTACTAAGTGCTTGTTATCACCCTGTAAGATTGGTTTTTGTCTCTATTGTTGTTCCAAAAAATTTACTTTCTAGTGCTGTAGGTCTAAATTCTGCTTCCTTTAATGGATCAAGAGTTGTTGGTCCTGCTTTTGCTGGAGGATTGATAGCTTTTTTTAATCTTGAAGTAACTTTTTTGATTGCTGCATTAACTTATGTTCCATTGATTCCAGTCTTAATTTATATGCCCTTAAGAACAAGGATTAAGAAAGAAGTTTTACAAGGAAATTTTTTTCATAGATTTTTAGAAGGTGGAAAATTTGCGGTAAGGACCCCCATTATTCTAAAAGGTTTATTTGTTGTTTTTGTAAGCGCCTTTTTTGTCAGAGGGATGCTTGAAATTCAACCAACAATTGCAGGAGAAATATTAAAACAAGGGAGTTTTGGATTATCTTTAATTACAACTACTGCGGGTATTGGGGCCTTATTGGCGTCAATTTGGATAGGTTTTAGAAATAGTAATAAAAGTAAAATTGAAACTAAATTAGTATCAATGTTAATGCTTGGTCTGATAATAAGCTGCATTATTGGCTTTATTTCAGAAGTTTACACAATGTCCATATTTTTTACAGTTGTCGGTTTTACTACAACTGCAGTTGGTATTGGAACTCAAACAATTATCCAATTAGAAGTAGAAGAAGTTTATAGGGCTAGAGTCTTAACTTGGTGGTCAAGTATTTCTTTTGGATCATTAACAGTTGGAGGTATAATTTTAGGATTTGTGGGTGAATTCACTCCTTTAAGTAATGGTATTATAATAATGCCAATTATTGGTTATTTCATATTTAAATTGATTCTATACTTTAAATTTAAAAATAATTTATTTAATTGATTTTATTTTAGCCTCTCTTTTGAAGATATATATACCTGAAATTGTTATAATAAATCCTCCTACAATTGTAGAAATTATTGGATTCGAGTTCCATATCAAGTAATCAAAAATAATTGCCCATACAATTCCTGTATAATTAAATGGACTTACGATTGAAGCAGGAGCTTTTTGTAATGCGTAAGTCATTAACAATTGTGTCAAAAAAGCTGACACACCCAATCCAATAAATAATAAAATAACTCTCAATGAAGGTTCTTTCCACAAAAATGGTTGAAAAAAAGAAGTTATAATAAAACTCACTAACATAAAGTAAAAGACTGTTTTTACTGGATGTTCAGTTGTCCCTAGTAATCTTAAAAAAATAATGGTAGTAGACCACATTAAAGTGCCAATTAAGGCATAAATTGAAGCAATAGCTATGGAGCCAGTTGGGTTTATTGCAATTACTACTCCACCAAATCCAATTAAAATGGCCAACCATCTTCGCCACCCTATTATTTCATTGAGAAAGATTATTGCAAAAATACATGAAAAAATTGGTACTGCTTGAGATATTACTGTGACATCTGCAACAGGTAGTCTTTGAAAGGCTAAAAAAAACATTATGTTACCAGTAAGTCCCGCTAAGCTTCTAAAGAAATGAAGATAAGGCTTATTTGTTTTTAAAAATTTTATGCCTCCTAGCTTGTAAATTAGAGGTAATAAAAGAATTATTACAACCATGGCTCTTGCAAATGTAATCTGTACAGCATGATATTCAATACCTACTAATTTAGCTTGAACGCTCATAATAGTTACGCAAAATACAGCCAAAATCATTGCTAGGATGGCTTTTAAATTATTAGAAGTATTTTTATAAATGGTTACTAAATTCAATTTAATTTATTTCTTCATTTCTGTAAGTTTTTTACTTTCTCTTAAAAAGAAAAAACATAAAAATGCTGAGAAAAAAGGATATAATGCAGAAAGTCTTATAGTTGTAATTAAGTCATAACCAAGATCCATTGATATTGCGAACGGCATTGCGCCTATTGATGCACCTACAACTAATATCATTTGACCCGTGCCTTGAATACTACCAACATGTAGTCTTCCAAAATACCTTGGCCAGATATAGCCAAATAAAGATAAATTAAATCCATTATTAATTCCAAAAATGATCGCGTAAATCATGGAAAAGGTAGAATCACTTGCAAAGGTTATGGATAATAGTGATGCAGTGGTTATTAATAATGCAACACCAATAATATTATGAGTTTCAAATCTGTCTAAAATTTTACCTGCAATAGGAATAAAGATTATCATCGAAACCATTGTTGGTATGAATAAAGCAGCTGCAGTGCTACTTGCCATTCCAAAGTATTGACTTAAAATTGTAACTTGAAAAAAATGAAGCGCAGTTATTAATGAAGATATAGAAAAAAATGAGAACGCAAGTATATAGAAGCTTTTTTCCTTAAGGGCTTCTTCAAGATTGAGACCAAAAATTTTTTCATTATTTTTACTTTCTTTATAATTTTCTAAAATTCCATCTGGTTTAATGCTTACATCTTCAGGTTTATCTATTGCTAAGAAAATTAGTGGTGGTAACATAATCAACCATGTAGATAAACCTAGAATAACCCATGCCATTCTCCATCCGTAATTTGAAATTAAAAAGTCAGAGATATATGGATGTAAACCCATAGAAATAGCAAACCCTAAACCCATTAATCCAAGTGCAAATCCTCTTTTCTTATCAAACCACTGAGTTATAATATTAGCAGAACCAAGCATTAGTGAGCCTTGCCCAAAAAATCTTAAAAATCCAAATGCGATTGCCAACATTAGAAAGTTTGATGCAGCTCCAAAAATCATACATCCAATTCCAAGGAGTAAGACCGTATATATTAAAATTTTTCTTGGTCCGTATTTGTCAACTAATTTTCCCATTTTTGGCAATAGAAAAGCAGCAAATAAAGTTGCTATCATATAAGCAGTAGTAATTGATGTACTGGAAATTTTAAGATCTTGAGAAATTACTGGTATAAAAGGACTAAAGGTATGAGACTGTCCTGCTCCACTCGTAAAAATACCAAGACTCCCGATTCCAACAATTACCCAGCCGTAGAAGAATTTGTCTTTTGTAGCTTCGAAAAATTTTTTGTTAACAAGAAACATGTTAATGATTTACTTCATTTGTTAACTAATTTACAAGTGTTTTATATTTTATTTTTTAATTGCATTTACGAACATATCAAGAACATCATTCAAAGATCTTGTTTCATCGACTGTTTCTCTAGTCTCTCTAGCAATTGGTGTTTTATTTGCTAGTGACATAATATCGGCTGCACCTTCGTGGAATTTTGAGGTAACTCCAGCATCAGAAAAAGTATTAGCAATTTCAAACATTTCTCCCTCCCATCTTGCTGCATCAAGAGGAATTCTTGGAACCATCCTTTCCATTGCTGATAATATATCAGGTTTGCTATATTCCAATTCAGCAAAATATTCAGAAGTAAGACCAAGTTTGTGAGCAGTTGTCAAAACTGCTGCATGAAGTGCAAAAGTTCCTTTTGTTGCGCTAGCATAAACCATTTTCATTGCAGAAGCTTTACCTATTTCTATACCTAAATCTTTTATTATAAATCCTTTGTTGTGGAGTAATTTAACTGGTTGAGTATTAGGTCCAGATATATACAACCTTGTTTGTCCATTTTCTACAATCGGATTAAACCCAATAATACCACCATCTATAAAATTACAAAACTTAGAAGATATTGAATCATTGATTTTTAAAGCTGTTTCAGGAGATACAGCATTACAATCAACATAAGTAATGTGTTTTTCTTTTTTTAAAATTACATCGTTGACTATTTTAGCTTGTTGAAGAGCAAATTCAGGAGGTAGTATTGATAATATGATATCAGAATTTTCAACAACATTTTCAATTGTACCTAAATCTTCAAAACCGGATAAATCAGCCAGTTTTTTAGTTCTAATACTTCTCTGACTTAAACAAGTTACAACTCTAAAATTATTATTTTTAAATGCTTTTCCGCATCCATGGCCCATATCTCCAGGCATTAATATTGCAATTGTTTTTGACATAAAATTTTAGAATAAATGTTTTAGTACTTTTTCATTGGGCCACCATTTTTTTCCCATTCTGGAATGCCTCCTACATTAAGAACATTTTTATACCCCATTTCTATAAGTGTCTTACCAGTTAAAGCAGCCTGGCCGCCAACTCCACAGATAAGTATTATTTCCGCATCTTTTTTAAGGTTATTATTGTAGAGTGGAGTTGCCTCATCAGCGACAAACTCAATTAGTCCTCTTGGAATTTCTAGACCATCTAAAATTGTTCCTGTTTTTTTAATATCAGAACTATCTCGTACATCTATAAAAATTGCTGATTTTGATTTATGCTTTTCAATTGCTTCCTTTACATCAATTTTTTTCACAACTTCGTTAGCTTCTTGAAGGTAATCTTTTGCTGTTTTCATATTTTTCTCCACTTTGTTTTAGTTCAACTGCCCTATAAATTGTGGTTGTGTAACCGCAGTCGTCATCCAACAATTTTTGCAATCTTTACTTACAGATGCTTTTTCTAAAAGCCATATTAAATTGTAGCGTTTATTATCGTATGCGTCTACATTAACTGAATATGCTGCTTTGTTTTTACTTTCTTCAATTAATCTAATATTGAATTTAGTTGAATTTAACAATATTTTATAAGATGTATCAGAAATCATTTTTTTGAAATTACCAAATGGTCCTGTATATCTCTTATTTTGTGGGTGTGCAAATAGCCAACATTGGTATATTCCAGAATTATTTTTTATTGAGTTTGTCTGAAGAGAGCTCATTTGAAGTTCAACAACTTCCACTGACGAAAATAAATCATTTGGCAAAACGTCGCTGATAGCCTTATTTATGTTGATTAAAATAAAAAGAAAAGAAGTAAAAAGAAATAATCGCATGTTTATCCTAGAAAAATTTAAAGTAGTTTATATATAAGATTATATTTCTTATATTAAATGGAGTACTAATGTTTTATCAAAACTTTTTCAAAAAATTCATAAAATTTTTTACAATGTTTTATTTAAGTCAATTACTAGTGGCATCCTCCTTTGCTGCTGGAGGCGGTGGAGATGACAGTAAAAAGATGGATGTTAAATCAACTTATTACTATAAAGCGGTTAAATTAATTAATAAAAAATCATATGAAGCTGCTATAGATAATCTTATTAAGGCTGAAAAAACCAATAAAAAAGATGCAGACATATATAATTATTTAGGTTTCTCATACAGAAAAATGGGTAATCTTGATAAAGCTGCCAAATACTATGATAAAGCTCTTAAAATTTCTCCAAAGCACAAGGGTGCTCTTGAATATCAAGGAGAAATGTTTCTTACTCAAGGAAATTTGAAAAAAGCCGAAGCTAATCTAAAAAAACTCAAAAAAATATGTTTTCTTGGGTGTAAGGAAGAAAAAATGTTAAAAGAATCAATAATGAAGTATAATAAGGGTCAAAAGAGCTCATACTAAATAATATATTTTACATAAGGGAAGATATATAATGAAACAATTTGATGAATTATCTCTCTTAGAAATTGTTGATGAAGTTAAAGATGGAGATTTAATTGGAATTCCAGCAGATTATTCTGGGGTTCCAATGGAGTTCACAAAAGAACTAATAAAAAAGGGTGTAAAGGACTTAAAATTATATTGCCTTCCATTGACAACTATTCAAGGTGATATGTTAATAGGCAGTGGTTGCGTCTCTGAAGTTGAAGCAGCAGCTGTAACTTTAGGTGAATTTGGTTTAGCACCTAGATTTTCAGAAGCTGTAGAGTCAGGTAAAATAATTATAAAAGATTCTACATGTCCAGCATTACATGCCCAACTTCAAGCTACTGAAAAATCTGTTCCATTTATGCCTCTACGTGGAGTAATTGGCTCAGATATACAAAAATACAGAAAAGACTGGCAAATTATAGAAAATCCGATGAAATTTTCTGGTAACAAGAATGAACCAATCTTGTTACTTCCTGCAGTCCAATTAGATATATTAATATTTCATGCACCTTGCGTGGATAAAAATGGAAATATTCAAATTGGAAGGAGACGGGAATTAGCAACTCTTGCACATGCCTCAAAAAATGTATTTGTTACAACTGAACGAATTCTGGATATTGATTTGTTTGATGATGAATTATCTGCTGCTACTTGTCTGCCGGCATTGTATATTGATGGAATATCTGTTGTAAAAAATGGAGCTTGGCCATGTGCTTTGCCTGGAGTTTATGGTGCAGATAATGATGAAATTAAAAAGTACTCTATTGCTGCAAAGACACAAAAAGGCTTTGAGGATTACATGAAAAATTACTTATCTAATTAATTTAAAGGTTTAATTTTTTGGTTGAACTTAAAAGAGAAGAGTTATTAATAAGTGAATTAGCTGATTTACTGGTACATGATAAGCATATAGCTGTAGGTGCTGCATCGCCAATTCCTGGTGCAGCAGCTCTGTTGGTAAAAGAAGAAGCTAAACTTCAAAACAATAGATTAAGAGTTACAATATTACATTCAAATAAGTATAACAATTTTACTGATGGTGCTAGAGAACTTTTTGATTGTGCTGCTCAAGGCAGAATAGATACTTTCTTTCTAGGAGGTGTTCAAATTGATGGTGAAGCTAATATAAATTTAGTAGGCACTGGTAGTTATGAAAAAATACAAAAAAGATTTCCAGGTTCATTTGGGTCTGCTTTGATGTATTTCGTAGTTCCACAAATTATTTTATTTAGAGAAGAACATTCACCAAGAACTCTAGTCGATAAGGTAGACTTTATTTCTGCACCTGGATTTTCTGACGAAAATATCTACAGACCTGGAGGACCAAAATTTCTATTAACTAATAGAGCTCTATTTAAATTTAACAAACAAAAGAAACGTTTTTGTCTTTTAAAAATTCATAATAATGAAAGCTTAGAAAATATCATTAAACTTACAGGATTTAAATTTGACGTTGATGACAAAATAACAAATATGTCTACCCCAAATAAAACTCGTGTAGATATATTAAGAAATAAGATTTCCTATATGGTCTCAGAATTTTATCCAGAATTTGCCGATAGAATTTGGGGTATTTAACTCATAATGAGAAGACCAGCACTATTAATTTTTATTTTAATTAGTACTTTTTTAATATCTTACATATATCTAGAAGAAGTTTTCAGTTTAGAAGAATTAAAGGAACATATTACATTTCTGAAAACATGGGTTAGTGAAGAAATTTATATATCAAGGATTTCATTTTTTATTTTATATGTAATATTTTCAGGTTTGTCTTTCCCTGTTGTTCCTACTATTTTGACCATTGCCGCTGGAGCCTTGTTTGGAGTTGTTGAAGGTGTAATTATAGTTTCCTTTGCATCTACGGTTGGGGCATGTATTTGTTTTCTATTATCGAGATATCTTTTAAAAGATTTCATTAATAATAAATTTGAAAAAACAAAAGTCATTATAGACAATAACTTTAGCAAAAATGGTATTTATTATCTTTTAAGTCTTAGATTAATACCTACTATTTCGTTTGTATTAATAAATTTAATTATGGGAGTCTTACCCATTTCGCTTTTTAGGTTTTATTATATAAGTCAATTAGGAATGCTTCCTGCAACTGTAATTTATGTAAATGCTGGCTCAGAAATTTCGAAAGTTGATAGTATTAATGACATTATGTCATTTACACTTATAGTAAGTTTTATATTAGTAGCTATTCTTCCAATTTTGATAAAGTTTTTAATGAACTATTATACCAAGCTAAATAATATTTAAGTGTTTTTTCTGTTTTGCACTAAATTTTGAACAACTTGAGGATCAGCCAATGTTGATACGTCACCTAACTCTTCATGTTCATTTGCAGCTATTTTTCTTAATATTCGTCTCATTATTTTACCTGACCTTGTTTTAGGAAGACCTGGGGCAAATTGAATTAAATCTGGTGTAGCAATGGGACCTATTTCTTTCCTTACCCATTGTTTTAACTCTGTCAATAATTCTTCTGATGTTTTTACGCCAATATTTACAGTAACGTATGCATAAATGCCTTGACCCTTAATGTCATGTGGGTAACCAACAACTGCTGCTTCAGCAACATCTGTGTGAGCTACAAGAGCAGACTCAACTTCTGCAGTACCCATTCTGTGACCAGACACATTTATTACATCATCAACTCTTCCTGTTATCCAATAATATCCGTCTTCATCTCTTCTACATCCATCACCAGAAAAGTATCTTCCGGGAAAAGTTGAAAAATATGTATCTATAAAACGTTGGTGGTCACCAAAAACCGTCCTCATTTGACCTGGCCAAGACATGTTAATACATAGATTTCCTTCAGTGGCTCCAGTTAATTCTTTGTTATCACTGTCAACAATAACTGGCAATATTCCAAAAAAAGGTTTTGTAGCAGAACCTGGTTTTGTATCAGTGGCTCCTGGTAAAGGGGTGATCAAAATCCCTCCAGTTTCAGTTTGCCACCAAGTGTCCACTACTGGACACCTTCCATCACCAACAACATTGTTATACCAATTCCATGCTTCTGGATTAATTGGTTCTCCAACACTACCTAAAATTCTCAAGCTGTCTCGTTTTGTTTTTTTTACTGGTTCACTGCCTTCAGCCATCAATGCTCTTATTGCTGTAGGAGCAGTGTAGAATATATTAACTTTATGTTTATCCACTATTTCCCAGAATCTACTTACAGTTGGGTAGTTTGGCACACCCTCAAACATTAATGTAGTAGCGCCATTTGATAGTGGCCCATAAACTATATAAGAATGTCCTGTTACCCAGCCTACGTCTGCAGTACACCAATAAATTTCACTTTCTTGATAATCAAAAACATAATGATGTGTCATAGAAGCATAAACCATATATCCTCCAGTTGTATGAAGAACTCCTTTGGGCTTACCTGTCGATCCTGAAGTATATAATATAAACATTGGATCTTCAGCATTTATTTCAGAGGGTGGACAATTAGCTGATGCTTTTTCCATTTCTTCGTGATACCAAATATCTTGGCCGTCTATCCAATTAATTTCAGCTCCTGTTCTTTTAACTACAATTGTAGTTTTGCACATTTTAGCTTTTGAAATGGCCTCATCAGTATTAGATTTTAAAGGTATCTTTTTTCCTCCTCTTATACCCTCATCTGCAGTAATAATAATTGTTGAATTACAATCTTCAATTCTTCCAGCTAGAGCGTCTGGAGAAAAACCACCAAAGACAACTGAATGAATAGCACCTATTCTAGTACATGCTAACATTGCAACTGTTGCTTCTGGGATCATTGGCATATAGATTGTTATTCGATCACCTTTTTTTGCACCAGCATTTATCAATACATTAGAAAATTTACATACCTGTTCATAAAGTTCATTATAGCTAATATGTTTGGACTCATTTGGGTCGTCACCTTCCCAAATAATTGCTGTATTGTTACCTTTGGTTTCTAGATGTCTGTCTAAACAATTATAACTAGCGTTTAGTGTTCCATCCTCATACCATTTGATATGAAGATCTTCTTTATTATAGGACACATCCCTAATTTTTGTATAGGGCTTAATCCAGTCAATTCTTTTACCATGTTTTTCCCAAAATTTTTCAGGAGAAGTAATAGATTCTTCATACATTTTTTCATACTCAGCCTTATTTGCATGAGAATTTTTAATTATGTCAGAGGATGGTTCATACAAATCTTTATTAGTCATTTTCTAATCCTTTTATATTTCTATAAATTATCTTCTAAAATTAAATTAGCTTTTTCAATATCTTTAATATCAAAAACCTTTTTAACAATATCTAATGAGAAACCTCTTCTTGAGAGAGCTCCATACCATTTATTTTTTAATTCAAATTCATCAATTTTATTCTCTAAATTCTTTTTATAATATATACCTATATTTTTTTTCTTAATAAAATTTATTGCTGCGATCATTTCTGCGTTTTCATGCCCCTCGTCTACTGTATTAATAGCACATTTGATTATATCGTTTGAGATTCCTTTTTCATTTAATTTTGCATAAATAAATCTTTCTGAACCACCTTGACGTCTGATTGAACGAATTTTTGTCTCAGCAAAACGCTTGTCATCAATGAATTTTGCTAA
>CACMYY010000015.1 GCA_902618025.1 uncultured SAR116 cluster alpha proteobacterium
GTTCCGAAGTTCAAAAAGCATATTTAGGAATGTGAGGTAAAGATGGCTGAATTTCTAGATTCATTATTTAGTATATTTTTCATAGAAACACTTATGAATGGGTTATTATTAGGTGGAATACTCGCATTATTGTCAGTTGGTTTGAATTTAATATTTGGCGTCATAGACGTTGTTTGGATTTGTTATGCAGAAATAATTATGGTTGGCATGTATCTAATATTTTATCTAAACAATGATCTGGGGGTACACATAATACCTTCAATGATAGCTGGGATTTTATTTTCTGGATTGGTAGGATGGCTGACTCACAAAGTAGTAATAGCAAGATTAATAGATGCAGCTCCAATTAATCAGCTCATTGCCACCGGTGGTTTACTTTTCTTTTTTCAAGGTGCGGCAATGATCGTTTTTGGTATTGAATTTAGGAACATGGGAGTAAGCTTAGGAAGTTTAGCTGTAAGTGAAGATATTTATCTTTCATGGACTAGACTACTTTCATTTGCAATTTCTGGTTTAATAGTTGTTGCTTTATATTTATTTCTATCAAGGAGTTATTTAGGAGCAGCTATTAGAGCAATAAGCCAAGATAAAGAAATAATGAGCTTAATGGGTGTAGACACAAAAAAACTATATCTACTAACTTCAGCTATTGGTGGAGCCTTGGCAGGTCTTGGTGGTTGTTTATTAGTTCTACAATATGACGTACATCCTTTTATAGGACTAAGTTTTGGACCTATAACCTTTATTATTTGCGTTATGGGCGGTCTTGGAAATATGGTGGGAGGGTTTATAGCAGCATTTATTTTTAGTGAATTAATAACTATAGGTGGCTATTTTGCCGAAATTGAATGGGGATATGTATTAGCATTTGTTTTTTTCATAATTATGATGTTTATAAGACCTGAGGGTCTGTTTGCGAGGAAGTCATGAATAATAAATATTTTATTGGTTTTTTAGCTGTTCTTTTATGTCTTTTACCATTGATTGGGGTTGAGGGTTATCCTTTACATATCGTGATTACTATATTGATATGGTCATTCGCATATACTGGGTGGTCTATCATGGGAAGGTTTGGACTTGTTTCATTAGGACATGGTGCCTTTATGGCAATGGGTGGTTATATAACTGCCTTATTGTGGAATTATTTAGGAATGTCACCTTGGTTAGGTATCCCAATTGCTTTGACTATTACAGGGATTTTGGCATTAATTGTAGCTTATCCATGTTTTAAATTTAGAATAGTAGGTCATTATTTTGCACTTGTAACATTAGCTCTTTCAGAAGTTGTAAGACAAGTTATTATTGCAACTAGAGATTATACTGGGGGATCACTTGGATATACTCCTGAACCTCATGGTGAAGGATGGTCTATTTACGCAATTCAGTTTCCAGATGACAGAATAGTTTTTTTGTACATAGCTGTATTTACATGGCTTGTAGGTATAATTATTTGGAAGATAATTGATGGGTCTATGTCTAGATATGCTTTAGAGGCAATCTCCGAGGATGAGGATGCTTCTTCTGCTATAGGTGTCAAAGTTACTAAAGAAAAACTTAAAATTACAATTTTAAGTGCTGTTATGACAGCATTTGCTGGCGCTCTCTACTGCCAATATCAAATGTTTATTTCACCAGATACTATTGGTGGCGTAGGTATTTCTCTCCAAATCGTTTTTGCAGTGGTTGTTGGAGGTATTTATAGTGCTTTAGGTCCAACTGTAGGTGCGATTATTACTTTATTTCTTGCAGAGATACTAAGAATTTCTATAGGTACCGCAACAGTGAATTTAACTGAAAACCTTACGATTAATGCAGCAGGTTTCCCATTATTTATATATGGAATAATGTTAATAGGATTTATTATCTTTTTGCCTAGAGGAATTGTTGGTGGCTTATCCGATTTTATAAGCAAAAAAGGAGAAACATCACTTAATGCCAAATCATCAAATGCAAAATGAATATAGGCATTCTAGGATTTGGAGCAATAAATCAAAAGGTGTTTCAATACTTTTCACAGATAGGAACAAATATTAGATTTAGCAAAATTCTTGTTAGAAATGCCAAGAAATATGAAAATTTTAATAATGACCTAATTACGGATGATCCAGATATTTTTTTTGAAGAACGCTTTGATTATGTCTTAGAAGGTGCTGGACATGAGGCTTTGTTTTCTTACGGACCAAGGGTTCTAAAAAATCAATCAAACCTTTTGATTACATCAACTGGCGCACTTACAGATGATGTTTTTTTTGAAAAATTAATTTCTCTTAGCAAGAAGCATAATAGTAAAATTATGATTCCATCTGCAGGTATAGGTGCATTAGATATTTTAACTGCATCATCTTATGGGAAACTTGATGAAGTAAATATAACTGTTAGAAAAAATACGGCAGCATGGTTTGGGACAATTGCAGAACATAAGTTTGATTTAAAAACTTATAATGACAACCTAGTATTATTTTCAGGCAGTGTTAGAGAAGGAGCAAAGCTTTATCCTCAAAATGTCAATATTTCTGCTACGGTTGCTTTGTCAGGCTTAGGTTTAGATAAAACAAATTTAAAAATTATATCTGATTCCTCAATTGACACACACATTATATCGGTAACTGCTAAAGGTGATTTTGGAGAATTTAATTTTGAAGAAAATGTAATCCCATATGAAGAAAATCAAAAAACTGGCAAGATAGTATCACTCGCAATTATCAAGAGCATCCAAAATCTAAATGCGAATTTAGTTATAGGTACATAGATTTATATATAACAAGGACCATCTATCAAAGGATATTTGTCTAAAAATTTTTCGTTTATACTAATACCAACACCAGGTAAATCTGATGGAATAACAGTTCCATCTTTATCTAATTTAAATGGAACTTGATCCATATCATCTCTAAATGGATTAAAGACTGTTACATCACCTTCAAAAAAACCTGCATTATCTACTGAGGCTAAAATATGAATTGATGCAGCCATGTTTATTCCAGTTAATGATGTATGAGGATTAATAGAGACGTTCCAACCAGACATAAGATTAGCAATCCTTATAACTTCAGTTATTCCTCCTGCTTTGGATACATCTGGCTGAGCATAATTAATTACATTATCTTCCACTAATCTAGAAAACTCAAATCTAGTAAAATGATTTTCGCCCGCCGCTAATGATAAATTACCAAATGTTTTAGCTGTTCTATAATTATTAAACTCCATAGCTGGAAAAGGTTCTTCAAGCCATGTAATTTGTTGGTCTTCGTAAAACGGTATGGCCTTTTGAGCATCGTTTATTGTATAATTAGTATTTGCATCTACCAAAATTTCAACGTCATCTTGCAATACTTTTCTTACTTGTGTAACTCTGTCCATATCATTTTTAATTTTATCCCCAACTCTTAATTTAACAGCTTTGTATCCTTTGCTTACATGACTTAAAGCCTCCTCCCCAAGAGATATAGGATCTTGCCATCCTAAAGCAATACCCCCAGCATATGCTTTGATTTTATTCTTTCCTCCACCCAATAATCTATATATAGGAGTATTGAAAAATTTTCCTTTAATATCCCATAAAGCTATATCAATTCCGCTCAAAGCCATAGTTGATGCATAACCCATACCATGGCTTGATAGTTGCATTTTGTAGATTTTTTCCCAAACACTTACGGTGTTTAGTGCATCCATACCTAACAACAACTCCTTAAACGTTGTATCAATAAGTTTAGCAATTGCCCCAGGACACCTTCCATGATGTGCTTCGCCCCATCCAATTATACCTTCATCAGTAGTTACTTTGATTAACACTGCGTCTCTTTTGACTGCCAATCCAATTCCAAGTCTTACACCTGATCCCTGAGGAACTTTGAAAGAAATTGGAAATGCCTTAATGTCTGTAATTTTCATTGTTTTAATTACCCTTTTTTTATGGTTATAATCATAAATTTATTATTAAAATAAAAGTTATTTTATCCAATCTGAGTACCATTTCTTGAATAAATAATATTGATCTTCCGCGTAAGCAATTTGACTTTTACTTAACTTGTCGGTCGGATTAAAATGCAAATCATAAGCTTTTTCACCATTTAAAACCATCAAGTATTTATAATAGAGTACTAGATCTGGACCTTCATCAAATGAAGATAAAACTGCAAGAGCACCTTCAAGTTCTTTAGCTTTTTTTCTAGCTAAAGAGTCACCTTTTGCAGCTTTTTTACATAGATCAATTAATTGTAAAACTTCTTTTGGAAAAGCATTTCCTACTCCAGTTATTGCTCCAACTGCACCACAGTTCACATAGCCGTGATAAACAGTTGTATCCACGCCAACCATCAAAGATATATTTTTATCTTTAGAAGTAATATGTTCTGCAGCATAACTGAGATCTTTAGCTCCCCCAAATTCTTTAAAACCTACTAAATTTGGATATTGTTTTCTTAAATCAAAAAATAAATCTGCTCTTGTTGAAAATCCATAATAATGGCTATTGTAAATGACAGCAGGAAGTTTAGGAGCTCCATTCAAAATAGATGCAAAATGTTCTCTCTGAGCAGAAAGTGATGCCCCCCTAGATAAAACTCTTGGAATGACCATTAGACCCAAAGCACCCACTTCTTGTGCATGCACAGCGTGTAAAGTTGCTTTTTTGGAATTTATTGAACCAGTGCCTACAATTGTAGGAATACCAGCTTTAACTAAACTAGATACACCCTCTTGTCTTTCTTCATCAGTCAATAAAGGCCAATCTCCCATTGAACCACAATAAATTACAGCTGACATTCCATAATTCATCAGTTCATCAGCTTTTTTTACTAGCAAATCGAAATTTGGAGAAAAATCTTTGTTACATGGCGTCATAAGAGCTGGCATACAACCTCTAAAAATATTTTCCATATAAAATTCCTTTTAATTTACCCGTTAATTGAATAACCCCCATCAACAGGAATCGCTGTACCTGTAACATAATTAGAAGCATCACTAGATAAAAACACAGCTATTCCTCCCAAATCATCGGGATCTCCCCAACGTCCGGCTGGAGTTCTTTCTTCAACCCTTGACTGAAGTTCAGGGATATCAATCCTAGCCTGACGTGTTAAAGTCGTGTCAATATATCCAGGTAATACAGCATTCACTTGAATATTGTCTTTAGCCCAAGTGTTAGCAAGACTTTTTGTTAATTGAACTACCCCACCCTTACTTGCTGAATACGCACTTCCAAGAGGTGCACCAAAAAGTGAGTGCATTGATCCAATGTTAATTATTTTTCCACCATTTATATTTTTAAAATGTTTAAAAGCAGCCTTAGAGCAGGTAAATGTACTAATTAAATTTGTATCTATTATTGACGTCCATTCGTCTAACTCATATTCTTCTGGTCTTTTTCTTATATTTGTTCCAGCATTGTTAATTAATATATTTAACTTTCCAAATTCTTTAGCTACATCTTCAATAAGTTTGTTACATGAGTTTTCATTGACTACATCAACTATCAAAGATTTACATTTAATCTTTAAAGAATTTAACTCTTCAATTGATTTTTTATTTTTGGTTTCATTCCTTCCAGCGATCACAACAGTTGCACCAGCTTCACCAATAGCTTTAGCCATCGCAAAACCTATGCCTCCATTTCCACCCGTTATGATTGCCACCTTATCAGTCAAATTAAATAATTTCATATTTCACCCCCTTTACATTTACCAATTTTCTTGAGAAGTTCTTAAGTCTAATTCAAATGTCCACGCATCTTTACTTTGATTATATAAAAACATATAAGCATCTGTAACATTATCTATGTTAATAAGTTTTCCATTCTTAACTCTTTGATCAAAATCAGATATGCGTTGTTTTATTCTTTCTCCAGCTAAACCACCATCTACAATTACGTGACTTACATGAATTGAATGTTCAGCATATTCTTTAGCTAGAGCCTGGGCAAAATTACGTAATGCACCTTTAGCAGAATTAAATGCACCAAAATTTGACTTACCTCTTAAAGATGCACTAGCACCAGTAAAAATTATAGTCCCAGCAGTTTTTTCACTTAAGAATGAATTAATAACTTCTTTGGCAAACAAAAAACCACCAAAACAACATGATTCCCAACTTTCTCGAAAATAACTAGCATCCATTTCTATAATCTTACCTGGTCGACTGTTTCCTACATTATAAATAGCAAAATCCAAACCTGGGGTAACTTTTTTGATCATATTTTTAATTTGGTTTTCGTCAGTTGCATCAACTACAAGAGGTATCGCTTTATTTCCATCTTGTATAATTGTATCAACCACAACATCTAAAGAGTGCTTAGTTCTTCCAGCAACAAACACTTCAAAATTATTTTGAGCAATTTTTCTACACAATTGTCCACCCAAACCATTCAATGGACCAACACCTATGACTAAAGCTTTTTTCATTTTTTACACTCTTTTTAATTTAAGTAAGCATCTACTCTTTGAAGTAAAGAATTAAGTCTAATTTTAAGATCTAATAATTGATTTTTTAAATTTTTATTTTCACTTTTTAATTCTTTAATTTTTGCTTTTAATAAAGAATTGTTTAAATCTGAGCTAGGAGCTCTTTTTTTTAAATCAGCTTTGCAAGCGTTATAAATAGTAACTTCTTTTGCAGAAGTTCCTTGCAAAATACATTCGTGCGCAGATATTTGGAATGAAATTAAAATAAAAAATGATATAAATATAATCTTCATGTTATTATGTTAAGCAATTTAATTATTTTAATACAATTACATACTAAGTATGCATTTAACAAGAGGTAAAAATGTACACTAGAATAGCTGAATTTCAATCAACTTCCAAAGTCAATTGTGACATGATCATAGCTTTTTTTCAAAACGTCATGATACCAAGGAATATAAAAAATGGTCAATTAAGTTGTGAAGTTTTTAGAGTTTCTGACACTACTGGGTTTGTGATTTCATGCTTTAAAAACAAAAGTGATGCTACCAAAATAATGAAAATTATGGCAAGTGAGTTAAATGAAGTAAAAGGTAATACTAAAATAAAATTAATTGAGGGTGAAAGGGTTTTTAAAATAGAAAGATAATATGACTTTTATACAAAATAAATTTTTAAAATATTATATTGGTTTTAATGATTTTTTTGAAGAAATTGAAAAAATATCTTCAATTAAAAACACATCAAACCTTGCATTTGATATTTTAAAATGTGATGAGAATAAATATGAAATTAACGTGGCTTTGGCAGGTATAGCCCCTGATCAAATAACAATTAACACTATCAATGATTTTTTAATATTGGATGTAAGACAAAAATCATTATCATCTAACCATGATATAATTCACAAAGGTATTCAAGATAATTCTACTAAACAAGTATTTAGACTTGAACAGAACCTTCAGGTTGATGAGGCTGAATTGACAAACGGGATACTTAAAGTAAAATTGCATAAGAAAGTTGTACAAAAATCACTCAGAAGAATAATCGAAATAATAGAAGAATGAGTGAAATCCAATACGTTATTTAAATTAAGAGAAAAATATGAATCATATGATTGACAATCAAAAGTTAAAAAGTCAAATTTCTGAAAAAGAATGGCATTTGAGATTAGATCTTGCCGCTACTTATAGATTAATTGCAATGTATGGGTGGGATGACTTAATATACACCCATGTGTCTTTAAGAATACCTGGCCCTGAACATCATTTTCTAATAAATCCATACGGTTTAATGTTTGATGAAATTACTGCCTCAAGCTTAGTAAAAATCGATCTAAATGGAGATGCAGTTATAGACACACCCTATGAGGTAAATCCTGCTGGTTTTACCATTCATAGTGCAATACATTCTGCAAGAGAAGATGCACAATGTGTTTTGCACCTTCATACTAATGATGGTGTTGCTGTTTCTATTCAAAAAGATGGTTTGTTACCAATTAGTCAGACATCAATGCTTATCCATCCACACATTTCTTATCATGATTATGAGGGTCTAGCATTAGATCATAGTGAAAGAGAGAGGTTAATTAATGATATAGGAGATAAAAATTTATTCATACTTCGTAATCACGGCACTTTGTCTGTAGGACAAACATGTGGAATAGCATTTATGGGCATATACTTTCTTGAAAGAGCTTGTTCTGCTCAAATTAGAGCGCAAGCTGCTGGCAAAATAAATTTACCGTCAAAGAAAGCTATTAAAACTACTCAAGAACAATCAATAGGTATGTTTGATTTAGGTAAAGACAGGCTAGCATGGCCAGCATTGCTCAGAAAACTTGAAAGGCATTCACCAGACTATAAAATTTAAAATGCTGATTTAGCACCGCCAGTTTTTTGAGAAGTGAATATGGACCCATAATCCGGTGCTGGAGGAAGAGGAATTGTAACTGGTACACTCTCCATTCTAGGTTGATAACTTACTTTTCCACACACCATTTGCTTTTCTAATTGATCGCACAATTGTACAGGATTTGTGCTTTTCATATATGCGCCGGCGCCAACCAGTGGCCATGCATCAGCTGAGTTGCATTCGTAAAATAAAACTAATCTATCTCTGTCACTATTATTAGGTGAAGATCCATGAAGTGTTCTCGCATGATGAATAGTCATAGATCTTGCCTTTCCAGTTAATGTTACTGCTTTGCTCATATCAAAATCTGAATCATCTGGATCAATTGCACCACAAAAAACACCATTGTTAAAATGACTTAACACAGGTCCCTTGTGACTCTGAGGTATTACCATTAATGGTCCATTATCTATATCAACATCATTTAACATCAAACCCAAAGCTAGAACATTATCATTTGTGTGAGGATAAAATGCCCAATCTTGGTGCCATTCCACAGCAGCCCCCCCACCAGGTGCTTTGGTGTTTAATTTGCTTGTTTTCAAAGATACATTATCACCAAGAAGATCTTTAAGAATTTCTTCAATTTTTGACTCTTTAATAATATCCCAAAAAAATTGAGAATGTTGGTGTGGCTGTTTAATTCTTTTAAGTCTGGGGTAATTAGATGAATGACCATCTTCAAGGTCGAAAATATTATCATTTTCTCTTATCATTTTTGATTTTTCAAAAAAACCATCTACTAAAGCCAACATTTCCTTGTGTTGATTTTCTGATATAACATCTTCAACAAGTAAATAACCTTGGTCATTGTAAAAATTTATTTCATCCTTAGTTAATGCCATCTATACCCCCTAAAAAATAGAAAAGTAATAATAATTTTAGTCATCTGTAAATTATATGTTAATTAAATAATTTTTAAGAGCAACAAGATATGAAGAATAATTTTATAGAGCTAGACAGTAAGCAAGCTTGGCTAAGATTAATAATTATCTTTACAATGAGTGTTATTGGAACTGCAGGCATGTGGTCTGTTGTTATAATAATGCCAAATATTCAAAATGAGTTTGGACTAGATAGAGCAGCTTCTACCTATCCATATGTTGCAACAATGTTTGGTTACGGTATAGGCAATGTAATCATTGGTCGTATGTTAGATAAAATTGGGATTAGAAAACCAATAATTTTTGCTTTAATTTTATTAGTTTCTTCTTATTTGTTTTCAGTTTTAGCAACAAATGTTTTTTGGCTATCTATAATTCAGTTTTTTTTAGGTTTTTCTGCTGCCGCTTTTTTTGGTCCAATGATGGCAGATATATCTAAATTTTTTTATAAAAGAAAAGGTCTTGCTGTCTCTCTAGTTGCAAGTGGTCAACATTTATGCGGTGCAATATGGCCATTTTTAATCAAAGACTTTTTAATTGATGGCCAATGGAAGAGTGCACATTTATTTATCGCTGTAGTATGCAGCATTTGCATCCCAATATTATTTTTTTTTCTAGGAGAAAAAAAAACAAAATCAAATGAAAACATACAAAATTTTGATGTAGAAAAAAATGTTAATTCAACTCTAAAATTATCAATAAGTAATAAAAAAATTCAAATTTTACTAATGTTTGCTGGAATTCTTTGTTGTGTTGCTATGTCTGTGCCACAAGTACACATCGTACCTTTATGCATTGATTATGGATATGGCTTAACGGTGGGTACTGAAATATTATCATTTATGTTATTTGCTGCTGTAACAAGCAGAATTTTGTTTGGCTTTTTATCAGATAAAATAGGTCCCATTCAAACACTTATTCTTGGTTCAAGTCTTCAAGCTATTTCTCTATCAATGTTTTTGCCTTTTAATAGTCAATTATCTTTGTACATTGTTGCAGTCTTTTTTGGATTATCCCAAGGAGGAATAGTACCTATCTATACTGTGATTATAAGTAAATTCTTACCTACTGATGAAGTCGCTGAAAGAGTTGGTTTACTCATATTTGCAACTATAATTGGAATGTCATTAGGTGGTTGGTTGTCAGGGGAAATATTTGATTATACTAATTCATATAAATTGGCATTTTTAAATGGTATATTTTGGAATATTATAAATGTCTCGATAATGGTTTATCTGTATTTAGTTTATATAAATTCAAAAAGGATTAATGATTGATGGATTTAGAAAAATTAATGTCTGATTTATGGAAAAAATATCTTGAAACAAAAGATGTCAAGTATCTTGCTGAAGCATGTGAAAAAGCACCTTTTTTTGGGCAAAAACAAATGGGAAAAGAAATTAGCAAAATTTTAAAAAATTTGTCATGATTAATTCTATAATGATTTTAGATTTTTGGTTTAAAGAATGTACTCCAAAGATGTGGTTCAAAAAAGACAAAGAATTTGACAACTTAATAAAGAACAGGTTTCAAAAATTATTTGAATTTTGTTTAGAAAATAAAATCAACAACTATCACTTTACTAAAGAAGATTATCTTTCGTGGATAATTGTATTAGATCAATTTAGTAGAAATATTTATAGAAACCAAATAAAATCATTCGCTGGAGACGAGAAAGCTCTAAAATTATCAAAAATAGCATTAAAGAAGAGTTTTCTTAAATCTAACGAAGATAACCATAATAGTTTTTTTTTGATGCCTTTTATGCATAGTGAAAAACTTTCAGATCATGAATTTAGTCTTCCCTTTTTTAAAAAATATACAAATAAAAAAACTTATGATTCAGCACAAAGACATAAAAAAGTTATAGAAACTTTTTCAAGATTTCCTCATAGAAATGAAATTTTAGGTAGAAAATCAACTAAATCAGAATTAGAGTTTTTGAAATTACCTGGGAGTAAATTTTAAATATCATGGAAATTAATAATACAAAAGTTGGAAATAATCCAAGTATTTCAATTGATTATGCAGGTCAAGGGGAAATGATTATCTTTTTGCATGGTATTGGTGGTAATAAAAAGAATTGGACAGAGAATCTTATTTTTTTCTCTAAAAAATTTCTTTCAGTTGCTTGGGATACTCGAGGATATGGAGAAAGTGATGATTATGAAGGAGATTTAAATTTTGAAGATGTTTTATATGATCTAGTAAAAATATTCAAACATTTTAACAAAGATAAGGCTCACATTGTAGGACTGTCAATGGGTGGACAAATCGCGACTTTATTTTATGAAAAATATCCAAGTTATGTAAAATCTTTAATATTATGCGATACTCATTTTGGATTATCAAATCTAAGTCAGCAAGAGATTGAAAAATTTATAAACTTAAGAAAAGAACCTCTTATAAATGGCAAAGAACCAAGGGACATTGCTCCAATCGTAGCTTCAACACTTATTGGAGACGTTAATAATAAATCAGCCTATAATCAATTAGTTAACTCAATGGAGCTATTACACAAAGAAAGCTATTTAAAAACCATTGAAACATCAATGAGAACTGAACATCGTCATATCTTTAAAACAATAAATGTTCCAACATTAATTATGGTTGGTGAGTTAGATACCTTGACGCCTCCATCAATGTCTAATGAAATTATGAAAGAAATAAAAAATAGTAAATTAAGCGTTATTCCTAATGCTGGTCATCTATCAAATATTGAAAATCCAACAGTATTCAATCAAAAATTGTTAGAATTTCTAGATAGTTAAATGAAGTTAATTAAAATTAAACTATACATATATCAATTAATCTATTCACAAATAAAGCATACAAAGCATATGACTCAAAATATGAGAAGTCCAGGAAATGGTTTTTTAGGAAATATTGCTAAAGAACTGATGATCGTTTTTAACGAATTTGTTTATAATGACTCAATTAAAAAACTCAATGTTAAAAAAAATGATAATGTTATAGAAATTGGATCTGGTAATGGACAGGGAATTAAAAAATTACTAAACCTCACTTCCAAAAATATTATTTCGATAGAAGTCAGCGATACATTTCGTAATAAATTAATTCAAAAATTTAAAAATCAAAATGTTACAATCTTGTCTAATGATGCAAAAAATTTATCTGATATTGTAAAAGATAATTCTTTCGATAAATTACTTGCAGTTAATGTGGTTTATTTTTTACACCCTATAATTGACTATGCTAGAGAATTCTTCAGAATATTAAAAATAAATGGATTAGGTATTTTAGTTTGCAAGTTTGAGGGTATTAAAAACTTTGATGATAAAGTTGCTCCAAATAAGAATTTGGAAGATATAGTTAATGCTTTTGAGAAAGCAGGGTTTGGAGTTAAAACAGAATTCATTAAATCCAATAATACACAAAAAGAATATCATGCAATTTATTTAAGAAAGAGTAAGAATGAACCATAATTCAAATATACAACCAAGAAGGAGTTTTATATTTACTCCTGGTCTGAAGCCTGACATGTATCCAAAAGCTCTTAAATCCGGCACAGATATGGTATGTGTTGAACTAGAAGATGGTATTGCCCCACATGATAAAGAAACAGCAAGAAACTTAGCTCTAAAATTATTTCAAGAAAAGCAAGAAAATGATGGAGTTGAAAGAATTTTAAGAATTAATTGTTTAAGAGAAAAGTTTGGAATAGAGGATGTCCAGGCTATTTTGTCAACTAAAAATCCTCCACCAGCTCTAATGATCCCAAAAGTAAAAACATCTCAAGAAGTTAAACTTTTAGATGATTTACTCAGTGAAAAAGGACATAACTGTAGACTTCATATTATAATTGAAACTAATGAAGGATTAGAAAATGCCTTTGACATCGCAAATTGTTCACAAAGAATAGATGCACTTTTTTTTGGAGGTGTAGATATGTCTGCAGAGTTAAGATGTGAAAATAAATGGGAACCCCTTTTATATGCAAGATCCAGAATAGTACATGCAGCAGCCTCCGCTGGTATTGATGCAATAGATGTTCCTTATCTTGATCTAGATAATCTAGATGGTATGAAAAAGGAAGCAATTAAAGCAAAAGAGCTTGGTTTTAGTGGGAAAGGATCAATACATCCAAAACAAATTTCTGTATTAAATAATGTTTTCACTCCCTCTATTGAAGTTATAGAACGAGCAAAAAAAATCACATCAACATTTGAAGAAGCAAATACTGGGCTGGTTGTAATTGATGGCAAATTAATTGAAAAACCTGTGTTAAGAGAAATGTATAGAATTTTATCTATAGCGAACAAATTAAATAATTAATAACCTTAATGCTAAAAATATTAAAATAATCTGAAATATATAAAAAAATAATTTATTGCTAATTTTATCTAGTAAATACTGCCCAATTCTGCTTCCCAAAAGTGTAGCAGGTATCATTAACAAAAAAGTATCTATATATTCTAAAAAAGAGAACCCAATCAAAGAGAACCCAATAATTTTTGTGAAGTTTCCGACTAACCCAAAATAACCTAAGGTTCCAACTATTGATTTTTTTTCGTTAATACTTTGCTTAACAATTACAGCTAATAGAGGAGCAATAACACCTACAAGGATATTTAAAATACCTGTAAACAATCCTACGATATAATACCAATTCGATGATATAATAATGTTTTTTATAAATTTAATATTTTGCAATATGAGTGCAATTATTATGAATGAACCAATTAGTTTTTTAATATCTTCTGCATTGATACTTTGAAAGATCTCAAGACCTATATAGACACCTAAAGGTATCATAAGAGAAAATCTTAATATTATGCTCCATTTTACAAATTTTCTTAAAAGCCATGTCCTTGCAATGTTCGAAGTAAATTGAATTACACCATGAACTGGAATTGCTTCAGATGGATTCATGAATTGTAACATTGCAGCTAGTAGCACTGTGCCACCACCTGCTCCAGCAATAGATGTCATCATTGCTGTGAAAAATGAAAGTAAGGTAAGAAGTAGATTGTCATAAATAGATAATTCAAGCATTGTTAAATTCAAATGATTTTAAGATAATTTATTCTTATACTTTTTTGATATTTAATTGAATAAATTTTGTTTGAAGGGTCATCTTATTTTGAAGAAAAATACCGTAATATTATCAGTTAATAATGATGAAGGACACTTATGCGTTGATATATTTATTAGAGAGAATAAAACTTTTGGTTTTGAAGAATATAGAAAAGATCCTGAAAATATTGATGGGTGGTACAAAGTTGGAAATTACAGTGATAAAATATATAAGAACCAAAAAGAAGCCTATAAAAATGCATGCAAAAATATTCTGTGGTTAAAATATAAGAAATGAAGATAGTAAGCCTTTTCCCTGCAGGATCAGAAATAATATGTAATTTAGAATTGTCAGACAACCTTGTCGCAGTAAGTCATGAATGTGATTTTCCTCCTTTGTTGAATAAAAAAATTAGAGTAACAAAAAGTATCATTACTAATAGTATGGATCAAAGAATGATTGATCAATTAGTTAAAAATGCGATTGAAAATAATGTTTCAATTTATGAAGTTGATAACAAAAAACTCCTTGAAATAAATCCAGACATAATTATCACACAAGGATTATGCGAAGTATGTTCAATCTCAGAAAATCAAGTTCAAGCTACTTTAAAAAATAATCTATGTACTTTAACAAGCAAAACTAAAATAATTTCGTTAAATGCTACAACATTTGAAGAAATTTGTTCTGAAATTAAAATGATTGGTAGAGAAGTTAACAAAATTGAAATTGCTGAGAGACTAATTCAGGATGCTAATAATAAAAAAAATAATCTAATTAAAAAAAAATTTAATAAAAAACTTTTACTCCTAGAGTGGATTGATCCTTATTTTAGCCCTGGTCATTGGATACCAGAACAAATTGAGATAGCTGGTTTTCAATCTGTTGTGGGAAACAAAGGTGAAAAGTCAGTAGAATTGTCTGCTGAAAAAATTAATGAACTTAATCCTGACTATATCGGTCTAATCTGTTGTGGTTACAATCTTGAAGAAAATAAATTTTTTGCAAAAAAACTCTATCAAGATTCTAGAATGAATAATTTGGATGCTATTAAAAACGAACAAGTATACGCTTTTGATTCTAATTTTTATTTTAGTAGACCATCTTTAAGAATTATGGATGGAGCTGAACAACTAAGAGAGGCAATATTTTTTAAGAATAAAAATTATCATTGTAAAAGAACTTATTGATATATTATTGGAAACTCTTCACCAACAAGTTTGTCACCAGTTTTGAGCTTAATATTTTCAAAAGGCGGGGATCCCTTTCCTCCTCTATCTACAAAAAAAGCGTCATCCCCAACAATCCTAGCCGAAAAAATTCTTCTTCTGCTTAATTTATTAACATTTTCAGAAGCCCCATGAAGTGTTCTAAAATCAAACGCAATTGCATCACCAGCTTTTATCTCCCAGCTTAAAATCTTATAGTCAGTTCTGTTTGCGTTAATGTCAGGAACTTCAATTGATTTATCATTTTCATATAAATCATTTCCGTTAAATCTTTTAGGTTTATGAAGAACATTAGACAAATGCGATCCTGCGATACATTCTAAACATCCTTCTTTTGAAATATCATCTAAAGCTATCCAAAAACTTACTGATTGTTCTCCATCGACACAATAATAAGGTTTATCTTGATGCCAGGGGGTTTTTATCGATGAACCAGGTTCTTTTACAAGTACATGATCATGGAAAAATCTTGAACTTTTAGAATGCATTAATAATGAAGCATAATAGCCTAACTTGGAGTTAAATATAAAGTCATTAAATTCAGGTATTCTGTTCCAATTTACTAAATCTTGAAAAAACGGCGCAGTTCCATCTTCTGGTATATATGATCTTTCCCTAATGCTTGGGTTTGCAATTAATTTATCAACACCTATTCTTAATTTATCAACCCAATCAGAGAAAATTCCTTTACATAAAATTGCACCATCTCTACTGAAATTCTCAATATCATCATTATCTATAAATTCCATCCCATTCCTTTACTGCTTCTAATTTTCCATCTTTACCTAGTTTAGGTCTATTTTTTGTAAAAGTGTTTTCTAATCCAACAACTCCATAATCCATATACCCTAATCTTACTAAAGGTCTAGCTGCGGAGGCATTAAACAGCCCGTCTTTAATAAACTTATCATTTATGTAAATACCAACAACTTGTCCAAAAATAACATAATTGCCTTTACCAGTTTCCCTATTAACATTAGGTAAATCTATTGTCTTCCAATGCTTACACTCAAGAGCAGCCGCCGCCTCAGACACAAATGGTGCAGAAACAAATTTACCAATTTGTGGTTTAAGTCCAGCTAATTCAAATTCATCAATTTCTGATCCAGCAGGAACAGAACTACCATTCATATGATCAAATAAATCTTCTGTTGCTAATGAAACAGTAAAATCCCCAGTCTCTTCAATATTTTTGACTGAGTCTTTTATGTCAACTGAAGAAAACATAACAAAATGTGGTTTATCTGCTATTGCATTAAAATAACTGTATGGTGCTAAATTATAAATACCAGTTTTGGAACGACTTCCAATCCAACCAATAGGTCTTGGAGCTACTATTGCTTTAAAGGGATCATGAGGAAGATTATGTTCATTTTTGATAGTATCGTAATGCATTGGTATTTCTCGTAAAATTAAATGGTTACAAACAAAATAAACAATATAGATTAAAAGTATAGAACAAATTTTTATAACAAAAGAAGTGTCAAATTATGAATTTAGGTGAAATTAAGAATATTGGTTTTGTTGGTTTAGGAGTGATGGGAAGTCCCATGTGCAAAAATTTACTTAAGAACACACACTGGAATATTTTTGTAAAGGATCTGGATAAAATTAAAGAAAAAGATTTGGAGAATAATGGGGCATTAATTGCTCAAAATGTAAATGAGTTGTATGAAATTGCAGACATGATCATAACTTGTTTACCAGGAGGAGATTTTGTTAAGGATATTTACTTTGGTGAACAACAAATTATTTCTAAATTAAAGCCAAACAAGTTAATCGTAGATATGTCTACATCTCAACCAGACTTAATGATTGAACTTAAAAATCAAATAAAAACAAAACAATCATTCTTTGCAGATGCTCCAATTGCTAGGACTAGACAAGCAGCTAAAGATGGTACACTTGCAATAATGGTAGGATCAGATAAAGACACATATAAAAAGATACTTCCAGTTCTCGAATACATGGGAAGGGACATAATGTATTGTGGTGATGTAGGAACTGGTCAAATGACAAAAATTTTAAATAATATGATTTTATTTGAAACGGTTGTCGCTCTATCAGAAGCTGCAAACATAGCAGAAAAATATGATATGAATGTAAAACATTTGTTTGAAAACATCTCAAAATGTTCTGGTGACAGCTTTGCACTAAGAAATCACGGACTTAAAAGTATCGCAGAAAATTATTTCCCTAATCCAGCTTTTTCCTCAGAATATGCTCTTAAAGATCTTTCTTACGCGATAGATTTAGGTAAGACACATAATATAAATCTACCAGGTGCTAATATAGTTAAAAAACTTCTTGAAAGGACTATTCAAAATGGAGACAAAGATTCATATTTTCCAGTGTTAAAAAAACATTTTAGTTAATTTATCCTCTTCCAACAAAAGGCATTTTATTTGCCATAACAGTCATGTTCAAAACGTTAACATTAACAGGCAAATTTGCCATGTATAAAACTGCATTTGCAATATGAATTGAGTCAATAACGGGCTCAACTTCTGTTTTGCCTGTAGCTTGAGGTACACCTTCCTTCATTCTTTCGGTCATGGGTGTTTCTGCATTACCAATATCAATCTGACTACAAGCAATGTCATATTTTCTCCCATCTAAAGAAATAGTCTTGGTCATCCCAGTTACTGCATGTTTTGTAGCTGTGTAAGGTAAAGATCCAGGTCGAGGTGTGACCGATGAAACACTTCCATTATTGATGATTCTTCCCCCTTGTGGAGTTTGTTTTCTCATTAAAGCAAATGCATATTTTGCACAGAGAAACATCCCATTCAAATTGATATCTACAACACTCTTCCAATTTTCAAATGGCATTTCATCTATGGATTGTGCAGGCACACCAATACCAGCATTATTAAATAGAACATCTATTCTATTATGCTTTCCTTCTAAAATTTTAAATGCATTTTTAACAGCTAATGGATCACTAACATCACATTGTAAAACTTCAGTTGGACCGGAGCACAATTTTTGAGTTTCTTTTAGCTTATCTTTTCTTCTTCCTATAAGATATACAATTATACCATCTTTTGATAAAACCTCTGAAACTCTTCTACCTATACCAGTTCCAGCACCAGTAACCATCGCTATTTTTGACATTGTATCCCCTTAATTTTTTTGACTAAAAATTTAACTACATAAATTAATACTTATGTTATAGGATTAAATTAATAATTGATAGATTAACAAAAAAGTTAGAACATAACTATGCAAAAAAAAGTATTTATAGGTTGTGGAGCAGGTTTTTCTGGTGACCGATTTGATGCTTCAATACCGATTGTAAAAGAATTAAAACATAAAAATGAACCAAAATATTTGATGTTTGAAGTTCTGGCAGAAAGAACATTAGCTATTGCTCAACAATATAGAATTAAAAACCCAGAAGAGGGATACTCCCCTTTTTTAGATTCATATATAACTCCTATAATTGACGATTGCCTGCAAAATAATATTAAAATAATCTCAAATATTGGTGCAGCTAATCCACTTGGGGCAGCAAAAAGAATACTTCAAATTTCAAAAGAACAAAAGACAAGGAAGCCTAAGATCGGAGTTGTAGTTGGTGATGACCTTTTACAATATATGTCGAATAAAGAAATTCTAGAAAGACCAACAATGGAAGGCTTGGATTTTTATAATAATAAAATTACAGCTGCAAATGTATATTTAGGTGCGAAGCCCATAGCTGAAGCTCTGTCTAAAGGAGCTGATATAGTCATTGTTGGAAGGACTGTTGATAGTGCTTTGGCACTTGGCCCGCTTATTTATGAATATAACTGGCAAAATGAAGAATTAGACTTGTTAGGTTCTGGGACTATTTGTGGTCATCTTTTAGAATGTGGAGCTCAAGTAACAGGAGCTTACTTTGCAGATCCTGGTTTTAAAGACGTTCCAAATTTAGCTAAAGTAGGTTTTCCAATTGCAGAGTTTTACCAAGATGGATCTTTTGTAATTACTAAACCAAAAGATACTGGAGGGTTAGTAAGTAAAGCAACAATAACAGAACAATTATTGTATGAAACACATGATCCATCAAATTATCTTGTCCCTGATGTGACTGCTGATATGTCAGGGCTTATACTAGAAGATGATGGTGAAAATAGAATTCTGGTGAAAGGTGGAAAAGGTAAAAAAGCACCACAAAAATTAAAAGCAACTATATGCTGTGATAATGGTTTTATGGGTGAAGCAGAAATTAGTTATGCAGGACCAAATGCATTAGCAAGAGCAAAACTCGCTGGTGAAGTTATAAGTGAAAGAATTCAAATTCTTGGGCTTCAAGGTCAACTAAGAGTTGAAATTATTGGTGCTGGTTCAGTTCATTTTTCCATGGATGAATCATCGTCTTATGAATTACCGAATGATGGTGATTATAGAGTTAGAACATCAGCAATTTACCCAAAAAGATATCAAGCACAACAAATGGTTGATGAAGTAATGTCTCTATACTGTTGTGGTCCAGCTGCTGGTGGAGGTGGTCGTGGATACGTAACACCTCAGTCATCAACAGCATCAATACTGGTTAATAGAGAAATTGTTAGTCCTAATGTTCAAGTCAAAATTTTATGATAATTAAGCTGAAGTATTTATGATCAAGTTAAATTTGCCAGTACATTCTATTGCACATGCCAGAGCAGGAGATAAAGGAGATGTATCAAATATCTCTTTAATAGCCTATTTAAAGAGTGGCTGGCCAGTTATTGAAAAATTGGCCACTGAAGAAAAAGTTCTTAAAATTTTTAAACATATGGGTGCAACAAAAGTAGACAGATATGAACTACCAAATTTAAAAGCACTAAATTTCGTTATTCATAGCGCACTTGGTGGAGGTGTTAATAGTTCATTAAGGCTTGATAGACACGGGAAAACCTTGTCTTCACACTTACTCCATGAGTTAATTATACCGGTGACAGAGGATTTATTACCATTAAAATCACCATATCTTAATAAATTTAAGGATTAAAATCATGAAAGAAGCTGGATCACTGCTAGTTGAAATACTTGAAAATCAAAAAGTTGACAGAGTTTTTTGTGTCCCAGGAGAAAGTTATCTCTCAGTTATGAATGGCCTTCAAGAAACTTCAATAGAAACTGTGCTTTGCAAACATGAAGGTGCAGCCTCTATAATGGCTGAAGCAGATGGAAAATTGACTGGAAGACCTGGTATAGCCTTTGTTACAAGAGGACCTGGAGCCACAAATGCTGCTTCTGGAATACATATTGCTCAACAAGACAGTACACCAATGATACTTTTTGTTGGACAGATTGGTAAAGAAATGTATGGAAGAGACGCATTTCAGGAAGTTGATTATCAACAATTTTTCGGTGGTATGGCAAAGCTAGTTATTGAAATACAACAAGCTGACAGATTACCAGAAATTATTTCACGAGCTTATCATACAGCGATGTCGGGAAGGCCTGGCCCAGTTATAATTGCATTACCAGAAAATATGCTAACAGAAAAAACTAAAAAAAAACCTATTGGTTACATTAATAATTTATCATCAGCTCCCTCTACAAGTGACTTGGCTCAATTTATTGAAGATATAAAATCTGCTGATAATCCAATTCTTATTTTAGGAGGATCTGTTTGGTCAAGTGAGGCTGGTAAAGATTTAGAATCTATATCTGAAATGCTAGGATTAACAATTTTAACTTCTCACAGAAGACAAAGTTTTTATAATAATCTTCATTTTAATTATGGAGGGGATCTAGGACTTGGCGTAAACCCAAAGCTAATTGAACGCTTAAACAAATCTGATTATTTAGTTTTATTAGGTGGTAGATTAAGTGAAAATCCATCTCAAGGTTTTTCACTTTTAGGAATACCTGAACACAACAAAAAATTAGTTCATATTCATCCAGGTCCTGAAGAAATAGGAAGAATTTATAAACCACATCTGGGTATTGCGTGTAGCCCAATATCTTTTGTGAACGCACTTAATAATGCATTGAATGGCTTAAATACAAAACCATCTTCTCAAAATCAAGTTTTAGCAAATCAAGCCCATGAGGAATATTTAGAGTGGGGAAACATGCCACTTGAGGCACCAAATTCAGGGGTTGACCTTACTACCGCATTTAAGAATTTAAGAGAAAATTTTGATTCTAACACTATTATTACCAATGGTGCTGGTAATTATGCTGTTTGGGGGCATAGATTATTTAGATTTACAAGTTTTGGAACCCAACTAGCACCAATTTCGGGCTCAATGGGATATGGTTTACCGGCTGCAATAGCAGCAAAATTAAGAAACCCTGAAAAAACTGTAATTGCACTTGCAGGTGATGGTTGCTTTCAAATGACAGAAAATGAATTTGCTACTGCAGTACAATACAACGCTGGAGTAATCGTATTTGTAGTAGATAATGAAATGTATGGAACTATTAGGATGCATCAACACAAAAATTATAAAGGAAAATATAAACATACTGGATTAATAAATCCTGACTTTAATAAACTAGCCGTTGCAATGGGAGGAAAAGGATATACTGTTGAAAAAACACAAGATTTTATGAGTATTTATGATGAAGCTAAAGAATGGACAAACATAAATAATTTACCTTCGTTATTGCATATCAAAACTGGCTCTGAAATGGTTCTACCTGGAAAAAGGTTTAGTTCATTATGATGATAATTTAAAATTATTTAAGGTAAAATCATCTTCCAAAACTACATCTTCAGATTTTAATTCTTCAATATTTTTGGCACAAACTTGTTCCATGACATTTGCAAGTTCATCTTTTAAAATATCATGAACGTGATTTGCTCCTTTATCTCCCAAAGCAGCAAGTCCAATTATAAATGGTCTTCCTGTCATTACAAAATCTGCTCCAAGAATTAACCCCTTACAAATATCTTGACCTGAGTAAAAACCTGAATCAATTATAATAGGAAATTTTGGTCCTAATTTTTTTCGAGTTTCCGGTAAAATTTGAAGAGGACTTGGGGCAATATCAATTTGACGACCACCATGATTAGATAAATAAATTGCATCTACAATCTTTGAAGCGTTAATTGCATCGTCTACATGCATTAAGCCTTTTAAAATGATTGGACCATTCCAGATATCACGCACTTCTTTAAGATAATCCCAGTCTAAATATCGTTGCATTTGACTGCCAGCAAAACCAGCTTTAGATTTAGCGTTACCATGCCAAGTGCCATCGCTATATTGATCCATTGTTCCAAATTTAGGTATTCCATTTATAAGTGTATTTATGGACCATGAAGGACAAATTGCAGCTTGAAAAAATGTTCTTAGATTGGTTTTAGGAGGTACAGAAACACCTGCCATTCTAAGTCTTTCTCTTCTACTTGAAGCTGGAATATCTGCGGTAATAATTAGTGTATTAAATCCTGAATTTTTTGCTCTTTTTAGTAAATCGTTTCTAATAGCTTTGTCTGCTGGTGGATATAATTGAAACCAGCCTGTACCTTTTAAATATTTTCCAACCTTTTCTACAGATGCACATGCAACAGTTGACAATGAAAAGGGAATATTATTTTTAACAGACATTTTGGCTAGTGATACTTCTGCACCAGGCCACATGAGGCTTGTCATTCCAACTGGAGCCATACCAAAAGGCGCGTCATATTCATAATCAAATAATTTTGTTTTTAAATCTGGATCAACCGTGCCTTTTAAGTATTTAGGAACTAAAAAAATTTTATTTAATACTTTTCTATTATTCTCAAGAGCTTCATCATAACCTGTTCCTGCAAAAAGGTATTCGGAAGCAAAATGAGGAATTCTTCTTTTTGCTAAATTTACCATGTCAGATACTCTCGGGAATTTATCAACCAAACTAGACAAAATGTACTCCATAAAATTATTAGTATTTTCAATTTAACATGTTATGAATGAATAATTAATTAAATAAATAGATTATTGAGAAAAAAATGATAGAAAATCCACCTCTAATACAAATAAAAAAATCATCTAGTAGAAATAGACCTTCAATCAAACAGCTTGAAAATTTTAAGAGTATACCAACAGGATTTATATGTGATGCTTTAAACGGTTATGCGGCTCTTGATACAAATATCAAACCTCTTCATATTCCAGGTAATGTTAAACATATTGTTGGACCTGCATTAACAGTTTTTTCTGGAGCAGCTGATGTGCTTGGGATGTCAATTGCATTAAGTGAAATACAACCGGGAGACATTGTTGTAAATGGTGTTAGTGGTTTTCAAGGCACCGCAGCAGTTGGTGACAGGATTGCAGGTATGATTAAAAATAATGGAGGAATAGGTCTTGTAACCGATGGTCCAATGAGAGACTTAGAGGGTATTATAGAAACTGGACTTAGTTGCTTTTGTACAGGATTAAATCCAAATTCTCCATATAATAGTGGTCCAGCAAAAATTGGATATCCAACTGAAATAGGTGGCAAAACTATTAACTCAGGAGATATCATTGTGGCTGATGCTGATGGAGTGACTGTAGTTCCGTTTAACAAAATTGACGAAGTTATAGAAAAGTTAGATAGAATTATTGAATTAGAAAATGCCATGGATGAAAAGGTAAAAAATGGGCTAAAAATTTCTCAAAAAGCTCTTAACTATATCAATAGTGATCAGGTTATATATGAGGATTAGATCACTGATATATATTTCCGTCCGTAACACTTTGTAGATATTCAATTGTTATATCTTCATTTAACTGAATTACTTTAAAACCGTCATCTGTTATATCTAGTACTGCATAATCTGAATAAATTCTAGAGACAACTCCTGCTCCTGTAAGTGGTAACGTACACTTTTGAACCAGTTTAGGCTTTCCATCTTTAGTCAAATGCTGTGTCATTACAAACACGTTTTTAGCTCCTGCAACTAAATCCATAGCACCGCCCACCGCTGGTATTCCTTTACCAGTTGACCAATTTGCAAGATCTCCTGTAACAGAAATTTCCATTGCTCCAAGTACACAGTAATCAATATGCCCTCCTCTTATCATAGAAAAGCTGTCCGCATGATGACAAAAACTACCTCCTGGAAGAATAGTAACTGGTTTTTTACCCGCATTTATTAGGTCTAAATCAATTTCGTTCTCATTTGGTGATGGTCCCATTCCCAACAAACCATTTTCTGAATGATAAATTATTTCTCTATCTTCTTTAATGTATTGAGATACTAATTCTGGCATACCAATACCAAGATTTACATATGAGGAATGAGGCAAATCATTTGCTATTTTCGATGCTATAGTATTTCTATCCCATCCCTTAATTAAATCTTTTGTATTTATGTTTATCATGGATATGTCATCCCTTCTTCAATAGCATTGGTCTCAATAATTGGATTTTCTATATTAATAAGACTTTGAACAAAAATACCTGGTGTAATGACATGTTCAGGATTTATTTCATTTGGTTCTAAAATATTTTTTACTTGAACTAATGATTTATCTGCAGCCATACACATAATTGGGTTAAAGTTCCTAGCAGTTTTATTGTATGTGAGGTTGCCATATCTATCAGATGTTTCTGCTTTAACAAAAGCAAAATCTGCTTTTAAAGCTTCTTCAAGAATATATTTCTTTCCATTAAAAATTTTTTCTTCTTTACCTTCGGCTAGAGGAGTACCAACTCCAGTTGCAGTATAAAATCCAGGTATACCGGAACCAGCTGCCCTAATTCTTTCCGCCAATGTTCCTTGTGGAACAACTTCCAATTCGATTTCACATTTATTATACAATTCTTGGAAAGTAACTCCTTTGGCAGATCTTGCAAAAGAACAAATAACTTTTTTAACTTGTCTTTGACCAATTAACGCACCAAGACCCACTCTTCCATTTCCTGAGTTGTTAGCAATAATTGTTAAATCCTTCGTACCTTTATCAATTAACCCGTGCAATAATTCAATTGGGCTTCCCGCTTCACCAAAACCGCCGACCATTATTGTTGCTCCATCAAATACATCTGATAAAATTTCGGTCATATCTTTCTTTATTTTGTTGATTTGCATTCTAACCTTTCATATTGTTGTATTTCTTTATTTAATGTTATAACAAATCTATACACTAAAATTGAATGAAACTGAATGGTAATTAAAAATGAATTTTGAATATTCTGAAAAAGAAGAAAAATTTCGAATAGAAGTAAGAAATTGGCTTAAAGAGACGCTTCCAAAGTACTTGTCTGAAAAAGTAAGAAAATACCAGAGACTTACGAAAGAAGATTATGAATTATTTATGAATAATTTAAGTAAAAAGGGTTGGATTGCTTGGCATTGGCCTGAAGAATATGGTGGAACTGGGTGGAATGCAATTGAAAAGCACATATTTGAAGAAGAAATTGTAAAGGCATCAGCACCAAGAATTGTCCCGTTTGGAGTAAATATGTTAGGTCCAGTCTTGATTGAGTTTGGATCAGAAGAACAAAAAAATTATTATCTTCCAAGAATTTTAAATAATGAGGATTGGTGGGCTCAAGGATATTCTGAACCTGGAGCGGGCTCAGATCTTGCAAGTCTTAAAACAACAGCAGTAGATAAAGGTGACCATTATTTAGTTAATGGACAGAAAACTTGGACAACTTTAGGTCATCATGCTGATAAGATTTTTTGTCTTGTTAAAACTGATCTTAATGTTAAACCTCAATTAGGAATTTCTTTTCTACTTATAGATATGGACTCTCCAGGTGTTGAAGTAAAACCGATAATAACACTCGATGGTGAACATGAAGTTAATGAGGTTTGGTTCACTGATGTTAAAGTTCCTAAAAAAAATCTGGTTGGAAAAGAAAATGAAGGCTGGACATACGCAAAATATTTACTAACTTTTGAAAGAACCGGAATAGCTGGTGTTCCCAATTCAAAATCGGCTTTAAATCACTTAAAAATGGTTTCAAAAAAATCAATGAAAAATGGAAAACCATTAATTGAAGATCCTATGTTTTCTTCAGAAGTTGCTGAATTAGAAATAGATCTATTAGCCATGGAAATTTTTAACCTTAGAACAGTCAGCGCAGCAGCTGAAGGTAAAGCCCCAGGAATGGAAAGTTCTTTACTTAAAATTAAAGGAACACTTGTAAGACAGAAAACAACTGAATTACTTAGAAAGGCTCTTGGACCGCAAGCTTTACCATATTTACCCGAACAATTTGATGAAGGATGGAATGAAATGCCAATTGGACCAGAATATGCTGGCCCTATTGCAAAGCAGTATTTTAATATGCGAAAAATTTCTATTTATGGTGGATCTAATGAAATCCAAAAAAATATAGTCGCAAAAGCATCATTTGGTTTATAGGAAATAAGAATGGATTTTTCATTATCTGAAGAAAGAAAAATGCTTCAGGAAACCATAGCTCGTTTTTTTGAAAATAGTTATAAAGATATTAAAAAAAGAAGTGAATACCTAGAAATGAATGATGGCTTTTCTAGAGAATTTTGGAAAGAAAGTTCAAATTTAGGTGTAATCAGTGGCTTGATTTCACCAAGCTTTGGAGGTCTAGGAGGTTCAGGTGAGGATATTAGTATAATATTTGAACTAATTGGCAAATCATTATGCATTGAACCATTTTTATCTTCTGGCTTATTATCAAGTACAATTTTATCTTCTTTAAAAAATCCCAAAATTGAATTAATAAATCAAATCATTGAGGGAGAATTATTAGTATCATTTGCACATATGGAAATGAATAATAGATATGAGGACCATTTTGTAGAGAGCAAAGCCTTTTTAGAAAATGAAAATTGGAAACTAAATGGAAGTAAATCTTTTATAATAAATGGAGATTCTGCAGATAAAGTTATAATTTCTGCTAGAATAGAAGGGGAAATTAACGACAAAAATGGTATTGGTTTATTTTTAGTTGATAATAATAAAATTAATAATAGATCCTATAATACAATAGACGGTTATAGAGCTGCTGAGTTAAACTTTGACAATATAAATGCTGAATTATTATGTGAAGATGCTCTAGCTCTTGAGTGTATTATCAAAGCAAATTCTGCAGGTGCACTTGCACTTTCGGCAGAAGCTGTTGGTATAATGCAAGTATGCTTTGATTTAACACTCGATTATTTGAAAACTAGAAAACAATTCGGAAAGTCTATTGGGTCTTTTCAAAGTATCCAACACAGAATGGTAGATATGATGCTGGAAATTGAACAAGTAAGGTCTGCAGTAATGTTAGCATCTTCTACATTTGAGACTAATTCATCAATACGAGATAAGAATATATCTGCTGCAAAAAACTTAGTAGGAAGAGTTGGTAAACTTGTAGCTGAGGAGGCAATACAACTACATGGTGGAATAGCAATGACTTGGGAGTATTCTGTTGCACATTATGCAAAGAGACTCATTATGATTGATCATTTAATGGGCGATGCAGATTATCATAGAGACAGATTTAAGTTATTAAGTTTAAATTAGTTATCTATTAACAATTTAGAAGCTTTAACTCTAAAATATTCTGGGACAACAATTGATTTTCTTTTTTTTAAGTCAAATAAAACTGCAACAATCTCAATATCCATTATTACATCTCCTGTACTATCATCCACCATATGGTGAATAAATTTTAATGACTTGTTTCCTATCTTTGTAAAGTTGGTATACATCGTAACTGCCATTCCAAGTGAAGCATCTTTAAAATATCTTGCAGAATAATCTAATGCAGCAGATCCAATATCATATTCATTTCTCCAATTAAAGTCTGCTCCACAATATGTAAATAAGTGAGTGGCTGCATCAGAAATACAACCTATTTTAAATTGACTTGATCCCATTGCCTCATGATCTAAATCCCAAGTGTTAACTGCACTTTTACAGCTAACAAATGCATTTCTGAAATAATTTTGAGGTGGTCTATTATCCGTTAGTGGCCTTAAATTGAAAAATTCTAGTTCATTTAAAAATGTATAACAAGTTGAAGAAAATAAATCTGAAATTATTTTTTTTATTTGTTTATTTACATCTAATGAAATAGACGTCTCAAAGTAAGCTGAAACATTTTCATGATCTAAGCTATAAACTTTGCTCAATAATAAAATTTTATTATCTTCAATTGATTTAACTTTAAAAACTATCTCTAACACAGAATTTAAGTGAACTTCGCGACTAAAAATACATCTTTCATTTAAAATTTTGTATTTAATCTTTTCTATAGAGTAGCTATTAATTTTATTAAAAAGGCATTTGATTGCTTCTGCATGTTTTCCAAAATAATATTGGACATTCATGTGAGACATTTGATCACAATCTTTAATTCTAACCAAATCCTTAAAAGCAGAGTAGATACCACTTTGACTTTTTATATCAATTTTTAATGGTTTATCTATATTTTTACAGATTAGAATTAAAGTTTGCGTTGATAAAATTTTATCATCTTTACTATGTGAAGGATTTAATAAAAATAATTTGTGAGTAACTTTTATTTTATCTTTTGCCTTTAAAGATAAATTTGTACTGACGTATACTGTCATATATTGAGACACTGATACAGGATAAACTTTAGTTTCACAATATTTTTCAGCATCAATTTTTAAATTACTTAAAACAACCTTAGTAAAATGAGTACTATCTTCAAAAATTTTGTTACAACAAGACTTTCTTAAAATTCTTAATTCATCTTTATCAGCAGGTCTTATAAGCCCCCTGTACGTTTCTAAATTTTGAAAATACATAATATTATTTTGAGTTAGGAAATTTCCTAATTTTTATCTCTCAACTCCAACTTTGCAACACTCATCCTATGTACTTCATCAGGCCCGTCTGCAAGTCTTAAGGTCCTTGCATGACCATACGCATATGATAATGGAAAATCTTGGGAAACCCCTCCTCCACCGTGAACTTGTATTGCTCTATCAATAATTTTAGTTGCCATATTAGGGGCTACAACTTTAATCATTGATATTTCTTTTCTTGCAATTTTATTTCCAACTGTGTCCATCATATGAGCAGTTTTTAATACCAATAATCTAGCTTGTTCAATCTCAGCTCTACTTTCAGCAATATCATGCATTATAACACCCTGTTCTGAAACAGGTTTACCAAAAGCAACTCTTGATTTTGCTCTGTTTATCATTAGCTCTAAAGCTCTTTCCGCTTGACCAATTAAACGCATACAGTGATGAATTCTGCCTGGCCCCAATCTTCCTTGTGCAATTTCAAATCCTCTACCTTCTCCTAAAAGAATGTTACTAGCAGGAACTTTTACATCTTTAAAATCAACTTCAGCATGACCATGAGGAGCATGATCATATCCAAAAACTGTTAAATGCCTTAAAACTTTAACTCCTGGTGTATCAATTGGAACTAAAATCATTGATTGCTGTTTATACTTTTCAGCCTTAGGTTCAGTTTTACCCATAAAGATCATAATTTTGCATCTGGGATCCAACGCACCAGAAGTCCACCATTTTCTTGCATTAATTATGTATTCATTACCTTTTCTTTCAATACTAGCTTGAATATTAGATGCGTCTGATGACGCCACAGCAGGTTCAGTCATGGCAAATGCAGAGCGTATTTCACCATTTAGAAGTGGTTTTAACCATTTATCTTGCTGATCTTTTGTCCCATATCTCACTAATACTTCCATATTCCCAGTATCCGGAGCAGAACAGTTAAAAACTTCAGCACCAATTGGAGAACGGCCCATAATTTCACATAAAGGGGCATATTCTACATTTGTTAATCCTGCTCCAAAATCACTTTCAGGAAGAAATAAATTCCATAATCCTTGTGCTTTGGCTTTTGACTTCAGATCCTCCATGATCTTAGGTACACACCATCTACCACCTTTTTCAACTTCTTCTTTATAAACAGTTTCATTTTTATAAACATGTTCGTTCATAAAATTTGTTAATTTTTCTTGTAGATCTTTTACTTTATTTGAATATTCAAAATTCATTTTCACCTCTAATTTAAGTTAAAAACACCATTAGCTCTATTAATTAAAGCTTCAATTCTATGACCAAAATTTGCAAATCTTTTATCTTGAGTTTGACCTTTTAGAAATCTTACATAAATTTGTTGAATAATTACAGCTAATTTAAACGCTCCAAATGCATAATACCAGTCAATGTCTTTAGTACTAAAACCTGTCTTTAATGCATAATGATCAATGATTTCAATTTTTTTAGGATATAAAATGTTTTTAATTGGCATTGAAGTAATTAGATTAGCTTCTGTGTCATCATCTTCGTCTATCCAATAATTTAAGAAATGACCTAGATCCATAAGAGGATCTCCCCTCGTACACATGTCCCAATCAAAAACTGCTGTAGGTAAGAGAGGATTATCATTGTCCCACATAATATTGTCCAATTTGAAATCATTATGTAAAATAGTTGCACCTTGTGGCTCAGGTATATTAGATCTTAAATATTTAAGTAGCTTATTAAATCTATTTTCTAATTTTTTTTTATCAGATGCTTTTTTCCATCTCTCTTCCCAACCATTGAGTTGCCTTAAAACAAAACCATCAGGTCTTCCAAAGTTATCTAAACCTACCTTTGATGGATCTAATGTATGTAATTGGGCTAACACATCGATCATTTTAAAACTTAATGATCTTATCTTTTCTCTAGATCCATCTAGTTCTGGTCGCATTTCTTTTCTAATTACAATGCCTTTTCTTCTTTCAATTAAATGAAATTTGCTTCCAATAATATTATCATCATTACATAAATGAAAACTTTTGGGTGCTAAAGGAAATAATTTATTCAAAGAATATTGAACCAAATGTTCTCTAGCCATGTCGTGAGAAGAAGGAGCAACAGGACCGAGTGGCGGTCTTCTTAGTACAAACTCTTGATCATCAAAACTAATCAAATATGTCAAGTTTGCATGACCACCGCTGAATTGAAGTATTTTTATTTCATCAATATTAATTTTCAATAACATAGTTAAATATTGTTTTAGCTTATCCAAATCAATTTTTTCATCTTGTCTAAGATCAATTAATTCGTGGTCAACCATTTTTTCTATCCAAAGAACCCAATATTAGAAAATAATAATGATAAATATTTAAAATTTTAATATGTTTAATGATAATATAATTAAAACATTTTAGTAATTAAAATTTCAAGCTTTTGAGGAAAATTATGAATAATTTATTTGATATTAGTGGGAAAATTGCTCTTGTAACTGGTGGTTCAAGAGGAATTGGAGCGATGATTGCCGAGGGTTTTGTTAAGAATGGTGTCAAAACATATATTACATCTAGAAAATCAGAACAATGTAATCATAAAGCGAAGGAACTCTCCAAGTTTGGAGAATGTATCTCTGTACCTACTGATTTAACTGATATGAAAGAGTTGGATGAATTAGTGAGGCATATTGAAGAAAATGAAAAAAAGCTTAATATTTTAATTAATAATGCAGGAGCTGCATGGGGAGCACCATTTGATACTTTTCCTGAAAATGGATGGGATAAAGTAATGGACACAAATGTAAAAGCTGTTTTTTTCTTAATTCAAAAATTAATAAAAATATTGGAAAGTTCTGGAGATAATTCTGATCCGTCTAGAATTATTAATATTGGGTCTATAGATGGAGTAGGCATACCTAGAGCTGAAACGTATTCGTATCCTGCATCAAAAGCAGCAATCCATCAATTAACTAGAGTTTTAGCAAATAGATTGGCTCATAGGAATATTAATGTTAATGCTATTGCTCCAGGACCATTTCAAAGTAATATGATGGCTCATTCCCTAAAAGAATATGGAGAACAAATCAAAAAATCAGTTCCACGTGGAAGAATTGGCATTCCTGAAGACATGGCTGGGACGTCTATATTTTTATCTTCTAAAGCAAGTGCATATATAACTGGCTCGATAATACCGGTAGACGGAGGTTCTCTAATAGCTAGAAGACATATGGAATAAATGAAATAAGCATAAAACTATCGTGTCTTTTAAGCATTTATAATTAATTGTACTTCTATTGAAAAATACTTTCTATATGGATAACCATATATATACATACTTACTTCTGGCAATTGTGCAAAATTAGAAAGTAAACTTAACAACTCACTCATTTTAATGATACTTAAGAACATTATCCCAGAATGAAGGATGGTCCAATCTTAAAAGAATTGAAGGACCATTTAATGCATCATCAGGAGTACGATGAAGTAAGCCTTTTTCACCACCTCGGAAAACTGCAACATCCCAGGGTTTCATAAATTGAAGTTTTTTAGGATCTTTAACAATCATTTCATTTGGTTCACCATTGGCAAATGCACGTCGATCAGCAACCATATCAGGCAGCCATTCTGTACCCTTTCCAGCATAGGTTATAAGCATTCGAAGAGGAACATTATCTATGTGATATCGTCGACAACCTCGCTCTGAACTCAACCAAAAACTCACAGAATCACTTTTTTGTATATCACAAAATAGCTCAACAGCATTTTCCATGTCTTCTATCCATTTTTCAAAAAAAGGTGTATTTTGGAGAGGCTCAGAAATTTCTTCTTCTAAAATTTCCTTAATATTTGAGTTCACATTTTCTTTTCTAACCTTGCTAGCAATTCCAAGTGGTCTCTGCATCAATTTTTGAAAAAATTCATCTATTCTTCGCGGAATTTTTCTCTCAACAATTCCTAGCTGATAATCACAAGTTGCAAAATCTTTTATATCTTCAAAGCTATTTGTCCGAAAAACACTCATTTAATTATTCGTTTAAAATATTTTTGATCTTTGGAGTTCAAAGAGTTATAACATGGTCTGGAGGATTTGATCCTAATGCTTGATATAGCTGTGGAAAACAACCTACCTGAACACCATCAACCATACCTTTAGGTTTTACGTCTCCACTACCACATTGTTCAAATGTACCTTCTGCAAAGCCTCTTCTGACCGCACATTGGTCACAAGCCATTAACAACATATTTTTTTCTTTAGCTATTTTTGCTAAGCGCTCACCAAATGCATTTCCTTTTTGAAGACATAAAATATTATCATCGAAGAAGAACATCCCTATTACATCAACCATGTGGTTGCCTTGCTCTAATTGAGGTAAGATCATTGAATTTAACTGAAAGGTACTTGACTGATCAGTTTTAAATACATAAGCAATTTTCATAAAATTCTCCAAAATAAAATAATGAAAAAATGTAACGTTACAACATTACAAATGTCAATTTATTTTAATCATATTTTTAAGCGGCAATCCAAAATTAAAATTAGATTATAGAGTACT
>CACMYY010000016.1 GCA_902618025.1 uncultured SAR116 cluster alpha proteobacterium
AAAAAGAACTGGCGTAAAGATTTTTATATTTAAATAATAGCCTCTTAAACCAGTAACACTAGATTTAAAACCGCCATTATTCTATTTTCTACTTTGAATTATCTTATTCTTTCTAATATTGATACATAGTTAGCTACAGATGCACCGCCCATATTAAAGATACCAGCTAAATTAGCGTTCCCAATTTGCATATCACCTGCTTCATTAGTCAATTGCATTGCTGACATAACATGTTGAGATACTCCAGTTGCACCAACAGGGTGTCCTTTTGACTTTAGTCCCCCTGAGGGGTTTATGGGTAATTTACCATTTTTGTGAACCCAGCCCTCTTCAATAGCTTTATAGCCCTCACCAATTTTAGTTAAGCCCATTGCTTCATACTCAATAAGTTCGGCGATTGTAAAACAGTCGTGAGTTTCAACAAAAGATAAATCGTCTAAAGTTACTTTAGCATCTGAAAGAGCATGTTGCCAAGCTTGACGCGCACCTTCAAATTCAGTTTTTTCTCTCTTACTAAGTGGAAGAATATCATTAACATGCCTTCTTGCTCTAAATGCTATAGCCCTTTTTGCAGAAAGCGACAAATCAAAGTCTTGTATTATTAGTGCCGCCGCTCCATCAGATACCATAGAACAATCGGTTCTTCTTAAAGGTTCAGCAACATAAGGATTTTTTTCTGAAATAGAATTACAAAATTCAAAGCCAAGATTTTTTTGCATATGTGCTAATGGGTTTGAACATCCATTTTCATGATTTTTAGCTGCAATTTTTGCTAGTGTATCAGATTTATCTCCATATTTTTGAAAATAAGACTTCGCAATAGATGCAAAAACTCCAGTGAACCCACCTTTAGTACTACCTTCTTCAGGTCTATAACTTGCACCTAGTAAAATATCACCAACTTTTTCAGAAGATACATCAGTCATTTTTTCTACACCGACTACTAGAGTGGTTTTTGCTTTTTTTGCTTCAATTGCATTCATTGCAGTATGTATGGCAGCAGAACCGGTAGCGCATGCATTTTCAACTCTCATCGCGGGTATGTGTCTTAAATCAGATTGTGAAACAGCAGGTAGTGCACCATGGAAATCTTGTTTTTGAAAGCCATTATTGAATGTTCCAACAAAAATAGCGTCTATTTCTTTAGCAGAAATTTCTGCATGTTCGATAGCTTTTTCAACAACGTCTGCAATCATATTTTCAGAAGTTTGTTCTACATTTACACCAAACTTGCTGTGAGACCATCCAGTTATACAAGCTGTCATTTTAACCTCCAATATTCGTATTTTAGTTACAAATTTTCATAAGTAAATTTAAAGTTTCTTTTGGATGAGTTAACATAGCATCATGTCCTGCATTTAGTTCAAAAATTGGCCATTTCAACTTACGTACTACTTCTCTTGAACTTTCAAGACTTTTATAAACAGGATCATTACAAAATATGTAGAATAAAGGAATACCGTTTCCTATTTCATTTTTAATTGTAAGCTTTGACTGATATGTACTAAGTGGATGTGGTGTCAATTTCTCTTCAAGTAATAATGATTTTTTTACGTCAAAAACTCCAAATGCGTCCGCGCTTGGAGCTGGGATTGATATACCATTTCCAAATCTTTTTGCTAATTCAATTCTCTGTTTAACTAATTCTTTCGGAGCAATATCAAAAGGTTTTTGACCATCTTTTAAAATCACAGCATCAAAGTAAATTAATTTTTTTATTCTATCTTTTAATTTATCTGCAACACCACTTATTACACTTCCAGCAAAACTGTGACCGACAAGTATAATGTTATTAAGATTTTCAAAAATAATATGATTAACTATATCCTCAATGAACGTATCAATTGTGATTTTAGATGATAATAAATGCTTTTTTTCACCTAGACCAGTTAAAGTCGGCGTTGAAACACTGTACCCTTGATAGCTCAATATTTCAGATATTTCATTCCAAACCCATCCTCCATGCCAGGCACCGTGAATTAGTAAGAAATGAGGTTTATTATTTTTCATATTTGTCTATTTGTATTTTATTATAAGATGACTATATGTATCGAATAAAGTATATCGGTCAAAAATTCAATTATAAGTATAAAAGTTTATCTAATGACAAATTTAAACGTAGCTATTTTCGGATGCTCTGGCGCAATTGGCAAGGCTTTATGTATTGAATATGCAAATAAACCAAATATTGATAATATTATTGCATATTCAAGATCAGGTGAAGAATTTGAAAATAATCTAATAAAATCGATAAAAGTTGATTATTGCAACGAACAAAACCTTGCTGAAGCCGCTTCCTCTCTAAAAATAAAATTGGATATAATTACAATTGCTATTGGTGCCCTAGATAATCCAGAAAAATCAATCAGAGATTTATCTGCTGATAAATTTTTAGATATGTTTAATGCTAATACTATACCAACTGCATTGATTGCTAAATACTTTTTACCTTGCCTCTACAGGGATAGGATAACTAAGTTTGCGTCAATTTCTGCGAGAGTTGGAAGCATTCAGGACAATGAACTTGGTGGTTGGTATTCATATAGAGCTTCAAAATCAGCCTTAAATATGATTTTAAAAGGTTTATCAATCGAACAACAAAGATCAAATCACGACAGTATTATTTTTGGACTTCATCCAGGTACTGTAGATTCAAAATTGTCGAGACCATTCCAAAAAAAGAATAAGGAGTATTTTTCTCCAGAATTTTCAGCTAAGAAATTAGTTAACGTTATTGATACAAAAACAGTAGATGATAACGGCAAAATATTTGCTTGGGACAACACAATAATACCCTACTAAGAATATGGTTTATATTCTGGAATGTTATAATTTGTAAGATGTTTTTGCCAAAATTCCTTAGTAAAATGCGCACCTAACCTCATAAACACGTAAACGATGCACAATGTCAGTACGGCCCTAAGAAACAAAGTTATAATTATGTTTGATCCTATGAGTGATATGACCGCAGTATCTTCAATAATGCTGTGAAGCATACCTACTAAAACTAACACACCAAACACGTCCTTGTAGTGAAGTTTTCCAGTTTTCACTTCTTTAATTAAAAGACCAGCTCCAAATCCTATACCTAATGTTACTCCTACGACGGCTATTGTTGATGCTTTTTCGCCAACACCAAGAAAATTTAAAAATGGTTTTAAGGCTTTTTCTATTAGTTTCTCAACACCAATATATTTTAAAAAATCTAAAATAATGACAAGAGCAACTATAATAATGAAAATCATTCCAAGACCTTTTAATTGAGAAATCCCCCAACTTAAAAGGTCGGGCGCACTCTCAAGACTTGGTAATAAAATAGTAGCAGGATAATTCATATATCCTGTTAATTCAAAAAACAAATTCAAAAAATAGCATGATAAAATCCCCAAACCTAATCTAATAAATATCATCGCACGAGCTCTTACACCTGCTTTTCGGCAAATAATAACTTCTATTGGTAAAGAATGTGTAAATAAAATAAGAAGCCCAAGAACACTTGCTTGAGCAGCAGTAAATGGCATATCAGCTGGAAGTCCTGAGAAAACTATTAAACCAGCATAAGGACTAGTTAACATTGAGGTGGTAAAAACTAATGAAATAGCTTCTGGTAATCCTAACAAAAACATTAAAGGTGCAAACATCTTGTTTAAAATTTCAACAAAACCTATTTCATCAAGTATTTTTACTACTATCAAAGTAGGAATCATTACGATAAATAACTCATAAGTGATTTCAAAACTTGATTTTGTAAGTTCTTTGATTTTATTCATCTAAAACTCTTTAATTAACTGTAGATAAATCTATCCTTTTGGAAGTAAACTTTCCACATAATAAATGTGACAATGAGGAGATTTGTTAAATTCCAAAATATGCCGTTAACAAATGCAAGTTTATAAGATTGAGTAAGATCAAATATTTCTCCAGACATCCAACCACCTAACCCCATACCTACGATAGTTCCCATTATAACCAAGCCTACTCTTTCTCCAACTTCTTCAATTGGGAGATATTTTCTAACTATCATTGCATATGCTGGAATAATCCCACCTTGAGATAAACCAAACATCAAAGACACAATGAATAGTGACAACTGACTATTAAATGGCAAGAAAAAGACTAAAGAAAACATTTGTAATAATGATCCAATGAAAATGGTATATATTGGACCAATTTTGTCAGATAAAAATCCAAAACCAATCCTACTTATCATTCCAGACAATAACATTACAGATAAGATTTGAGCTCCGACAGTTAGACCAAAGCCTCTCTCAACACATAAAGCAACAATATGAACTTGAGGCATTGCCATCGCAAGACAACAACCAATACCAGCTAATACTAACAAAATTTGTAATGTTTTAGGTGATAGTTTCTTAATAAAATTATTTTCATTATTAAAATTAATTTCTTGGTTATTTGAAGTAACAATATTATTTTTCAAAATTAATGAAATTGGAAAGATGATTACCAAACAGATTATTGCAATAAAAAAATAGACTTCTTTCCAGTTACTAAACTCTAGCAGATGACTAATAAAAAGTGGCCACAAACCACCTGCTACGTAATTAGCGCTAGCAACTATAGCTACTGCTAGTCCTCTATGTTTTTCAAAAAAATTTCCAATATCCGCCATAAAGGGACCAAAAAAAGTTGATGCAGCTGTACCCATAAAGACTTGTAAAACCAATAAATGCCAAAATTCATTGGAAATCATTGCTACTAAATAGGATGATGAAAGAAGAATAACTGCAACGATAATTGGAAATTTAAGCCCAAATTTATCTACTACTTTTCCAATTAAAAAATTACCTAATCCAAAACCAACCATAGTAGTAGCATAAAGCAAACTTGCCTTACCTCTATCAATAGCAAATTCAGTTTCTAATGCTGGCATTACGACCACAACGGACCACATACCTACAATACCAACAACACCAACAATAAATAAAAGAATTAATCTAATCCAAGACCTCTGACTATCATACTCAATATCGGGAATGAGATTTTTGTTTTGTGCCTGAACCATAAATTCTTTCACAATAATTTATTAAATTATCTTATTATCTTTTAGATTTTTTATCTCAGTTTCACTGAGACCAATTTCTTCAGATAAAATTTCATCAGTATGTTCTCCAAGTAAAGGAGGTGGCATTCTATAAGTTGGTGGCGTTTGATGCATTTTAATTGGGTTTGCTATTAATTTTAGAGGAGATTTGCCTGTTTTTTTATGATCCATATTCACTATCATTTCTCTAGCCTTAAGGTGCGGGTCTGAGAAAACTTGACTTAATGTATTTATTGGGCCACATCCAATTTTTTCTTTCTCTAGCTTTTTAAGCCACCACTCGGAAGTGTGTTTCTTGGTAATTTCGTTTAAAACATTAGTAACAAATTCTCTGTTTGATACTCTGTCTGCGTTGGTTTTGAATTTTGGATCATTAATTAATTTTTCTTCGCCAGCTAATTTACAAAATCTCTCAAAAGTTGGGTCATTTCCAACTGAAAGTACGATATATCCATCAGATGTAGGCATGACTTGATAAGGAACAATATTAGGATGCTGATTGCCTAGTCTTTCAGGGTTTTTGTCTGTAGACAAATAATTCATTCCTTGATTAGCAAGCCATGCAACGTGTGTATCTAACATACCAATATCAATAAATTGACCTTCTCCAGTTTGAATTTGATGTCTAACAGCTGCAAGAATTCCTACTGATGCAAACATTCCTGCCATCAAGTCTCCAATAGGAACTCCAACTTTCATAGGCTCCCCATTAGGTTCTCCAGTAAGAGCCATGACACCGCCCATTGCTTGAATTAAACCATCATAGCCTGGTCTAGATGCATAAGGACCAGTCTGTCCAAAACCAGTGATAGAACAATATATTAATCTAGGAAACTCCATCTTTAAATCGTTATAACTAAGACCATACTTCTCTAATGTCCCTGTTTTAAAATTTTCTACTAATATGTCACAATCTTTAAGTAGTATCTTTATTAAATCCTGACCTTCTTTTTTACTAAGATTGACAGTTATTGATTTTTTATTCCTGTTTGCTCCACAATAATATGCACTTAAATCCGTCTCTTCTCCATTTTCATCTTTTACAAATGGTGGAGCAAATCCTCTGGTATCATCCCCTCCTCCTGGCCTTTCTACTTTTATTATCTCTGCACCAAGATCACCAAGCATTTGGGTGCAATAAGGCCCTGCTAAAACTCTTGTTAGATCTAATACTTTTATTCCGTCTAATGAATTTTTCATAATGTATCTCTTAATGTTTAATCTATTTGATAGTTTAAAAATATGCGCTAAGAAGTTTATATTTTTGTTTTTTAAATTTTATTTTAGATTTGCTAGATCTAATTTATATTTAATGTATATTCTTAACATCTTAAATAAAAATTACCACGATAATTCTTGACGAGCAATAAATGACGAAACTAGAAATTGATAAACCTAAATTTGGTGAATTAACTCAAATCGCTTCTGATTTATATTGGGTACATTTTGAGCTTCCTTTTAGATTAAACCATGTAAATTTATTTTTAATGGATACTCCTAAGGGATTGTTAATTTTAGATGCTGGCCTAAAATCTGAACATTCTGAAGAACATTGGGAAGCGCTTATAAATGGTCCATTAAAATCTAAAAAATTTGCAGGTTTATTAATTACACATTATCACCCTGATCATATTGGAATGGCGGGCTGGCTTCAAAAAAAATTAGATATTAAATGTTTTACAACAGAAAAAGAAATATTCACTGCCAATACTTTTAGATCAATGCCAGATGATGAATATGCAAAAATTTTTCGTAATGTTTTTGTAAGAGCTGGAATGAGTGAAGAGGATATTCTTGCTAAGGGTCCAGCAACAAGGCTATATAAAAATAGAGTGTATGAACTACCTGAGTTTGAAATCATTAAAGCTGGACATGAAGTTGAGTCTAATGATGGAATATGGATAGTTAGAACAGATTCTGGTCACTCACCTGAACATATTTCTTTAATGGATCATAAAAGAAAGTTATATCTTTCAGGAGATTTTTTGTTACCTAGGATTTCACCAAACATTTCTGATAATTTTTTTGATCCATTAGATGATAGATTAGGTGGTTATTTTAAATATCTTAATGAAATATCAACCATGGAAGCAGATACAAAAGTATTTCCTTGTCATGATTGGCCATTTACAAATGGTGATCAACGAGCCAAAGACTTAATTAAACATCATAATCATAGATTAAGTTTAATATTAGATGCCCTTAATGAGAAAGATATAACTATTATGGAGTCTATTGAAATTATTTTTGACAGAAAAATAGGTGATGAACAAATGCACTTTGCAATTGGAGAAGCAAGAGCTCATCTAATCCATCTAGATGTAACCAATCAAGCCAAGAGTAAAGTTGATGAGCGTGGAACAGTTCATTATTCTAAAATATGATTCTAAAGAGAGCTAAAGTATAAAAAACTAACGAAGGGTATCGACATATAAATGCTAAATAAAAAAACAACCTTTCAGAGAGCTCGCGGTGATATTAATGTTAAAATTAAAAACGATGAAATAAATCGCTTCTATCAATCAGGTTCTGCAAAAGTGTTTTACCCTAAATCTTCTCAAAAATTTAAAGAATTAGTTTTAGTTAACACAGCTGGTGGAATTACAAGTGGTGATGATTTTTCTTATGATGTTGAAATAGTTGATAAATCCAAAATTTTTTTGACTACTCAAACCGCAGAAAGAGCTTATAAGGGATTTAGTGAACAAGCTAAAATTAAAATTTCTTTAACAGTAGATGATACAAGTGATCTTTTTTGGATACCACAAGAATTAATTTTATTTAATAACTGTAATTTTGATAGAAACATTGAAGTAAATTTAAGTCCTAATTCAAATTTTGTATTAGCTGAAACCACAATATTTGGAAGAACAGCTATGGGCGAACATCTTGAAAAGGGTTATTTCAATGATAATTGGAGAATATATGTAAATACAAATTTGTTTCACGCTGAAGCATTAAATTTAAATGGAAATATTAAAGAAACTCTCTCAAACATTGCTTCAGCTAAGGATAGAGTTGCAATATCTAATATATTTATCTACGGGAAAAAACTATTATCTTATGAGAATAATTTACGTGAAATTCTAAAAAACTCAGAAACATTGTTGTTGTCTCATTCTATATGGAATGATAAAATTTTAGTCAGAATTATTGCCAAAGATGCATATGATTTGAAATCAATACAAAAAAATTTAATATCAATACTTGCTGATAACAACATTCCAAAAGTATGGAACAGTTAAGGAGAGAACATGAAATTATCACCTAGAGAAAAAGATAAACTCTTAATTAGCTTAGCTGCAATAGTCGCAAGAAATAGAAAAAGTAGAGGAATTAAACTTAACTACCCTGAGGCAATAGCTTTAATTTCAGATTTTGTTGTTGAAGGAGCTAGAGAAGGACGTACCGTTGCAGACTTAATGGAAGCTGGTGCTCATGTTGTAAAAAAGAATGAGTGTATGAGTGGAATTCCTGAAATGATACATGAAGTTCAAGTTGAAGCCACATTTCCCGATGGCACAAAATTAGTCACAGTTCATCATCCTATAAGATAATGGAGATTTAAATGATACCTGGAGAAATTATTACAAAATCTGATGAAATAGTTTTAAATAAAGATTCTGATGCCCTAAGGATAAAAGTTTCAAATACAGGTGATAGACCAATCCAAGTTGGTAGCCACTATCACTTTTACGAAACAAACGAATTTTTATCTTTTGACAGGGATAAAACAAAAGGAATGAGACTAGATATTGCAGCTGGAACTGCAGTTCGCTTTGAACCAGGTCAAACAAGAGAGGTAAATTTAATCAATATCAAAGGTGGTAAAAATATTTTTGGGTTTAATCAGAAGATAATGGGAGCCTTATAATGAGTTCAAACATAGCAAGATCATCATATGCAGAAATGTTTGGCCCTACAACGGGTGACAAAGTTAGATTGGCTGACACAGACTTGTTTATAGAAGTTGAAAATGATTTAACTGTCTATGGCGAGGAAGTGAAATTTGGTGGTGGGAAGGTAATTAGAGACGGTATGGGCCAATCACAAGTTACAAGAAAAGATGGCGCTGTTGACACTGTTATTACAAACGCACTGATAGTTGATGTAAATGGAATATTTAAAGCCGATATTGGAATTAAAGATGGTATTATTCAAAAAATTGGAAAATCTGGAAATCCTGACACTCAACCAAAAATTGATATTATTATTGGACCTGGCACAGAAATAATCGCAGGTGAAGGTAAAATCATTACAGCAGGAGGATTTGATTCTCACATCCACTATATATGTCCTCAACAAATTGATGATGCTCTTCACTCAGGTTTAACAACAATGCTAGGAGGTGGTACTGGACCTGCTCATGGAACATTGGCAACAACATGCACACCTGGATCTTGGCATATAGGTAAAATGATACAATCAGCGGATGCATTTTCTATGAATCTTGCATTTGCAGGTAAAGGGAATTCTTCTAAACCAGAGGGATTAATTGAACAGGTAAATGCTGGGGCTTGCGCACTTAAATTACACGAAGATTGGGGAACAACTCCTGGTGCTATAGATAACTGTCTAAATGTAGCTGACAAAATGGATGTTCAAGTAATGATACATACAGATACATTGAATGAAAGTGGATTTGTAGAGAATACAATAAAAGCTATTAATAATAGAACAATTCATGCTTTTCACACAGAAGGTGCTGGTGGAGGACATGCTCCTGATATAATAAAAGTGTGCGGGAATGAAAATGTAATACCATCATCAACCAATCCAACAAGACCTTATACTGTTAATACTTTAGAAGAGCATTTGGATATGCTAATGGTATGTCATCATTTAGATAAATCCATTCCAGAAGACGTTGCCTTTGCCGAAAGCAGGATTAGAAAAGAGACCATAGCAGCAGAGGATATCCTTCATGATTTAGGTGCCTTTTCAATTATAGCTTCTGACAGTCAAGCGATGGGAAGGGTTGGAGAAGTTATTATCAGAACTTGGCAAACAGCGCACAAAATGAAGGTTCAAAGAGGTCGTCTACAAGAAGAAAAGGGTGATAATGATAATGTAAGAGTAAAAAGATATCTAGCTAAATATACAATTAATCCAGCTATAACTCACGGTTTATCTAACCATATAGGTTCAATAACTGAAGGTAAAAGAGCTGACATTGTGATATGGGATCCAGCTTTTTTTGGTGTAAAGCCAGAGATTGTGATGCTTGGTGGAAGTATTGCTTGTGCTCAAATGGGTGATCCCAACGCATCAATTCCAACTCCACAACCTGTATATACAAGACCAATGTTTTCTTCTTATGGAAGATCTCTAGAGTCATCTTCAATTACTTTTGTAAGTAAAGATTCTATTAAATCTGGAAGTTTAGACTCATTAAAACTTGCTAAAAACACTGTTGCGGTGGAGAAAACAAGAGATATCTCAAAAAAAGATATGGTTTATAATAATTATTGCCCAGATATTTCTGTTGATCCTGAAACATATGAAGTTACAGCTGATGGGGAAATTCTTACCTGCGAGCCAGCTACAGAATTACCTATGGCTCAGAGATATTTTTTATTTTAGAGAAAATAATGATTTCAGAGAAAATTTTAGTTAATCCAGAAAATAAAGAAATTCAAGATACAATTACCTTAACCTATGATCAAAGGTTTATTCGAAGAAAAAAGCTTGTCTCTGATAATAATTTTGGGTTTTTAGTAAATTTGTCAGAAACTGTTTCTTTAAAAAGAAATGACGGATTTTTACTTGATAATGGATCAATCATTTTAATTAAATCTGCTGAGGAAGAGCTATTGGAAATTACAAGTAACAACCTTATTAAAATAACTTGGCATATTGGTAATAGACATATCCCGTGCCAGATTGAAAATGAGAGACTTTTAATTCAAGTTGATAGAGTAATTGAAAACTTAATCATAAAACTGGGTGGATCTGTAAAAAAAGTAAAAGAAGAATTTAACCCAGAAGGTGGTGCGTATGGTTTAGGTAGAACTCATGGACATAAGCATTAAACAAAAACAACCAACTTTTGATTATCATCAGTTACTACTTTCTTGGTTTTCAACAAGCTTTCCTATAGGTAGCTTTAACTTTTCTCATGGTTTGGAAGCTGCAATTGAATATGAATTTGTATATGATAAAATTAGTTTGGAAGAATGGATAAAATATTTAATTGTAAATGGTACTGGGAAAACTGACAGTATTTTACTTGCCAACGCTTATAATGGTGAAGAAGTTAATGAACTTGCATTTGCTCTTTGCCCTTCTAAAGAAAGATGGATTGAATCTTCAAATCTAGGAAAAGCTTTTTGTAAAAACATTAAAGAAAATTGGGGTTATGAAATTGATACAAATTTAGCTTATCCAACAGCTATTGGAAAAGCTGGTTCATATTTTGAAATACCACTAGAAAAATTATTAATTGCCTTTCTACAAAGCTTTGTATCAAATCTTATTAATGTTGGAATTAAACATATCCCCTTAGGTCAGAGTGAGGGACAGAAAATTCTAATTAACTTATTGCCAGTTATTGAAAAACAAGCAAACATATATAAAATTGCACAAATTGAAGATTTAGGTAGTTCTGCCTTTTTATCTGACTTAAGTAGTATGTATCATGAAACATTAAATAATAGGATATATCAAACATGATTAATAACTTTGGCCCACTTAAAATAGGAATTGGCGGCCCTGTAGGCGCTGGGAAAACTAGTTTAACAGAGGCTTTATGCAAGAAGCTCTCTAAAAAAATTTCGATGGCAGTTATTTCAAACGATATTTATACAATTGAAGATGCAGAATATCTTATGAAAGCTCAGGCGCTACCTTTAGAAAGAATTAGAGGTGTTGAGACTGGGGGATGCCCTCATACAGCTATTAGAGAAGATGCCTCAATTAACTTGCTGGCGGTCGATGAATTAAAAGTAAAATTTCCTGACCTTGAATTAATCCTTATTGAATCTGGTGGTGATAACTTAGCTGCAACTTTTAGTCCAGAATTAGTTGATTTATCTATTTATGTAATTGATGTTGGTATGGGAGGTGATATCCCTAGAAAAGGTGGCCCTGCCATTACAAAATCTGACTTTTTGTTAATTAATAAAACAGACCTTGCACCGCATGTAGGCGTAGATCTTAAACAAATGAAAAATGATGTGGAGATAGCTAGAAATAAATTACCTTTTGTCTTTGGTCAGATGAAAAACAACACTGGTATAGATACAATTACCTCTTTTCTAACTGAGCAAGGTGGGTTGTCCTTAAATTAAAATTTAGCTTTATACTCTAAAATTTGTAATCCATGCAGTTTGATATGGATTTAGTTTTATAAATTTACCGTCTATTATTTTTTCATTTGGGCTTAATAAATCAAACCACTGTTCATCATCAATTAAATTAATCTTGTTAGTATTTAATTTTACAGTTTGTGAAGATACATTTGTTAAAGCAAAAATGCTTTGCTTTCTGTCTCTACTTTGCCTCCAAACAGAAAAAATATTTTTATCTAAATTAAGAGTAAATTGGGTTGCGTTTGGGTGAAAAGCAGGCTGAGTTTTTCTTATAGAAATTATATTTTTAAATGTTTCATAACTGTTACACTCAATACTACCCTTTTTATTTATTAGATTAACTAAACATGAATAATCCCATTTATATCTGTTAAGGTTTCTTTTAATTCCTGAACTATGAAAGGCTTGCTCATCATTTTTTGTTGCAAACAATGAATTAAAATAAAAAGCTGGAACTCCCTCAATTGCTAAAATTATGCAATGAGCAGCAATAAATCTTTTTAAGTCAAATTTTCCTTTTTCATCACTATCAGTGAATTTCAAAGCGTCAAATAACGAAATATTAGCTTCATATACTTTTTCTTCACCATTAGATAATTTTCTCATTGAAAACTGACTTCCATTTTTCTTTAGTCTTTGAAGCATTTTTTTTATTTCTTTATCAGTTAAAACACCTTCAGCAGGTCTCATCCCAATCCCATCATGAGATGCAATAAAGTTAAGATAGGCGTTTCCTATCTGTGCAGGTGGCATTTTCATGCTCCATTTTGTCAGAGCGCTTGAATCTTCAAATAAAAATGTATTTATAATCAAAGGTGGTAAAGGAAAGTTATATACCCAGTGGGCCTCATCATTTTTACCAAAATAACTTAAATTTTCTTGTTTGGGTAAATTAGTTTCAGTAACAATTACTATATTTTTCTCTAATTGATCTACAATATCCCTTAATAATTTAATAATCTCGTGAGTTTGCGGTAGATTTAGACAAGTCGTTCCAGATTTTTTCCAAATAAACGCAACTGCATCTAATCTGAAAATTTTGACTCCATACGATGTGAGAGTAAGTATTAAATTAATAAATTCTAATAAAACTTCAGGATTTCTAAAATTCAAATCAATTTGATCATGACTAAAAGTGCACCATAAAAATTTTTTTTCGTTTAAAAAATTTATCTCTGAAAGAAGATTATGATCACGTGGTCTCACAACTTTGCTACAGTCATAACCTTTATCAACCATATAAAAATAATTTTTTCCTGGTCTTTTTTCTTTTAAAAAATTCTTATACCATTGCCCTTCGGAAGACGCATGATTTAAAACTAAATCAGTCATTATGTTAGCATTTTTTGATAGTTCTTTGATATCTTCCCATGTTCCATAAATTTCATCTACTTCAAAATGATTTTTAACAGAGAAACCACCATCTCCACTTGATGGAAAAAATGGAAGGAAATGTACACTATTTATAAATTTTTTAAGATATTTTTTGTAGAATGTTCCAAAGTTGTTCAGGCTTTTTCCTAACATACCTTTATTGACACTGTCTGCATATGTGATTAGTAATATTGTATTTTCAGACCAGGCATCTTTTATTTCATTTTTAACTTCTGTTTTTTTGTAATGATTAATAAGTCTATTAATTTTTTTTGAGTATTCTAAAGTTTTCTCTTTAGAAATTATTTTGTCATAAATGTAATTTAATCTTTTTAAAATATCCAAATTAATATTGTCTTTAAATTTATTTTTTGACTTCTGCATTATCTAATTCAACACTTAATTTTAATCTATCTAAAAAATCTGGAATTGCGCTCAATACTCTATTCCATGTTGGAATAAAAGGGGTTTCCATTGGGTTTTCAAAAAAAGATTCCCCAGCTTTCATTATATTTAATGCAAATAATTCTACAGTTTTTTCTTCAATATGAGAGTCAAAATTTAAATCATTCATCTGAGCATCACTTCTATATATATCTATCATATCAAGAGCAGCCCTGTAGTAAGTTGCTTTAATACTTCTGAATGTCTCTAGAGTAAAAATATTTCCCTGAGTTGCAAGTTTTCTTATTAATGCCTTGGTTATATCAATAGACATTCTTGATAATCCAGAATTATCATCATTTTCTGACAAATCTTGATGTTTATGGTCATATTTCTGAGCCAAATCAACTTGGCAGATTCTATTACTAGCATGGTTTCGTTGCATTTCAGACAAAACTCCAATCTCTAGCCCCCAATCAGAGGGTATTCTTAGTCTTGGTAACAAGTTTCTTCGAAAAGAAAATTCTCCAGCTAAAGGATATCGAAAAGATTTCATAAAATCTAAATATTCACTTCGACCGATAGTCTTTTCCATTGCAAGCAACAAAGGAAAAACAAGTAAACGAGAAACTCTTCCGTTCATTTTTCCATCTGCTACTCGAGGATAATATCCCTTACAAAACTGAAAATTAAAAACTGGATTAGCCACAGGATAAAATAATTTTGCCAATAAAGATTTTTCGTATGTTAAAATATCACAATCATGTAATGCAATCGATTCCGCTTTACCCCTAGCAAGTGTCATACCTATGCAAAACCAAACATTTCTACCTTTTCCAAATTCTTTAGGTGATAAACCTTTTTCTTTTAATTCATTATCAAGTTCCATTAATCTTGGTCCATCATTCCAAAGAATGGAATGAGGTGTTTTTAAATTATTGAAAAAGTTTGAGGCTTCTGTGTATTGATTTTTATTTGCTCTATCTAAACCAATTACTATATGATTTAAAAATTTGGTCTGATTAATTTCGTCAATAATTTTGGGTAATGCCTTCCCGCTTATTTCAGAAAATAAACATGGTAGAATTAATTCCATTGGATTATCTTTAGAAAATTTCATTAAGTCGTTTTCTAACTTTGTGTAATTTCCTTTCGAAGATGTCCCATATGAAAAATCATGTAAATTTGCTACTATACCATTTTGATAAAAACTTCCCATTTAACTATCCTTCTAATTCAAAATTTATTTTTTTAAGTGAAACTCTTACCACTTCTTCCCATCCTTGTGGTGCGCTTTGGGTTGCTCTAATTATTTTTTTATCTTTTAAATGACATAAATTCTTTTTGTTTGGTAATGGAATTATACAAGGTTGATCTGATACATTTAACATTGAAATGTCATTAGGGCTGTCCCCTATAACGATTGTATGAGAGTTAGTATTAAATTCATTTTTTAACTTTTCAGTTAATGTTGTCATTGCTTTTCCTTTTGAACAATCATCACATATATTATAAATTCTTCCACCTTCATGTAATTTCATGCCAATTTTTTTTAAAAGACCAGTGAATTCAATAACCAATTCTTTAGAACCGTCAAAAACTAATGGCATTGAATAATCTCTATCAAGTGCAAATGGTAAATATTTTTTGTTAAGACCAAGGATTTTCATCTGTTCTATTGATTTCATATCTTTTAAAAAAAGACACCTCTTTTGAAAATCAATAGGCATACTTTTCTCAAATAGCTCTAAAATTTCAGATATTGATCTACTAAAAACAAGAGAGTTGTTTTGGGATTTGAATTTTGGATGAACTAGATCGAGATTATGTATTGCTGCTCCATTTTCTACAATAAAAGGGAGATTTTGACCTAGTTGGTCAAGAAACACTTGAATTTCTAACTTTGTCTTACTGGTGTTTGGTATGATCTTAATACCATTTTTAATACAATTTAAAATAAAATTTTTTATCTCTTTAAACTCAAAGTTATTATGATTTAATAATGAACCATCTAGATCTGTAAAAATTAATATTTGGCTACTTTTCATGGCGTAAACTTAGGTAATATTTGGCATTTATAAAGATTTTTGTTTGGCTAAAATAAAATTTGATGATTTATTAGGCAAAAGCATTCCTGAAACAATTACAGCAATTGAAATAAAAGCCAATGATTTTAAAACATGAGAAAAATCGTATCCATTTTTTAACAAAATTGATATTGCAGGCAAGACTGCAGCTCCAGCACATAAATTAACCATAAACTTGATTGAAAGTACTCTACCTCTCCAACTATCTTGAACATATTTTACCAAAATAATATCTGTAATAGGAACTTGACCAAATACAAATAACATTCCGGCTAACATAATAAATAATAGACTGTAATCAAATGAAAAACTTGCTAAGAAAATGAAAATTAATTGACCAATACCCATAGCCGATAAAACGTATTTTGGAGGAATTTTATCAGCCAACCAACCTGTCCCAATTTGAGCAAATGAAGCAAAAGCATAAACTAATCCCGCTAATATACCTGTTATTGCAACATCATTGGAAATTTCTGATAAATTGATTTCAAATAATCTTGGAATCAGAAATGTCATTGAACCAAAGATAAATCCTCCAGATAATGTTACAATACTTAAGCAAATTAGAACTGTTTTCCATCCATCCTTTAGAACTTGATTTTTTTCATTTTGAATTTTTGATTTTGAAATTGATATACTCTCATCTAACTCTATAAAAGAAAGTAATTGAGTAATTCCAAATATACTACAAAGAATTGCAGGCAGCATAAAAGCCAGTCTCCAATCAGCATAAGCTATCAGAAATCCGGTTAGGACAGGTGCTAAAGCCACCCCCATATTTCCCCAAACACCATTTATACCTAGCCTCAAACCTACTTTACCTGGTCTTTTTGTAATCATTGCAATACCAACAGGATGGTAAATAGCTGCAAAAAACCCCAATATGCCTAATGATATTCCTAACATCTCTACAGAATATGAAAAAGCAGTCAATAACGCACCAAGGGCCAAACCAAAAGGATAAATTGTAATTAATATAGCTCTTGAAAATTTATCAGCTAACCAACCCGCTAAAGGAGCGGCAGCTCCAAATAAAACCACACCTAAAGTTCCATAAATAATAATTTCTTCGTAAGATAAACCAAATTCTCTACCAGCATCAAATGCTGCCTTAGCAAAAATGAGCATCATAAAATGATCTAACAAATGTCCTATATTAAGATATAGATCTGGTATTGAGTAAGTTTTAGAACTATCAAGATTTAGTAATTTCATATTAAAAGATCTTATGTAAGTTAAATTTAATCAAGACAAAAAAGTAGTAAAGTCAGTGTAATTTAATTTTTCAACTCGTAAGGCATTTTCAGGAGCATTTGTATCCTCGTAACCAATTGAAACTCCACATACTAACATCTCGTTTTCTTTGAAACCTAAATGGTCTGCAATCAAAGTATGAAATCTTGTAAAAGCCACTTGACCACAGGTATGCAATCCTTCTCCCCTGGCACCCACTAAAATACTCTGAATAAACATACCAACATCCATGAATGTTCCTGTTGCAAGTCGTCTATCCATGGTTATAAACATGCCAAGGGGGGCACCAAAAAAATGAAAGTTTTCTTGCATTTGTTTATCTCTAGCTTCAAAATCGTCTCTTTTAATATTAAGGAGCTTGTAAAGTTCAAAACCAACTGCTCTTCTTCTAGAAATAAATGGTTCAAACCACTCAGTTGGGTAATAATCAAATTCTTGTTTAAAATTTTTAGCAGAACCATTTTCAATAGATGCTAAAATAGAGTTTGTAATTGCTTCCTTTTTTTTGCCCTCTACAACATATACATGCCAAGGCTGTATATTATGTCCACTTGGCGCAAAAGCTGAACACTCTAAAATGTTTTTTATTTTATCTTTTGGTATTGGATCTGGAAGAAACCTTCTCACTGATCTTCTTGAAATGAAAGCTTCCTTTACATTCATGCTCACTACCTCACAATAAAAATTAAATGATTAATTGTTTAACTATTTACGTTATTTAAGTTTTAATCAATTAATTAATTTAATTTTGTGAGAATATATTTCTAAAAAATTTAATTTTATCAATTCTTTCAAACAAATAAGGTTGTCTTAGTCGAATCATATTGGATAATGAAGTTTCTTTTATTTTTTTAATACTTTCATATTTAATATTTTTAGCTTTGATTATTTTATTATCTTCAACTTTTTTCCAAAAACTTTTAACTTTAATTAGATAAGGTTTATTCTTTTTTGGATCAGAAGAGTGGTAATGCTTAATCGCATTATCCCATGAACCATGTTTGTTTTTTAATTGTTGTAAAAATGAAGCAGCATATGAAATATTAGGATTAACCTCGAACATATCAGATATCTTTTTAAAATTATTTTTGTGCCATTTTATATTAATCTGCATACAACCAACATCCATATTAAGATCATTTCTTTTTAAATTTTTAAAAACATAATTTCTCATTTGTTTTTTAGTATCAAAAAACATACTTTTTCCAGCATGATTTATTGTCCAAGGCCAGATGACAAATTTATTTTTGGTTTTTCTGATTGCTTCAGCTTTTCCTATACCAAGAAGAAGCCCTTTTGGAATTTCAGTTTGTATTTCTACACTTTCGATTGTATTTTCACATAAATTCAACTTTCCCATATTATCTGCATTTGATGCCTTCATCGATAAAAAAGAAGATATAGTGATTATTATCGAATATTTGAGTAATTTCATGCTTTTTATAAGCAATCGATGTGCCAGAAAATCTACTTTCTTAATTTTTTATAATCAGGCTCTCTTTTTTCTAAAAAAGCATCAATACCTTCTATGCTTTCTTTGTCACCCATAGATTTTACCATCAAATTAGTTTCCATTTGAAGCTGCTCTGAAAAATTATTTCCATAAGCAGATCTAGACAATTTCTTTATTCTAGAAATAGAATTTTTTGGAAGATTATCAAAATTTTTGGATAATTCCAAAGCAGTTTCTTTTGCGTTTCCTTTTTGAGATAAAACATTTATGGCACCTATTTGATATAATCTAGAAGCATCTATTTTACCTCCTATCATTGCCATCTCAGAAAGCATTTGACGTGGCATAGTTTCAGATAAAAATTTAGTTGCATTACCATCAGGTGTTAATCCGATTTTTACATAAGCTAAGGAAAAAAACGTATGTTCACTCATTACGACTAAATCACAAGCCATAGCTAATGAAACACCTGCACCTGCAGCTCCACCTTCAATAGCTGAAATAATTGGTTTTGAGCAGTCATATATCGCTTGAATTGTTCCATTTAACTGACCTAATGCGTTATATCTCTCATCTTCTGTCATTGATCTTCTTGTTTTAAGACCATTCAGGTCACCACCTGCACAAAAGAAATCTCCAGCACCAGTGATGATGATTGAGTTTACATCCTTATTTTCTTCACCCATTTTGATCGTTGATTGTAATTCATCGTGAAAACCAATGATCATTGAATTTCGTTTAGAAGGATTATTAATAGTTACTAACAAAGTATTTCCAATTAATTTATTTTCTATGATAGCCATTTCATTCCTACACTTTAATTTATTTAATGATTGAATTTAAAAACTTATGAAGTCATTCTTTAAGAAACTAACAAAAATTGCAAATTTATTATGAATTTTGAAAAATCACTCAAATTGATTATGGAATCTGCACTTGATGCAGCTAAACCTAAGGGTAAATTTAGAAATCTTCCTCAAAAGCCAAAAGGTAAGCTGATTGTATTAGGTGCAGGTAAAGCAAGTGCAAGTATGGCACAAGAATTCGAAAACATATATGATGGTCTTCTAGAGGGTTTAGTTGTAACAAGGTATGGTCATTATACTAAAACCAAATTTATAAAAATTATTGAAGCCTCTCATCCCGAACCAGATAAAAATTGTTTATTAGCATCTAAAAAAATATTTGACCTAGCTACACAATCATCAAAAGACGATCATGTAGTTTTTCTTATTTCAGGTGGAGCATCATCTTTACTAACACTGCCTGCAAAAGGAGTTCTTTTTGAAGAAAAACAAAGAATAAATAAGGAACTTTTACGTTGTGGTGCTCCAATAGATGAAATGAATATTGTAAGACGATCTTTATCTCAAATCAAAGGTGGCCGTCTTGCTCAAGCAATTTTCCCAGCAAAACTTACAACTTATATGATATCTGATATTCCTGGTGATAACCCTGCTTATATTGGTTCAGGTCCAACTATACAAGCCAATGGTTTAAATGAAGATTCAATTAAAATATTAGAAAAATATAAAATTTCTGTTAATGACAAATTGATAGATACTATAAAAAAAAATACATTACCAAAATTGAACAAATCTCCTAAATATATGCTTGCAACCCCAATGATGGCTCTAAAAAAAGCAGCTGAAGTAGCTAAAAAACATGATTTCATTCCTGTAATTATCTCAGATACACTTGAGGGAGAGTCTAAAATTGAAGGTAAGAAGATGGCTGAGTTAGCAATAAAAATTAAAAAAGAAAAAAAATATCAAGATATTAACTTACAAAAACCAATATTACTTTTATCTGGTGGAGAAACTACAGTGACTGTTAAGGGTAATGGTAAAGGAGGTAGAAATACTGAATTTATGCTTTCAATGGCAATTCACTTAAAAAATTCAAATGGAATAAATTGTCTCGCAATTGATACCGATGGGATAGATGGTGTTGAGGATAATGCCGGAGCATATATCTCAGAGGAAACTCTAAAAAAAGCCTATATGAAAAAAATAAATCCACTTAGTTATTTAAATGCTAATAACTCATATGAATTTTTTGAAAAGATAGATGATTTAATTTTTACTTCACCTACCTTAACAAATGTAAATGACTTTAGAGCTGTTTTAGTTCAACCTTAGATTTAATCATTATTTAGGAGCTGTTTCAGCAAAACCTAAAAGTTTTAATGACACATTATCAAACCATTGACTTATTTTTGGTCTGTTTGATTTCCAGTCTTTAACATTTCTGAATGACATGTAGTCAAGTGCAGTGGCTAAAGCAATGTTTGCCGCGTCAAACCCTTTTGGGTTTAACCAGTTAATAATATCAATTTCCAAAAAATCTAATGTTTTTTCTATTTTAGCTAATTGTAAATCTAGCCATAATTTTGAAGGTGTCTCACCTCCTGCATATCTTTCTGAATAAACAACAAGAAGTGACGCGTCAGTTAATCCTTCAGCAAGTGCTGATCTACTTAATATAATATCTCTTTCAGAACCATTTTCAGGTATTAACCCACCTCCTAATTTATTTAAATGGTCAACAATTACTCTACTATCAAATAAAAAATCTCCGTCAGGTTTTTGTAATACTGGGATTTTTCCAAGAGGATTTTTAGCTCTTAATAAGGTATCATTTTCACTTCCTGCCTCAACGAGTTCTAATTCATCTTGAATTCCAGCTCTATAAGCTGATAATAAAACCTTACGTACATATGGAGAAGCTGGACTGAACGTTAATTTAAACATAATAACCTCCAAAATTAATTTACTGTATAATATGAGATGATATTTAGCCAGACATTTTGATTTAGTTTAATTTTAATTATAGTAGATATTTATGAAGTATATGATCGTTACACAAACTTTTCCTCCTCGAACTGGAGGCATGCAAAATGTCATGGATTCAATTTGTAAAAGATTATCAATCAATAATGAGATACATATTTTCCCAGATCATTTTCTATCAAAAAAATATAGAGATTCAAATTTCAATATTAATATTCACAACAATTTTTCTCCCAAAATATTCAGACCATATGTCAAAAAAAAATTTTTAAAAATAATTTGTAAACATAATGATGTTATCATATGTGACAGCTGGAAATCTTTAAATGCTGTACCTGAGAGCGTCAATAAAATATATGTCTTTGCTCATGGACAAGAATTTTTAGGAAAAGAAAAAAAGTTTGAAAAAATAAAAAAATCTTTAAACAGAGCTTCTTGTATAATTTGTAGTTCTAATTACACAGCGAACTTGATTGATAAATTAAAAATTTCAAATACAAAAAAAGTAGTTATTCCTCCTACTTATTCACTTAAAAAAACAAAAAAAAATAAAATAAAATCTGCAGAGAAGTCAGAAGTAGTCTCTCTTTTAACAATTTGTAGACTGGAAAAAAGAAAAGGCATCCTTCCCGTTCTAAGATGCTTATCAAATTTGAATGCAAATAACTTATTGAAACCTTTTAAGTGGAATATTTGTGGTGAGGGATTACAATTAGAAGAATTAAAAGAAAATATTAAAAATTTAAATTTATCAGACAACGTATTCTTAGTTGGAAAAATAAACGGTAATTTAAAACAAAAATTTTTAGAAAGTTCTGATGTTTTTGTAATGCCATCATATAAAGTAAACAATTCTATTGAAGGTTTTGGTATATCTTATATTGAAGCAGCAGCCTATAGAATTCCATCAATTGCAGGCATAGTTGGGGGAGTAACAGATGCTGTAATTGATAAAAAAACAGGTTGGTGTGTAGATCCTTTAAATCAAGAACAATTAGCTAACGTTTTAAAAGATGCTATCAATAATAAAAATCAAAGACAAAAATACGGATTACATGCAGAAAAAAAATTTTTACAATATTTTTTAGGAGAAAAAGTTTTCAGGAAATTCGTGGATATCATCAGCATTTAAATGTAAAATATAAGTATTTTCTGCAAATTTGGTTTCTAAATTGCCATAATAATGTGGATAAAGATCACCATTTCTAGAAACTTCCCATTTAAGTTTGTCTTGTATTTTTTTAGTGCTAAAAGAGATAATTATTAAGTTTTTCTTTCTTCGGAAATGTTTTGTTACTGTTTCATGTAATTGTTTTTTTGTAGATAAATGAATGAAACCGTCTTTATTGTCGACATCTGAGCCAGAATAAAATTGATTTAAAATTGCTTGATCCCATTCATCTTTAGAACAGACTTTATAAACTAAGTTCATAATTAATTTTCATTTTCTTTAATGAATTCTTTTATTAAGTTTATTAAAAGTTCTGGTTCATCTTCTTGAGAATAATGGCCAGCATTTGGCATTTCAACTACCTTAGAACCAGGGAAAAGAGCTTTAAAGTCTCTTATAGCATAATCAGGTTCAATTGCTTTATCTTTCATTCCATATGCCAAAACAGCAGGTTTCGAACATAAAGACTTAAGGTCACCTTGTTTAATACCTTCCACGATATAAGGTACAATCCTATTTAAAAGAGCATCTAAAGGGAAATTAATAGCTCCTTTACAACTCGCTCTATCTGGAAACTGCGCTGAATAAGCATTAATCCATGTTTCATTAATAATATTATTATTTGTAAAGTTAGGTATCTTCATGACAGAAAGGAGCGTAGATCCAAGTTCACCTAATATACCGTCTAATGTTTTATCTTGATAATGTTTGTTTATCCAATGAAACCATGGAGATAAATTCTTCGGTCTTTCTTCTTTGCTATATCCAAATAACGTATTAATTAAAACAAAACTTTTTACCTTATTAAGGTTTCTTATGGAATAAGCAGCTGTTATCGGACCACCCCAATCTTGACCAACAAACGTAATATTGGTTAATTTTAAATTGTCTATTAATTTACTCAAATTTTCCACATGAGTTTTCAAAGTATATTCTTTATCTTGCGGAGTTTCTGATTTACCAAAACCCATCATATCTGGAACAACAACCCTATATGATTTTGATAATTCAGGTATGAATTTTCTATATAAATAGCCCCAGGTAGGTTCGCCATGAAGAAGAATGATTGGATTAGCCTGTCTTGGTCCCTCATCTACGTAATGCATTAGAAAACCATTTCCATTAAAAAAATTAGGCAGAAATGGCCATGTTCCTTCAAATGTTTCTGACGCTTTTATCATTTATAAAACCCTCTTAAACTCAATCTACATTTCTGTACTTGTGGCTTCCTTCTCATACGTAAAAGTACAAACACCTACAAAATTATTTTCCTTAAAAACCAGACTTCCTTTTAGATCTGCAATAATATTTAGATAATTAGATTCAAAGCTTTTCAAAGCATCTGGATTTTCAAATTTAATGGAAACATTTAGATCACCTGATTGACTGATGAAAATATTAAGACCTACAATATTATATTCACTTATTTTAGAACCAAACTTTTCAGAGCAAAATGAAGCAGCCAATTTTGCTTCGCTTATAGATGTAAATTTAAAATTTAAAATTTTCCCAAACATTTTTAACCTTTAATTTGATCTAACATATTCATAAGTTGTTCATTGTCAGATGAAAGATTTTTTATACGTTTCAATGTTCCAATGTTCAGGTTTAATTCTGATTTTAAATTCTTCCCTTGTGAAGATAGTTCAAGAATATCGTTCTTTTTATGAGCAATACCAAATTGCGTTAACAACTCTTCATCATCTCTTGAAATCTGTTCATTTATAATAAATTTTAAAATTGTAATTGCTTCTATTATCTGAAGGTTTTTGAAATTTCTAATTAATTTGTTTAATATATTAATTACAGACTCAGCAGTGCCTTTTCTTTGATTAACTTGTACTTCTAGTTGATAAGATAACTTCGATGCCAAACCTTTTAATAATTTAATTTTGTTTTTTGTTAATCTTCTTACTCTATTATCACTTACACATAACGTTCCAAGAGTATAACCATCTGAAGTAGTAACGGGAAATGCTGCATAAAACTTTACTCCAAAATCAACAACCGCTGGATGGTTTTTAAAACGATAGTCAATTGTCATATCATTGATGATTAAAGGTTCTGTTTTTTCAATTGCGAATTGACAAAGTGTTTGGTCTCTTGGCATTTCCATTGGCACTTCATCTGGAAAACCATCTCTTGCTAAAACAAACTGTTTTTCATTATCAATAACTCCAGTCCAACTTACCGGACAACCAGTTATTTCTTTTGCAAGAAAACAATAAATTTCATATAACTCCTCTTTACTTTCGTCTAATACACCAGTTCTATGAACTGCTTTAACCCTAAGTGTATCATTGGTAGGTATATTCGCTGGTTTAAAATTCATTTAGTACACTTTATTTTTGATTAGAATTTTGAAATTGTAATTTATATTAACTTTACAATTTCCATTCATCAAGTATCACTTATTATTAAATTAAAGAAAATGCTGTAATGATTGAAAAAATAACTAAATTTTAAAATTCGAATAAAAATAAATAACCATAACTAACAATTATTGCTGGAAAAGCTGAGTAAATTGTAGCTATGAAGGCAGCTTTGGGGTGCAATGCAATTGCAGGAAACAAAGCATCACCGTCATTTGAAATTGCATTACCTATTTGTGCAGATAAAGGTATTATACCATTTAAGTATAGAGTGGTTACTAATATTTGTGGTCCACAACCAGGTAAAAAACCTATCAGAATAGCAATTAGTGGAATTAACATATAATATGATTCGAAGATGGTTTCTAAATTAAAACCTCCAAAATGAGCAGTTAATTCATAAGCAAGGAAAGCTAGAATTACCCAACCTGTTATAAAGTTAGTGTCTGAAACAGTTCTTCTAATTATCTTTTCATTAGATCCTGAAGGGCTATACTTCAAACCACTAATGATTGGTATAATCCACATGACAAAACACAGAGAACCCGCAAAAAAACCAAAAAATGTTATTGGATTCTCAATAAAATTATTTGAAAAATAGGCATCAAGATCAATTTGAAAAGCTGATAAAATTCCAAAAATCATACCTGGTATTATTAAAGTTAGCCAGATTAAATCTAAAGTTTTTGATGGTTTATACTTTGACGGTTTACAATTTAATCTAATCAAGTCACAACCATTCATCTTCATGAAACTCTTTCCATGAATTGAATTAACTAGTAAACCGGACACATACCCCACAAAAAAACCAATTAATAGAATTAATAATCCAGTTGTTGGTTCTCTTGCTATTAATAGAAAAGCCGCATCACCCATAGTGGCAGTCAAAGCTGCAACAACAGATCCAAACGATGCTTTACCTCTTGAGTATTGAGTTAAAACAATGATTGCTCCACCACAACCAGGGAGAGCTCCAAGAAGTGAGCTTATAAAGACTTCTAATTTAGGCCTATTTAATAGAATATTTTTTACATCAATTTTTAAATACTTTTCTAATGTAAAAAAAAGCAATAATGTTCCAGCCACAAAACTAGTAACACCTATATACGCATCAGAAACTGACGATTTAATAATTTCCCATGTCTGATTATCCATGTTAAAGAAAAGGTAAACTCCAACAAATAAAAACAAATAACTGAATATCTGCTGATACCTAATAATAAATGGGTATATAGTGGCCTGTGATGGATTATAATTCATAAATTCTCTATAAAATTTGTTTGTGCACCTTATATTGCATACAGCATTAATAACGTCAATAACCTAATAAACTTAGTCACGACTAACTTTATTGCTTTTAAAATATATTAGGATTTTTAATATTTAATTTAAAATAAATGTTATTATGATTATAAATATATTAAAAAAAAGAGAAACTAAATGCAAATTGATAAAGATACACAAGCCTTAATTAATGAACGTATAAATAATAATGCACCTGCTCTAGAGAGTTTTACTCCTCAGGAGCTAAGAGCTTTAAGAGCAAAAATGGCAGAAACTCCTGAAGAGTTGAAGGTTGATATAACAGATGTAGAAGATTTCTCAGTTAATGGTACTCTTGGAACTATTCCACTAAGAAAATATTTTAACAAGTCTTCTCATAACATTAACAATGATAAGTTACCTTTAATAATATATTTTCATGGAGGCGGCTTTGTTATGGGTGATCTTGAAAGTCATGATTTGGTATGCAGGCATCTTTGCAAACAAACTCATGCAATAGTAATAGCAGTTGATTATAAACTTGCTCCTGAATACAAATTTCCATCCCAAATTACAGAGACAAAAGATGCAATTACAGAAATTATAAAAAAATCAAGTGAACTAAAAATTGATGAAAATAAAATTATTTTGTGTGGAGATAGTGCCGGTGGCGCATTAGCAACTATTGGTACAATTATGTCAAGAGATAAAATAATCCCTAAAGTACATGGCCAAATATTAGTTTATCCTTGGGTAGATATGACTATGTGCAGAAGATCCATGGATATAGAACTTGAGGGAATGATCCTTAATAAAAAAACTATAAAGTATTTTGTTGATCATTATTTAAATTCTTATGAAGAACAAGTAGATTGGAGGGCATCTCCTATTTTAACACCCAACTTAGAAAACATGCCACCAACTTATATTTTTGGAGCTGGTCTAGACCCTCTAGTTGATGAAGGTGATGCTTATAAAAGAAGACTTTTGTTTTTTGGAAATGAAGTTCATTATCGTCTGTTCCCAGGACAAATGCACGCTTTTGTAAGTAATTCTGTACAATTGCCAACAGCTCTAATATGCATAAAAGAGATGAGTGAAGCAGCTGTTGCAATATTTTCAACAATTAAATGATTGTTAATTATTAGAATCAAGCTAAATCTAAAATTAAAATTATAAATTTTAACTGAAATTATTTAGGGGTATAAATATTGTCTCTATTTAAATCGTGTATATCTCTTCTACCACATAAAGCCATTGTCATATCTGCTTCTGTTTTAATAATGTTAAGAGCTCTTGTTACACCTTCTTTTCCAAGAGCTCCTAAACCATACAAAAATGCTCGACCGATATAAGTTCCTTTTGCACCTAAACACATTGCTTTAACAACATCCTGACCAGATCTTATACCTCCGTCGAGATGAACTTCAACAAGTTTACCAACCTTATCTACTATTTCAGGTAAAATATTTATAGTAGATGATGCCCCATCAAGTTGCCTTCCTCCGTGATTGGAAACAATTATAGCATCAGCTCCTGTTTTGGAAGCTAACAGAGCATCTTCAGAATCTAAAATACCTTTAATTATTAATTTGCCACCCCATCTCTTCTTTATCCAATCTACTTCTTTCCAATCAAGTTTCTGATCAAACTGAGTGCTTATCCAAGAACCTAAAGATCTTACGTCTTTTATTCCTTCAACATGACCTACAATATTTCCAAAAAAATGATTTTTAGTTGTTAGCATTCTTAAACACCACATTGGCCTAGTTAATACTTGATATATATGCTTGGGAATTAATTTGGGTGGAGTTGACAGTCCATTTCTTAAATCTTTATGTCTTTGACCTAAAAGTTGTAAATCAAGTGTTAAAACTAAAGCACTACATTTAGCTTCTTTGGCTCTGTCAATGAGACGTTCCATGAATTTTTTATCTTTCATAACATAAAGTTGAAACCAAAATGGTTTTGATGTTTTTGCAGCTACTGCTTCAATAGAGCAAACACTCATTGTTGACAAAGTGTAAGGAATACCAAATTCTTCCGCCGCCTGTGCAGCTAATATTTCTCCATCTGCTCTTTGCATTCCTGTTAAACCTGTCGGAGCAATAGCTACTGGCATTGACACAGTTTGATTAATCATTTTAGTCTCAAGAGTTCTATTTGACATATCAATTGCAACTCTTTGCCTTAGTTTAATCTTTTGAAAATCTGATACATTTTCATTGTAAGTAGTTTCAGTCCATGAACCAGAATTTACATAATCAAAAAACATTTTTGGCACACGTTTTTTTGCTAATATTTCTAAATCTTTGATTTCTAAAATTTCCATTAAATCTTCCTATTTATTCCAATATACATTATTAAATAAATTATAGTAAAACTCAATAATTCAGATGCGATAAGATTTTTATTAAATTGGAGGTGATATTGAAAATTTTTGAATTAAGAACTTACACATTACATGTTGGTAAACTATCATCAGCTATAAAAATTTATGAAGAGTTAGGTTGGCCAGCATTAAAAAAATATAAAGATAATATTATACGTTATTATATTGGTGATGTAGGTGCGTTAAACCAAATAATCCACGTGTGGAAATTTGAAGATGATAACAATAGAAGAGAATTATGGAAAACTATATATAATGATAAAGACTTCATAAAGTTTGCATCAGAGTTTAGACCACTTGTTTTAACACAAGAAAACAAACTAATGACAGCTGCACCGTGGACACCTTTTGAAACAAATTAGGAAAATTGAATGCAAAAAAATAAATATAATATCGCTGTAATACCTGGAGATGGTATTGGCACAGAAGTAATGCCAGAAGCTCTGAAAGTTTTGAATATAATTTCAAACAAATATGGTATTAATCTACATTTTGATCATTTTGATTTTAGCTCTTATGAATATTATTCAAAACATGGTCAAATGATGCCAAATGATTGGAAGAAGAAAATCGGAGAACACGACGCACTATTTTTTGGATCAGTGGGTTGGCCTGAAAAAATTCCAGATCATATTTCATTATGGGGATCTTTATTAAAATTTAGAAGAGAGTTTGATCAATATATAAATCTTAGACCAGTTAAATTAATACCTGGAGTTCCATCTCCTCTTGCAAACAGAAAACCAGGGGATATAGATTTTTATATTATTAGAGAAAACACTGAAGGAGAGTACTCTTCTATAGGTGGCAAAATGTTTCCAGATACTGAAAGAGAAATTGTAATGCAAGAAACTATTATGTCGCGAGTGGGTGTAGATAGAGTTCTAAAATTTGCTTTTGAATTAGCAAATAAAACAGAAAAAAAACATTTAACATCTGCTACAAAATCTAATGGTATTTCTATAACCATGCCCTATTGGGATGAGAGGGTAGAAGAAATGGCAAAACAATATTCTGCTGTTAAATGGGATAAATATCATATAGATATACTTTGTGCACATTTCGTACTTAACCCTGACAAATTTAATGTTGTAGTAGCTTCAAATTTGTTTGGTGACATTTTATCAGATTTAGGACCTGCGTGCACTGGGACCATTGGTATTGCTCCATCTGGTAATATTAACCCTGAGAAAAAATTTCCATCCTTATTTGAGCCAGTACATGGATCTGCGCCAGATATTGCTGGGAAAGGTATTGCCAACCCTGTTGGTCAAATTTGGGCAGGCGCTATGATGCTTGAACACCTTGGATTTAAAGAAGCATCAGAACATATTGTTAGGGCAATAGAAGAAGTTTTAGAAAAAGAAGAATATAGAACTCTTGATTTAGGAGGAAAAGCAAACACTAATAGTTGTGGATCAGCAATAGCAGATGCACTGTAAAATTTAAGATTTTAACTTTTGCCTTAATTTTTGCATACCTCCAATCCATCGAGAATAATTGTTAGCTTTATTTTGAAAATAACCTAGTACCTGATCATGAGGTGAAATAAGAAAAGTATTTTCTTTAATAGCTTTTATAACATCTAAAGCTACTTGTTCTGGTTTCATCATTCCATCAATTGCTGATACTTCGTTTTCTCTACCTTTAGTCATAGCCGTCTCTACCGCCTGTGGACATAATATTGAAACACCTATTCCTTGTTTTCCATAGGTGATTGCAATCCACTCAGCAAAACCAATAGCAGCATGTTTAGTAGTTGAATATGTGACTGAGTCAATATGACTCAGCAAGCCTGCTGCAGAAGATGTATTTACGAAGTATCCACTGCCTCTTTTTAACATCTCAGGTATAAGTTTTTTTGCTGCAAAAACATGAGACAATACGTGCAGATACCAGTTTTTATTCCAATCTTGTATAGATGTTTGTTCATTTCCTAAACTTAATATTCCGGCATTAGAGCAGAAAATATCGATTAGACCAAATTCCATGTTTATTTCATCAATAATTGAATTTAATTCTTTTTGATTTGTTACATCACAAATTTTAGAAATTAGATTTTGATTTTTTGACTCAAAATTTTCAAATGTTATGTCAAGAAGTATAACAACTTTTGCTTTATTATTGATAAAACTACTTGCCAATGCTTGACCTATACCACCTGATCCCCCAGTAAC
>CACMYY010000017.1 GCA_902618025.1 uncultured SAR116 cluster alpha proteobacterium
TTCATTTAAGCGTTTCAACTCAACGTTGGAAAAGAAAAGCAAGAGACTATGGTGGCGTTTGTTCAACATTCCTATCTGATAAATGTGAAATAGGATCTAGAGTAAAAATTTTCTTAATCCCAAATAAATTATTTAGATTACCTAAAGATCAAACTAAGCCAATAATTATGATAGGTCCTGGTACAGGCGTAGCTCCTTTTTTGTCATTTATACAAGAAAGAAAATATCTAAAGAGTAATGGAAAAAATTGGTTATTCTTTGGTGCTCAGACTAAGAAAGATGATTTTATATATGAAGATGAAATTTCAAATTTTGTTAAAGAAAAAATTTTGAATAATTTAGATACTGCTTTTTCAAGAGATCAGGATAAAAAGATTTATGTACAGGATAAAATTAATGACAGAAGTGTTGAGTTTTTTAAGTGGTTAGAAAATGGTGCAATAATATATGTATGTGGAGATGCTAAAAAAATGGCTAAAGATGTTGAAACCACAATTATAAAAATGATTGAAAAAGAGCTGAAATGTAATGATAGAAAAGCTTTAGAATACTTAAAAATATTAAAAAAAAACAAAAGATACTTATTAGATGTGTATTAAAGGAATATGATAAATTTAACAGAACTTAGAGATTATTTATGAAATGGGACAGACTAAGATTATTTAATATTGTTGCACAAACTCGAAATATTACCGAAGCTTCTCATATCTTACAAATGAGCCAATCAGCGTTAAGTAGACAAATGAAAGCTTTAGAAAATGAATTAGGTGTTAGGCTTTTTTTAAGAAACTCTGATGGTATTTCATTGACTAAAGCTGGTTTGAGATTGTCATCTTCTGTACAAGTTTTAGCCTCCGATATTAGCAAGACACATAATCAACTTCTTGAGGATATGGATGTTCCATCGGGTAGATTGAATGTCACTGCTACAAATGCATTTGGTGCTTTATGGGTTGCTCCTAGAATGTCAAAATTCAAAAATTTATTTCCAGATATAAATGTTGCTCTGAGTCTGAGAGATTTTGAGCCTAGAGTTACTAATTTTAACTCAGATATTGAAGTTAGAATGACACCAAGTGTTTCTCAAGACGATATTCAAATAAAATTAGCTGATTGTAGATACAAGATATTTGCCTCAAATGAATATATTTCACAAAATGGAACTCCTAAAACCAGTAGCGATTTAGATAATCATAAAATAATTTCTTATGGAGAAGATGCTCAACCCCCTCTTGATAGACATCGATTGAATTGGTTATTAACAATTGGAAAAGAAAATAAAAGACCAAGACAACCAATTTTAGAAGTTTCTAGCATTTATGGAATAGCAAAAGCTACTGAGGTTGGAATGGGAATAGCGTCTTTGCCAGATTGGATGGAATTTGAAATGATTGAATTAACTGAAATTTTATCTCAACTTGAAGGTCCAAAAATGTCCATATCATTATGCTTTAATTACGAGTTGAGAAACGACTCTAGAATTAGGGCTTTTAAAGATTTTATGATTAAAGAAGCAGAGATTATTAATTAATTTGTAAACCAGTTTTGTAATGCAATTTATGCATATCTGACATATAATGATTAATTTTACAATTAGATATAAATTTATTATGTTCCAATTTCTTCGCTAGGATAAAATTTATATTCCACATTATATTATGAAAAATTATGTGTTAGTTTCAAGGTAAATGATGAGAAAAAATAAATTAAATAAAATGGGGTTTCCTGATGAATATGGTCTTTATGACCCTAATAACGAACATGAGAATTGTGGCTTTGGTTTTATTGCAAATATTAAAAATAAACCTAAACATGAAATAGTTCATCAAGCCTTGGAGATTGTTCATAACCTTGACCATAGAGGAGCTATTGGTGCTGATCCATTGGCGGGTGATGGTGCAGGTATTCTGATTCAAATACCTCATGATTTTTTTAAAAAAGAATTTTCAAATTCTGGTATTAAACTTCCAGAAATTGGTAATTATGGGGTTGGCATGATTTTCCTGCCACCAGAAAAAAACAGATACAATTCTGCAATCAATTCAGTTGAAGAAGCAATAAAAAAAGAAGGTCAGTCTCTAATTGGATGGAGAGATGTTCCTGTTGATGATTCTGTTTTAGGAGAAACTGTAAAAAATAATTCACCAATTATAAGACAATTTTTCATTGAAAAAGGAAAAAATACAAAAACTGAAAAAGAATTTCAAAGAAAATTATATGTAATTAGAAAGCAAAGCCTCTTCTTACTTCAAAAAAAATTACAAGATGATTGCGATGATTTTTATGTCGTTTCACTTTCAACAAGAACTATTATATTTAAAGGAATGGTATTAGCACCAAACCTTTCGAAATTTTACATTGATTTTCAAAATAAAAATTTTAAAAGTGCTATAGCTCTTTTCCATCAAAGATTTTCAACAAACACTTTCCCTTCTTGGCGTTTAGCCCAACCTTTTAGATATTTGTGTCATAATGGTGAGATTAATACTGTCAAAGGAAATACAAATTGGATGAACTCAAGACGGTACAGTATGTATTCTGAACTTTTAGGAGATGACTTAAAGAAATTATGGCCAATTATAGAAAAATCACCATCAGATTCAGCAACATTTGATAATGCTTTAGAACTACTTGTTATGGGAGGTTATTCACTACCTCATGCAATGATGCTAATGATACCTGAAGCTTGGAAAGATAACTTATTAATGGATCATAAAAGATCTTCATTTTATGAATATTACTCTGCTTTAATGGAGCCGTGGGATGGACCAGCTGCTATGGCTTTTACTGATGGAGTTCAAGTTGCAGCAACTTTGGATCGCAATGGTTTAAGACCTGCTAGGTATGTTGTAACAGATGATGATTTAGTTATAATGTCATCAGAAGTAGGTGTTCTTAGAGATATCCCAGAACATAAGATTATTCAGAAATGGCGGTTACAACCAGGAAAAATGCTTCTTGTTGATTTAAATGAAAAAAGGATAATTTCAGATGAAGAGCTTAAGGATAATTTAGTTAATTTATACCCTTATGACAATTGGATTAAAAATTCCAAAGTTAATATTAAATCAATCGATTTTAATACGAATAAAACATTGCCAGATGATAGTCTATTATTAGACTTACAGCAGGCATTTGGTTATAACAAAGAAGACCTCAAATTTTTTCTTGAGCCAATGATTTTAGATGGGCAAGATCCGATTGGATCAATGGGAAGAGACATACCATTAGCAGCGCTATCAGATAAAAATAGGCTTTTGTATGATTATTTTTTTCAAAATTTTGCTCAGGTAACAAACCCTCCCATAGATCCTATTCGAGAGGAGTTGGTAATGTCTTTGATGAATTTCATTGGACCAAGGCCAAATTTGCTTGATCCTAAATCAGGTAAAAATCAAAAGTTAATTGAAGTTGATCATCCGATATTAGATAATTTAGATATAGAAAAGATTAGAAATATAGATAAATTCACCTCTAATAAGTTAAGAGCTGTTACTTTAAGTATTTGCTATAACAAAGAAGAAAGTCCTAATTTAGAAATTGAAAATTTTTTACAAACTATTTGTGTTGAAGCTGAAAAAGTTATTAATAGCAATGCCTGTAATATAATTATCTTATCAGATAGAGAAGTTGATCAAAAAAATATTGCAATTCCCGCATTACTCGCTACGAGCTCAGTTCATCACCATTTAATTAAAAAAGGTTTAAGAACAAAAGTAGGTTTAATAATAGAAACTGGAGAAGCAAGAAGAGTTCATGATCTATGTCTTCTTGCAGGTTATGGAGCAGAAGCAATAAACCCTTACTTAGCTTTCTATACTTTATCAAATATAATAAAAAATCATAATCAAGAAATTGAGGAAAAAGAAGCTTACACAAAATATATCAAAGCGGTAACTAAAGGCATGCTTAAAGTAATGTCTAAGATGGGTATATCTACATATCAATCTTATTCTGGCGCTCAAATTTTTGATGCAGTCGGTCTATCATCTAATCTTGTTGATAAATATTTCTGTGGTACATCTTCAAAGGTAGAAGGTATTGGCTTAGAAGAAATTCAAATAGAAACAGAAAACAGACATGAATTAGCTTTTGGTAATTCACCGTTATTGTCTAATGATCTAGATGTTGGTGGTGATTTAAGCTTTAGAATTCGAGGGGAAGAACATGTATGGACACCTGAGACTATTGGAATGCTTCAACATTCAGTTAGAAGTGCTAATTATAATACTTTTAAAAAATACTCAAAGAAAATTAATGATCACTCCATAAAATTAAAAAATTTAAGAGGTTTATTTAAGTTCACAAATAAAACAAAACCTATAAATATTGATGAGGTAGAACCTGCATCTGAAATAGTTAAAAGATTTGCTACAGGTGCTATGTCACTTGGGTCAATATCTACAGAAGCTCATACAACTTTAGCAATTGCAATGAACCGTCTTGGAGGAAGATCTAACACAGGAGAGGGTGGAGAAGAAACATCAAGATTTGTTCAACTTGCTAACGGTGATTCTATGAACTCCAGAATAAAACAAGTTGCTTCCGGAAGATTTGGAGTAACGACTGAATATTTATCAAACGCGACTGACATTCAGATCAAAATGGCACAAGGCGCTAAGCCAGGTGAAGGTGGACAGCTTCCAGGTGGAAAAGTTGATGAATTCATCGCTAAAATTAGACATTCAACCCCAGGTGTTGGTTTAATATCACCACCACCTCATCATGATATTTATTCAATTGAAGATTTAGCACAACTTATACATGATCTTAAAAATGTTAATCCAAAAGCTAGAGTTTCTGTAAAACTTGTATCTGAGATCGGTGTTGGAACCGTTGCAGCTGGAGTTAGTAAGGCTTATGCTGATCATGTAACTATTTCAGGAAATGATGGCGGTACTGGAGCAAGTCCAATTACATCATTGTTAAATGCTGGAGGTCCTTGGGAGACCGGTTTAGCCGAAACCCATCAAACACTTGTCATGAACGGGCTAAGAGAAAGAATAGCTGTCCAAGTTGATGGAGGATTAAGAACTGGAAGAGATGTTGTGATTGGAGCAATTCTAGGTGCTGATGAATTTGGATTTGCAACTGCCGCTCTTATTTCTGAAGGTTGTATAATGATGAGAAAATGTCATTTAAATACTTGTCCTGTAGGTGTTGCTACACAAGACCCAGAACTTAGAAAAAATTTTACTGGAACACCTGACCATGTCGTTAATTTTTTTGTTTTCATTGCTAATGAAGTAAGAGAAATAATGTCAGAGCTTGGTATTAGGAAGTTTAACGATTTAATTGGAAGAAGAGATCTTATTGATTTTGATGGAGCAGAAGAACATTGGAAAGCTCACGGATTGGATTTAAGAAAACTTATTGTAAATTTAGAAAAAGAAAAACATGAGACTTTCTATAATTCAAAAGAACAAAACCATAGGTTAGAACTTGCTATTGATAATGAATTAATTTCAAAATCAAAAAAAGCTATATCAGATAAAGTAAAAGTAAATATTTCATCAAAAATTGTAAATACTAATAGAACTGTTGGTGGAATGTTATCAGGAGTTATAGCAAAAAAATATGGTCATAATGGATTGCCCAACGATACTATTAATGTTGATTTTACTGGAAACGCTGGCCAGAGTTTTGGGGCTTGGTTATCAAAAGGCGTAAACTTTAAACTAAGAGGTGATGCCAACGATTATGTAGGTAAAGGCCTATCCGGTGGTAGAATATCTGTGAGACCTCACGAAACAAGTAATATTATTCCTGAAAATAATATTATAGCTGGAAATACGCTATTGTACGGTGCAATCTCTGGAGAATGTTACTTAAGAGGAATCGTAGGAGAACGTTTTGCAGTTAGAAACTCTGGTGCTACGGCTGTTGTTGAAGGTTGTGGTGATCATGGCTGTGAATACATGACAGGAGGTATAGTCATTATACTTGGAAAAACAGGTAGGAATTTTGCAGCAGGAATGTCTGGTGGTATAGCCTATATTTTAGACGAAGATAATACATTTGAATCTAAGTGCAATAAAGCTATGGTAGGTTTAGAGAAATTACAGAGTTTAAAAAAACTAGACACTCCATCATCAAAAGATATTGATAATGATTTACTTGATTTTGATGAAGCTCGATTAAAATTAATAATTCAAAGACATTTAAAATATACTAAAAGTGAAAAAGCTAGATTAATATTAGATGAGTGGAATAAATATATTAACCTTTTTTATAAAATAACACCTTTTGATTTTAAGAGAGCTTTAAACGAAAGAAAACAAAGACTTAAAGAAGATAATAAATTACCGAATAGAATTGCTGGAGAATGATATGGGTAAGGTAACTGGATTTATAGAATTAGACCGAGTTGAAAGAGATTATGAACCGGTTGAGGACAGAATTAAACATTTTAAGGAGTTCTTAATTCCTCTTGACCAAAAAAAAGTTTCAGAACAAAGCGCTAGATGTATGGATTGTGGGATTCCATATTGTCATCAAGGTTGTCCTGTTAATAACCTAATTCCTGATTGGAATGATTTGATTTATAATAATAAATGGAAAGAAGCTCTTGATTTACTTCAATCAACAAATAATTTCCCTGAATTTACTGGTAGAATTTGTCCAGCACCATGTGAAGCATCATGTACCTTGAATATTACAGACAATCCTGTAGCAATTAAAACCATTGAATGTTCAATTGTAGATAAAGGGTGGGAAGAAGGTTGGATTAAGCCAGTTATTAGTAATAAAAAAACTGGTAAGAAAGTTGCTGTTATTGGTTCTGGGCCTTCTGGTTTAGCATGTGCTCAGCAATTAGCTAGAGCAGGTCATTCTGTTGTCGTATTTGAAAAAAATGCTAGGATAGGGGGACTTCTGAGGATTGGCATACCAGATTTTAAAATGGAAAAACATCTTATTGATAGAAGAATGTCTCAAATGGAAGCCGAAGGCGTAAAATTCAAAGTTAATTCTCATATTGGTAATAATATAAAGATCGAAGAATTAAATAAAGATTTTGATGCGATAGCTTTTTGTGGTGGATCAGAAAATCCAAGAGATTTGCCTGTAAATGGTAGAGAACTTAAGGGCGTTCATTTTGCTATGGAGTTCCTTTCTCAGCAAAATGACAGAGTTGCCGGTAATATAATAGATCCAAAAATTGAAATTACGGCAAAAGGAAAAAATGTTCTTGTTATTGGTGGTGGTGATACTGGTTCTGATTGCGTTGGCACCTCTAATCGGCAAGGAGCTAAGTCAGTAACGCAGCTTGAATTGCTTGATCAACCTCCTGAAAGAGAAAATAAAGCTCTTACTTGGCCAAATTGGCCTTTAAAACTTCGAACTTCAACCTCTCATCAAGAGGGTTGTGATAGAAATTGGTCTGTCTTAACAAAATCATTTGAAGGTAATGACGGTAAAGTAAAAAAACTTAATTGTGTTAAAGTTGAATGGTCAAAAGATAATGATGGTAGAATGAAAATGAGCGAGATTAAAGGTACAGAGTTTTCTTTTGAAGCGGATCTTGTCTTACTTGCAATGGGTTTTGTACATCCAATTCATGAAGGTTTAATAAGTAGTTTAGGTGTTAAACTTACACCTGCTGGAAATTTGGATGCTAATGAAACTGAGTACAAAACATCTATTGATAAGTTTTTTGCAGCGGGTGATTCAAGACGTGGACAATCTCTTGTAGTTTGGGCAATAAGAGAAGGTAGACAATGTGCAAGATCTATAGATCAGTTTCTTATGGGAAAATCTGAATTACCAAACTAGTAATTCTCACTAAAATTACTTTATATTTTTGCATTAAGATAATTGGACTTAAATTCAGAAATCATTTGAAACCAAGTGTAATTGTAGGAGAAAAAAAAGCTTTATTAAATTTTAAGTGTTAAACTTCAACTTCTTCCTAAAGAATAATTTTGAACTATGATTACCCTTTACCACTATTACTTATGTTCGTCTTCAAGATATATTAGACTTATTTTAGAAGAACAAAAAATCAAATATGAAACTCAGTTAGAAAATTATTGGAAACCACAAAAGGATTTTCTAAAACTTAATCCAGCTGGTCATTTGCCAGTTATTATTAATGAAGAAAATTTTCCAGTAATTGGAGCAAATGCTTGCATTGAATATATTAAAGATCTTGAAGTAAAACCTAGATTATTTGTAGATGATTATAGAGAAAAAGCAGAAATAAATAGATTAGTACACTGGTTTGACGTAATATTTAAAAAAGAAGTTTTTGATCCAATAATTTATGAAAAAGTCTTTTCAGGAATATTAGATAATATAACGCCTAATAGTGAGAATATAAGAGCAGCACTTAATAATTTGGATTTTCATATTGAATATTTCAATTATTTGCTAAATAGCAAAAATTATTTTATCAAAGATGATTTAACTTATTTAGATTTTCTAGCTGCTGCTAATTTTTCAGTATTTGATTATTTGGGCGTATTGAATTTTAAAGATTATGAGAACATAAAAGAATGGTATTTCAAAATTAAGTCAAGACCTTCATTTAAGCCATTATTAAAAGACCAACTAGTTGGGCTTAATCCTCATGAAAACTATAAAATTATAGATGTTTAATTATATTTTCATTACTATTTCTTCAATAATTTTCGTAATGTTTGCTAGTTGGTGTGCTTCTGACAATCTATGCCCAGCGTCTTTTTCTAGTAACAGTTTTATATTATTAGTTCCTTTGAGTGTGTCGATTATTTTAATACTTAAATCGTATGGTACAGCATTATCAGCCATACCATGGTATAAGTAGACAGGACCATCAAAATATATATTTTCTGATAAAGTAAGATTTCTAAAACTATCTTTTATTAATATGTATGAAAAATCATTTTTAGATCCATCTTCATATTTTATAGTTATCCTTTTATCTTTAATTAATTTTCTTTTTTCATCACTTGTCATTTTATCCCATATTAAAGTTTTAGGAAAATCTGGAGCAGGTGCTAGACCAATCATTCCCAAAATCTTCTCTGGAACACGTTTTGCTAACATTAGCATTATCCAAGCACCCATAGACGACCCAATTAAAATTTGTCTATCTTTTGTTTTATTATTAATGATATATTCAGCGTCTTTATACCAATCATTAAAGCATGTTGTTTCAATTGTTCCTGATGATTGACCGTGACCTGAATAATCAAATCTTAAAAAGCTATGATTGTTATCTTTTGCCCATTTTTCAATGTATAATGCTTTTTTACCTTCCATATCTGAGTTATAACCACTTAGAAAAACTATGCCTGCGTTTTTACCTGTTAATTGATTATAAGCTAGTGTATTACTATTCGGTGTATCGATAAATTTTGTCATTTATAAATCCGTTCAATTTAAGGTCAATGAAAGTGAATAAAAATAAATATACTATTGCTCAAATTTTACCAGCATTAAATAATGGTGGCGTTGAGAGAGGTGTTGTTGAAATTTCTAAATCATTGGTTGAAAATGATTTTAAATCAATAGTTATCTCTTCGGGTGGACACATGGTTTCTCAAATAACTAGAAATGGTGGAATTCATTATGATCTTAATGTGCATTCAAAAAATCCACTCAAATGGCCCAAAATTAGAAATCAATTGAAGATTATTTTAAAGAATGAAAATGTGGATTTAATCCATTTCTGTTCTCGAGCGCCTGCTTGGATTGGCGTTCCACTCGGAGCTGTCTTAGATATACCTATTATTACTTCAGTTCACATGAGATTTAGGAAATCCAATTTTTTGAAAAAATACTATAATAGTATTTTAACTAAAGGAAATACAATAATTGCCATTTCGAGGCATATTGAAGAAAGCATAAAAAACTCTTTTCCAAAAGTAAGTAAAAAAATTAAAATTATTCACAGAGGTGTTGATTTAGATCTATTTAATCCAAGTAAAATAAACCCAGCAAGAATAATTGCTCAATCAAAGCATTTAAATCTAAAAGATAATGTTCCTGTTATCATAATGGCAGCAAGGCCAGCAATGTGGAAAGGTTATCAAATACTTATAAGAGCTTTATCAAAAGTTAAATATGATTTTCAGTGTGTTTTAATTGGAGCAGGTGATGGTAATCAACGTTTTCAAAACTCTTTAATTAGGAAAATAATAAAATCAAAGTTAGAAACTAAAGTAAAGCTTATAAACTCTACTAGGGATATACAAGCTGCCATGATACTAGGTGACTTAATAATTATGCCGTCCTTAACTCCTGAACCCTTTGGAAGGGTTGTTTTAGAAGCTCAGGCTTTGAGAAAAATACCGATTGCTTTCGACCATGGTGGAGCTTCAGAAACGATAATTGATGGGAAAAATGGTTTCTTGGCAGAGCCTATTAGTGCTGACAGTCTATCTGAAAAGATTTCGTATGCGTTATCTTTAAAACTATCACAAAGAAAGAAAATTGGGGAATTCGCAAAAAAATTCGTGTCTAAGAATTATAGTCATGATAAAATGTGTAACCTTACTTTATCATTATATAAACAAACTATTGCAGAATATAAAATAAACGGTTAGTGATATAAAAAACAAAAAATTAGATATAATGGTTACAATTACATTACCTAATAAAGATAAAAAGAAATATAGCAAACCAGTTACATCTGCTAAAATTGCACATGACATATCAAAAAAACTTGCGTCCGAAGCATTGGTTTCGTTAGTTAATGGCGAAATATGGGATTTAGACAGACCAATTGAAATAGATAGTACAATTTCAATTTTAACAAAAAAAAATAAAGAAACTTTGGATGTTATAAGACATGATGCAGCACATATTATGGCAGAAGCAGTTTTAGAATTATTTCCAGAAACTCAAGTAACTATAGGTCCATCTATAGAAAATGGATTTTACTATGATTTTTACAGAGAAAAAAAATTTAATTTATCTGACCTAGAGGTTATAGAGAAAAGAATGCACGAAATTGTGGACAGAGATGAATTAATTTCAAGAGAAATTTGGTCAAGAGAAAAAGCAATAAGTTTTTTTAAAAAAAATAATGAAAAATTTAAACTTGAATTAGTAAATGCTATCCCTGAAAATGAAGTGGTTACATTTTACAGGCAAGGTAACTTTCTAGATTTATGCAGAGGTCCTCACACATCCTCCACTAAAAAACTCGGCCACTCTTTCAAATTAACAAAATTAGCTGGTTCATATTGGAGAGGTGATAGTAAAAACCAAGTATTACAAAGAATTTATGGAACAGCTTTTTTTAATGACAAGGATTTAAAAAATTACCTTTTTATGATAGAAGAAGCTGAAAAAAGAGATCATAGAAAATTAGGTAAAGAGTTAAATCTATTTCATCTTCAAGAAGAGGCTGTAGGCTCTGTTTTTTGGCACAAAAAAGGATGGTCAATTTATCTGGAGATTGAAGCCTATATGCGAAGGAGATTGAATGAAACATACGAGGAAGTTAAAACACCTCAAGTTATAGATAGATCTTTATGGGAAAAATCTGGGCATTGGGATAAATTTAAAGAACATATGTTTATGGCTAAAGGTGATGACGAAAAAATACTTGCTTTAAAGCCTATGAATTGTCCAGGTCATGTGCAAATCTATAAACAAGGTTTAAAATCGTATAAAGATCTTCCTATTAGAATGGCAGAATTTGGTTCTTGTCACAGAAATGAACCCTCAGGTGCTTTGCATGGTATTATGAGAGTAAGGCAATTTACACAAGACGATGCACATATATTTTGTATGAATTCTCAAATTACATCTGAATGTGTTAAATTTTGTGAGTTACTCCAACAAATTTATAAAGATTTTGGTTTTGCAGAACTTAAGGTTAAATTTTCTGATAGACCTTTAATCCGTGCTGGAGAAGATTCTACATGGGATAAAGCTGAAAAAGCTCTTACACTAGCAATAGAAGCTGCAGGAATTACCTGCACATTAAATCCTGGTGAAGGTGCATTTTATGGCCCAAAACTTGAATTTGTGCTTACAGATGCAATTGGAAGGGATTGGCAATGTGGAACTCTCCAAGTAGATTTTGTTTTACCAGAAAGGTTAGCAGCTTATTATGTAGATGTTGATGGGGATAAAAAGCATCCTGTAATGCTACATAGAGCAATTTTAGGCTCTTTAGAGAGATGGATTGGTATCTTAATTGAACAATATTCAGGAAGAATGCCATTGTGGTTATCTCCAACTCAAGTTGTTATTTGTTCAATAGTAGATTCGACCAACGATTATGTTGCCGAAATTAAAAAGGAATTAGATAAGCTTGGCATTCGAAGTGAAGTAGATTTAAGAAATGAAAAAATTGGTTACAAAATAAGAGACCATTCTAGTCAAGCAATTCCTATAATTTTAGTTATTGGAAAACAAGAAAAAGAAAATAAAACAGTAGCAGTAAGATATTTAGGTACAAAAAACCAAGAGTTTTTGAGTTTAAAGGAATTTACACAAAATATAGTCAATAAATGTATGCCTCCTGACTTAATACAACATTAAATTTATTGTAAATTGTTACTTTGTTAACTATTTTTTTTGAAATAAATTAACAAATTTTTAAAAAAATGTTGTAATAGTATTTGAATATAACAATGATGGAGATTTTCATATAGTTGGATTAAATAACACCCCACCTAGTCAAGATGGGCCTAGAATTAATGATTTAATTAGAGCTGAGAGCGTACGTTGTATAGGAGCAGACGGGGAACAACTAGGAGTTATACCCATTAGTGAAGCACTTAAGATTGCTGAAAATGTGAGCTTAGATTTAGTTGAAATCCAACCAAATGTAGACCCACCTGTTTGTAAAATTCTTGATTATGGTAAGTTTAAATATGAAGCTCAAAAAAGAAAGAATGAAGCTAGAAAAAAACAAAAAATCATTGATGTGAAAGAAATTAAATTAAGACCAAATATAGATAATAATGACTTTATTGTAAAAATGAAACATGTTAAAAAATTCATTGAAAATGGAGATAAAGTCAAGATTACACTTAGGTTTAGAGGAAGAGAAATGGCTCATCACACTTTAGGTGCTACTGTGTTAGATAGAGTTAAAAATGATACTGAAGAATTATGTAAGGTGGAAACATTACCAAAGTTAGAAGGTAGACAAATGGTAATGATATTAGCACCCAAATAGCAGAGATAATAATATTGATAATAAAATAAAACTTTATGTTGCTAACTTTATTTAGCTTATGTATAAGCTTTGATACAATTAGTAAATTATTGAGGGTATATTATGCCTAAACTAAAAACCAAAAGTGGCGCAAAAAAAAGATTTAGTCTTACTTCATCAGGTAAAGTTAAAGGCAGCCCAGCCTTCCTTAGTCATAACCTTCGTAAAAGATCTCAAAAAATGAAAAGACAAGCACGTGGTACAATGATACTTAATGAATGCGATGCAAAAATTGTCAAGCAATTTATACCCTACGTCTAAAGGAGTTTATTAATGGCTAGAGTAAAAAGAGGTGTTACTACTCATGCTAGACACCAAAAAGTAATTAAAGCTGCAAAAGGTTATTATGGAGCTAGAAAAAATTTATTTACTGTAGCAACTCAGGCTGTTGAAAAAGCTAGCCAATATGCGTACAGGGATCGTAGAAATAAGAAGCGCAATTTTAGAGGTCTTTGGATTCAAAGAATTAATGCAGGTTCCCGTTTACATGGCTTAAATTACTCTAAGTTTATGAATGGGCTTAAGTTAGCTGGCATTGAAATAGATAGAAAAATTTTATCAGACTTAGCTTTTTATGAACCACTAGCGTTTGAACAATTAGTTTTAAAAGCAAAGTCTGCTTCTGCTTGATATTTAAAATTTTCAATAAATAATATAGATTATTGCAAATTCATTAAATTAGGTTTTTAATAAAAATATGGTTTCTGAACTAAAGGAAGATCTTCAATACTTATTAAATAATATCACAATAAGTATACAAAATTCCAAATCATCGTCTGAACTTGAAAATATTAGAGTTAATTCATTAGGTAAAAAAGGCTCTATCACTCTATATTTAAGGAATTTAAAAGATTACAATATAGAAACAAAAAAAGAAATTGGAGCTTATTTAAACGATATAAAGAGCCAAATTAATAAATTAATTTTAGATAAAAAAATTTTTTTCAAAAAAGAGCATTTAAAAGAAAAACTTAATTCAGAAAAAATAGATATTTCACTTATACCCTATGAAGCTGAAATTGGTACTTTACACCCACTTTCAAGAACAATAGAAGAATTATGTGCTATTTTTGCAGATATGGGTTTTTCTATTGTTGATGGTCCTGATATAGAAAGTGATTATTATAACTTTACTGCATTGAACATTCCTGAAGAACACCCAGCGCGTCAAGAGCATGATACGTTTTATCTTCAACCAGATATAAATGGACAAAGAAAAGTATTAAGGACACATACAAGCCCAGTTCAAATTAGGACAATGGAAAAAATCGATTTAAAAAATTTTGAAGAAATTAGGTATATTATACCTGGAAGAACATATAGATCTGATCATGATGCTACTCATTCTCCTATGTTTCATCAATGTGAGGGCCTAGTGCTTGGTAAAAATATCAATATGGGCCATTTAAAAGGATGTTTAATAGAATTTTGTAGAACTTATTTTAACGAAGACAATTTACCAGTTCGTTTTAGACCAAGCTATTTCCCCTTTACAGAACCATCAGCAGAGGTAGATATTGGTTGTAAAAAAGAAAATGACGGAAGCCTTGTGATAGGTGAAGGCGAAGATTGGTTAGAAATTCTCGGGTCGGGTATGGTTCATCCTAGAGTTTTAGAAGGTGTAGGGATAGATCCATCAAAATATCAAGGCTTTGCATTTGGAATGGGTTTAGAAAGATTAACTATGTTGAAGTATGGAATCCCTGATTTAAGACCCTTTTATGATAGTGATCTAAGATGGCTAAAACATTATGGATTTATACCTGTTGACAATCCAAGCTTACATTCTGGTTTAAATGGTGTTTTTTCATGAAATTTACATGGAAATGGTTACTAGATCATCTAGAAACTGATAAAAATTTATCAGAGATTTTGGAAACACTTCCAAAACTTGGTTTAGAGGTTGCTTCAGTTGTTAATTTAGCAGAGGATTTAAAAAGTTTTATATCAGTCGAAATTATAGATGTAAAAAAACACCCAAATGCTGATAAACTCAATGTTTGTAAGGTATTTGATGGGGAAAATACATTTAAAGTTGTCTGTGGAGCTCCTAATGTTAAATTAGGTATGAAAAGTGTTTTTGCTAATATTGGAACATTTATTCCTGGTCTAAATTTAAAATTAAAGAAAGGAAAAATAAGAGGAGAAGAATCCTTTGGTATGTTATGTTCAGAAAAAGAATTAACTTTATCTGAAAATCATGTTGGTATCATCGAACTAGAAAGTTCATCTGAACTTGGTTTGTCAGTATCAGATGTTATGGATTTAAATGACCCAATTATAGAAATTGAAATAACCCCAAATAGAGGCGATTGCTTAGGCGTAAGAGGCATCGCAAGAGATTTAGCAGCGGCTGGGATGGGAGATTTAAAGGATTTAGATATTATATTTAATGATGGTGAGTTTGATAGTATAATAAATTGGCAGGTTGATTTTGACGAAGATGAAAAATATCTTTGCCCTAAGGTTTTTGGGAGATCATTTACAAATCTAAAAAATGTTGAATCTCCATTATGGCTTAAAAACAGATTAATAGCTGTTGATCAAAGACCAATAAGTTCTATTGTAGATATAACTAATTATATTATGATAGACATTGGAAGACCTTTACATGCTTATGATATAGATAAGATTAAAGGTACAATCCTTAAAGTTTCAAAATCAAAAAAAGGCGACAGGTTTTCTGCACTTAATGGAAACACTTACGAGTTAGATGATAATATGGTTGTTATTTCTGATGCAGAAAGTGTAGATGACTTAGCTGGTATAATGGGTGGAGAAAGAACAGGAGTAACTGAGAATACAACAAGGATGTTTTTAGAGGCCGCTATTTTCGACCCAGTTTCAATAGCGAACACTGGTAGAAAATTAAACCTAAACTCTGATGCTAGATATAGATTTGAAAGAGGCCTAGATTATTACTCACCAGAAACTGTAATGCATTATGCAGCTTCAATGGTCAAAAAGATTTGCGGTGGAAAATTTAGTAAAATTGTTAATTTTAAATTAGAACAAAAAAACAGAATAATTAAGTTTGATCCAAATATTGTCTATAAACTAATAGGCGTTAAAATTGAAAATGAATTATCTAAATCAATTTTAGAAAAATTGGGTTTTAAAATTGTCTCCGTAGAAAATTTTTGGGATATAACACCTCCTAGTTGGAGACCAGATATAGATGGTGTTGCAGATATTGTTGAAGAAATAATCAGAATAAATGGGTATGACAAAATACCTTCAATTAAATTATCAAGAAGTCATTATATTGCAAGGCCAGCAATGAGTATTAAACACCGTCAAGCTTTTTTTGCATCAAGAACATTAGCAAGTAGGGGTTATAATGAAGTAATTACTTTTTCATTTTTAAATAAGGTAATGGCTGATCAATTCAATGGAGGTGGATCTTCTTTAAATTTGGTTAACCCGATTTCTTCAGAATTGACGGATATGAGACCTTCAATCATTCCCAATCTATTATTAGCAGTACAAAAGAATTTAAATATAGGAGCTCAAGATTTCTCTTTTTTTGAGATTGGCCCAATTTTTAAGGGTGATAGTCCTGATGAACAAATAAGCACAATTACTGGAATAAGATATGGTGACAGAATTAAAAAAGATTGGCAAAAAGAAGCTGTAAAATTTGATTTCTACGATATTAAACTTGACGTCATCAGGGTATTGGACACAATAGGGGTCCCAAAAAATAGTCTGAAAATTTTTGATGAAGCTCCAGGGTATTTTCATCCAGGTAGAAGTGCAGTTTTTAAAATTGGTCAAAATATTATAGCTAATTTTGGTGAAATTCATCCTGAAATTGCGGATGCTTTTGGTTTAAATAAATCAGCTATTAGTTTTGAAATATTTTATGAAAATATTCCATTACCAAAAAGAAAAAAAATTTCTAGACCAATGTTAAAAATTTCCAATTTGCAACCAGTTACAAGAGAATTTGCGTTTCTCATAGATAAAGAAACAGAAGCTGAAAAAGTTTGTGAGATTGCTAAATCTGTCAACATAGATTTAATAACAGATGTTATAATACTTGATGTATATAAAGGTGAAAGAATTCCACAAAATATGAAATCTATTGCAATTAAAGTTACAATTCAACCTATTCAAGAAACATTAACTGATTCTGTGTTGGAAGAATTAAGTGCTAATTTAATAAATGCTATTGATAAAAAATTGTCAGGATCTCTAAGAGAATTTTAATAACTTAAATTAGAGTGGTGCCGCCAACTGGATTTGAACCAGTGACCTCGTCATTACCAATGACGCGCTCTACCGCTGGAGCTATGGCGGCACAATAATAATTTAAACTTAGTTATGTTTTCGCTAATGACAAGTTTTTTTGTGGATATATAGTGATATATAAACTTAAACCGAAATATGTAGAACTTGTAAGATGTTTAAAATATGACTAAAAAAAATAATATTAATAATGAAAATAATTTATCAGCTTCTTTAAAAAGAAACTTAAAGCTTAGAAAAAAACAAGTTTCAGAACGAGATGATAATAAAATTATTGGAAAAAGAACAAACAAAATTGGTCAATCAAGACTCTTTGCTAATTTTAATAAATGTAATTTTAAATTAAAATGAATAGCTTTACTAAAAACAATATTGAAAAAATATATATCACAGGTGAAAAAAAATTAACAGGTACTGTTAATATTAGTGGAGCCAAAAATGCTGCCTTACCATTAATGGCGCTATCTTTAATCATTAACGAAGATTTTAACCTTTATAATGTTCCCGATTTAGCTGATACAAGACTAATGTCAAATTTGTTAATTGATTTAGGTATTAAAATAAATTGGAAAAAAGGAATATTAAATTTTAATGGAAAACCAATTAAAGACGAAGCTTCTTACGATTTAGTAAGGCAAATGAGAGCTTCAATTCTTGTTTTAGGTCCATTGTTAGCTTCAAAAGGTTCAGCTAAGGTACCTCTTCCTGGTGGTTGTGCTATTGGAAGTAGACCTATTGACTTACATGTTATGGTTATGAAAGCTCTTGGGGCTAAGATAATATTTGATTCAGGTTTTATAATTGGTTCTTTAAATAATAAAGGTTTAAAAGGAGGACTAATAAATTTTCCGAAAGTTTCTGTTGGTGCTACAGAAAGTGCAATAATGACTGCCGTGTTAGCGAAAGGGCAAACAAAAATTTCAAATGCTGCAAAAGAGCCAGAAATTAACGATTTAGCAAATTGTTTAAATAAAGCAGGGGCAGATATAAAAGGAATAGGAACAAGTAATTTGATTATTAATGGTGTTAAGAAATTGAATAAAGTTTCTCATTCTGTAGTTTCTGATAGAATAGAGGCAGGTTCATTTGCAATTGCATCTAGTATTACTATGGGTAATGTAGAAATAAAGAATATTAATCCTAAAAATTTATCGGAATTTATTAATGCACTTAGAATGACAGGTACTAGAGTTGACATAGCTAACAACTCATTAAATGTTTGCTGTTCAAAAAGACCTAAACCTTTTGATGTAGTTACGAAACCACATCCAGGATTTCCTACTGATTTACAAGCGCAATATATGGCACTTATGGCAATAGCAAGCGGAAATACCTTAATAAAAGAAACTATCTTTGAAAATAGATTTATGCATGTTCCAGAACTTACTAGAATGGGAGCAAAAATTTCCATAAATCATCAAGAGGCAAAAATCTGTGGAGTTAAAAAATTAAAAGGAGCTAGAGTGATGGCTTCAGATTTGAGAGCTTCTATGTGTTTAATACTAGGTGCTCTTTCAGCTTCTGGTACAAGTGAAATTGATGGAGTGTATCATTTAGATAGAGGATATGAAAATCTAGAAAATAAATTAACAAACCTAGGTGCAATTGTTAAAAGATCATAACTTGATAAAATTTTTAGAGAAAATTTAATGTCTATAGAAAAAAAAATTCAGCTAAATGCATATAATAAAGATGATTTAAAAATATTTTCCTTTCTTTGCCAAGATGCAATACTCAACAAAGACGAATTTTTTTATGATCGAACAAACAAATTTTTTGTGGCTACACTGACAAGATATTGTTGGGAAAAAGAAAAATCGAATGACCAAAATATATACTTTAGAGTCGTATCAGGTTTGCAAGTTAAAAATGTAAATAAAGTAGAATATATTAATTTTAAATCTAAAACATCTTTTTATAATTTATTAGCTATTACATGTAATAAAAGAAATATTATGCTTAATTTTTCAATGTCTGCAAAAATAAAGTTAGATTGTAAAGAAATTAATGCTACAATTGAGGATATTGACATTCCTTGGCCAACGAAGCTAAAACCTCAACATGATTAATTCAATGGGTCTCATTCATGGTTTTAAATAGAAGTTTAAATATAGCCTTGCCGAAAGGAAGAATTTTAGATTCAGTTTTACCTATCTTAAAAAAAGTTGGTATTGAACCTGAAAAATCTTTTTTTGATGGAAATGATCGCAAGTTAAAGTTTAATACTAACATTAATAATATAGATATTATAAGAGTAAGATCATTTGATGTAGTTACATTTTTAGCTTATGGAGCAGCTCAAATGGCATTTGTAGGTAGCGATATTCTTAATGAGTTTAATCACGCTGAAGTTTATTCTCCTTTAGACCTTAATGTAGGAAACTGTAAAATGGTTGTTGCAGCTGAGAAAGATATTATTAAAAATGAAGATCCTAGATCCTGGAGTCATGTAAGAGTAGCTACAAAATACCCTAATATAACTAGAAAACATTTCGAATCTAGAGGAGTTCATGCAGAATGTATAAAGTTAAATGGTGCAATGGAACTTGCTCCGTCAATGGGTTTATGTAAAAGAATTGTAGATTTAGTTGAAACTGGATCTACTTTAAAAGCCAACGGGTTAGTTGTAGTTGAAAAAATATGTGAAGTTTCAACTAGATTAGCAGTAAATAGAAGCTATATAAAAACTAATTTAAATACTATTCAACCTTGGATTGAAAAGGTAGAGGATGCAATAGATGTATAAATTTAAGGCTAGATTAATAAAATATTCTGATAAAAGTTTTAAAAAAAAATTTGCTGATTTAATCAATGAGGATATAAAATCAAGTAATAAAATTAATGGAGCCGTTTCTAAAATTATAAGAAATGTTCGTAATACAGGCGACGAAGGTTTGAATTTTTATGTCAAAAAATTTGATAATATAAATTTAAACAAAATAAGTGATTTGTTTATCTCAAAAGGTATTTTAAAAAATGCTTATAACGGCCTAAAAAAAAGTGAAAAAAAAGCACTTAATATAGCGGCTGAAAGAATAAAAGAATTTCATAAATATCAAATTCCAAAAAATATAAAATATAAAGATAATATTAACGTTAGACTAGGTCTTACTTATTCACCAATACATTCGGCAGGTTTTTATGTCCCAGGAGGTAAAGCAATTTATCCATCATCGGTACTAATGAATGCAATACCGGCTTTAGTTGCTGGAGTTAAAAGAAGAGTACTAATAAGTCCAATTTCAGATTTAAAAAAATCCTCTATTGTCCTAGCTGCAGCTCATGTTGCGAATGTCACAGAATTTATGTCTATGGGTGGAGCTCATGCTATTGCAGCACTTTCTTATGGTACTAAAACTATTTCTCCAGTTGACAAAATTGTAGGTCCCGGAAATGCGTATGTTGCAGAGGCTAAAAGACAAGTATTTGGAAAAGTAGGAATAGACTCAATTGCGGGACCTTCAGAAGTATTAATCTTGTGTGACGAAACAGCTGACCCTGATCATGTCGCTATAGATTTATTGTCTCAAGCTGAACATGATGAATTGGCACAAGCAATTTTAATAACAACTAGTAAAGATATTGCAACAAAGGTTAGAAAATCAATTGAAAAATTTCTCACAAAAATTTCAAGATCTAAAATAGCAAGCTATTCATGGAATAATTTTGGCGCAATAATTTTAGTAGAAAATGTAAATCAGGCTATTGAATTAATAAATGAGAAAGCTCCTGAACATTTGCAATTAATTCTTAAAAATACTAAACGAGTTATTAAAGAAGTAAAAAATGCAGGAGCAATATTTGTTGGCCCCTATACTCCTGAGGCAGTAGGTGATTATATCGCTGGCCCAAATCATGTTCTTCCAACAAATGGGACAGCTAAATTTTCAAGTGGACTTAGTGTTTTAGATTTTTACAAAAGAACTACCTTAGTAAATTTTAATAAAAATAATCTTAATGAACTTGGAAGACATGTAATAACGTTGGCCGAAGCAGAAGGTTTAGACGCTCATGCAAAGTCTATATCAATAAGAATAAATAAATAAACAAAAATTTTTTACATAAAAACCTTGACTAATTAATCATAATTGTGAGATTAAACTAAAATTTAAAAAAGAGGTTTAATGGCTAAAGAAGGTGTAATAGAATTTTCTGGTATTGTCGAAGAACTTTTACCTAATGCTATGTTTAGAGTGAAACTAGACAATGATCATGAGGTGTTGGCACATACGAGTGGAAAAATGAGAAAAAATCGTATTCGAGTACTACTTGGTGATAGAGTAAATGTTGAAATGACACCCTATGATTTAACAAAAGGAAGAATTACATTCAGATTTAAATAAATTCTGATTTATTAAAGTTTGTTTTATGGATAAAAATAAATTAAGCAAACGTTTTATACTTGGTTCAGGTTCCAAAAGACGACTTGAACTTTTATATCAGATAGGTGTGAAGCCTGATTTGATTTTGTCACCAAACATTGATGAAAAAATATTTGCTAAGGAATTACCTCGTAAATATGTGCAAAGAATGTCCCTGGAAAAAAATATAGTTTTTCAACCAGAATATTCTGAATCAATAATATTAACTGCTGATACCATAGTTTCCGTAGGTAGAAGAATTTTACCAAAAACGACAGACGTAAATTCAGCTGAAAAATGTCTGAATTTAATTTCAGGAAGAAGGCATAAAGTTTTTACTAGTTTTGTTCTTTATTCACCCAATAATTCTTTAAGAATAAATACTATTCAATCAATTGTAAAATTTAAAAGGTTACATTCTGATGAAATAAGTTATTACCTTGCGTCTAAAGAATGGAAGGGAAAAGCAGGCGGCTACGCTATACAAGGAATTGCTGCTTCATTTGTAAACTTTATATCAGGTTCGTATAGTAATGTAGTAGGTTTACCATTAGCAGAATTATATAGAGCATTAATTTCCATTGGATTTAAATTCAAAAATGATAAATGAATTTAAAAACAATTTTATCTTGGTGGACAAATGTGCTGAACAAACAAGAATAGTTGAAATCCAAAACCAAAAGATTGTTAGATTTACGTGTTGGCATGATGATACACCTCCTATAATTGGAAGCATTTTAGATGCAAAAGTTATAAAAAAATTAAATAGTGGAATTATAAGAGCTAGATTAAATAACAAAAAAATAGTCACTGTCAGAGTTGGGAGAAAATCTATAAAAATAAATGAAAAAATAAAAATAGTTATCACTAGTGAAGAGTTTGATGATAAGCCCATTCAAGCAAAATTGTGGTCTAGAAACTATAACTTTGATAATATGGATAATATTCAACGTATAATTTATCTTTTTTTTAATAAAAATTTACCGATAATTGAAGACAACCATGCTATCTATTGGGATAAGTTAGATTTAGATAGTATTTTTCTTAATGCTCTAGAGCCTATGATTAAAATTGAAGATGGTGGTGTCTTATGGATAGAAAAGACAAAAGCTGCTACTCTTATAGATATTGATACTAATAATTTACTAATCAATAACGAAAATGAAATGCTTAAGTTTTGCAAAAAAGCATTTATTAACAGTATTGATGAAATTAAATTAAGAAATATAGGAGGTATGATACTTATTGATTTTCCAAGATTTTCGTTTAACGAAAAAAAAATTCTTCATGAATTCATTTGTGAAACGGGAACAAAAAAACTTCCTGATAGTAATTTTTTAGGTTTTTCAAGATTACAACTTTATGAAATTTATGTTCCAAGAAATTTCAAGTCGCTAGAAAGTTTCTATGTCAATAAAATTGAATTTGATTTTCAAAACCATTTAAGATCATTATGGAGGACATCTTTAGAAAAAAAGTCTAAAAATAATATTCAGTTTTTGTGTGGAAAAGACCTTTATAAAAAAATAAAGATTAAAAGAACACCAAATTTTATAAATATTGTTGAGAGATCTGACCTCCCAAAGGATTATGGTGAGTTATTAGAAAAAAAAATATAATGCCACAAAATTTAAAAGTCAGTAAATGTATTACGTGTAATAAAGAATTTGATAATAATTTAAGAACAAAACCGTTTTGTTCTAAACGTTGTAGTTATGTAGATTTAAATCATTGGCTAGACGAAAAATATTCAATCAAGTTAAATGAGGAAGATTATAAGAAGGATGTTTAATTTTTTTTTTGTAAGCTAGACATAATCTGATGATCACGGTATAGATTAGTTTTAATAATGCCCGGGTAGCTCAGTAGGTAGAGCAGAGGACTGAAAATCCTCGTGTCGGTGGTTCGAATCCGCCCCCGGGCACCATGTTCTAGGTGTTAAAGTTTCAAAAATTTTTAAATTTTTCCCTTTTACAATATAATTAGTTTGGTTTAAATTTAAATCTATAGAAAGTTTTTAATGGACCCAAAAAAACCAATCCAAATAAATTTCAATAACGGCACTAGTTCTATAATTGATGAAAATGTATATGCATTAATTTTGGATTTAGAGAATAAAATTAAAAATCCAATGAATTTGCCACCATTTTGGAATCTTTCTAATATTATAAGAAAAGATTTAAATGATGATTTTTTAAAATTTTATAGTTATCTGCTAACGAATTATAAAGATTCTAAATCACAACTTTTTCAAGATTTATTTGTTGTTTATAAACTTAGCGAAAAAACTAATGGTACTTTTCTTGAGTTTGGAGCCACTAACGGCCTTGATATGTCAAATACTTACCTATTAGAAAATACATATAGATGGAACGGTGTACTTGCTGAACCTAGTTACACATGGCATTCAAGTTTAAAAAAAAATAGACCTAATTGTAAAATTTTAAATGAATGTATATATTCTGAAACTGGTAAGAAATTAGATTTTTTTACATCTTCTATAGGAGAACTTTCAACTTTAGAACAGTTTAGAGAGTCAGATAGAACTTCAATTAAGGGAAACACCACAGACCGTAATAGAAAGGGTTTTAGCCATAAAGTAATGTCAATTTCTTTAAATGATGTTTTTATTAAATACTTTAATTCTTATCCTATTGATTATATGTCAGTAGATACAGAAGGAAGTGAACTCTTAATCCTTCAAAACTTTGATTTTGAAAAATTCTCTCCAAAAATTGTAACTGTAGAACACAATTTTACTGAAACTCAAACTAAATTAGATACATTATTTTCTAACAATAATTATATAAGAATTTTCAGAGAATATACTCAATTTGACGCATGGTACGTTTTACAAGACTAGTTTATTAATATTAATTATTATGGATAAATTCGTATTAAAAAGATAATTTGATTTCAAAAAACAAATTACAAATCTAATTTACAAATATCTTATTAATTTTATATTTAGTAAATGGTAAATAAAGTTAACAAAAATGAAATATCGAGAGATTCTATAAATCTACTTATTAGTCTATTCCAGACTGGTGATTATAAAGAAGCTGAGATATTAGCTATAAAGATATCTAAAAAATTTCCTACAGACCTAATGTGTTGGAAAATACTTGGAATAATTTATCTCAACAGTGGAAAAGTTAGCAAGGCTTTATATGTAAATCAAAAAGCTTTAAAACTTGCACCTAATACTCCTGATATTAATAATAATCTTTCAGTTACCTTAAATAATTTAGGAAGATATGCAGAATCTATTAGTTATTCAAAAAGAGCTTTAGAAATTGATATAAATTTTGTTCAAGCATATGGAAACTTAGTAGATAGCTTCAAAGCATTAAAAAAATATGATGATGCATATATATATATCAAAAAGGCAATTAATTTAGATCCTTATAAAGTAGAATTTCATGCTTCATTGGCTGACTTGTTTTATAGGTTAGGAAAGATAGATGATGCATTAATTACGTATAAATACGCCATTAAATTAAATCAAAGTTACTATCCTGCTTACATTAATATAGCAAAAATTCTTAATGATTTGGAAAGATTTGATGAAGCTATAAATATTTACAAAAAGGTTATTAAAATTAAACCCGACTTGGCAATAACATACTATAATTTAGCTAATATACAAAAAAAAGTAAATAAATTGGAAGATGCAATTACAAATTATAAAAAGGGAATTCAAATTAATCCAAATTTAGCTGATGCACATTATAATTTAGCTAATACTTTTGCAAATATTGGCCAGTACAAAGAAGCAGATTTTAGTTATGAAAAAGCAATAAAAATTGATCCTAATAATCAAAAATTTTGGAGCAACAGACTTCTAAATCTAAATTATAATCCTAATTTGTCTAATCAGTATGTTTTTAATCAACATAAACTTTTTGCTGAGCGATTCTCTATTTTAAATAAAAATGATAAAAAAGAGAGAATTAAAAATACTAGACTGAGAATAGGGTATGTGTCTGCAGATTTTAGAAAACACTCAGTTACTTATTTTTTTGAAGGCTTATTAAAAAATCATAATAGTAACTTTGTTGAGATCTTTTGTTACTACAACAATTACATAATTGATGAGACTACGGAACTTTTAAAAACATACTGTGAAAATTGGCGTTCAATTTTTGAAATGGATAATAAAGATATTTTAAAGTTAATCAAAAATGACAAAATTGATATTTTAGTTGATCTCTGTGGGCACACACCTGGAAACAAATTGCTTATTTTTGCATCAAAGGCTGCGCCAATTCAAGTAACATATCTAGGATATCCTAATACTACAGGATTACATACAATGGATTATCGATTAACAGATAAATACGCAGACCCTGATAAAAACTCAGAATTATTTTATAGTGAAAAATTAATTAAACTTAACAAATGTTTTTTATGTTACTCAGGAAATAATAAAATTAGCCATAATAAGAATATACCTCAAAATAAAAATAATTATATTACATTTGGTAGTTTTAATAATTTTAAAAAAATAAATTCAAATGTTATAAAAACATGGACAAATATTTTACGTTCTATTCCAAACTCACATTTAATTTTAAAAAGTTCGGAAAATATTTTTGATATAAATTTTTTGTTAAAAAAATTTTTTGATGAAGGTATTAAAAGAGAAAATATTTCAATTATTGATAGGAAAATTAACACCCAAGATCATATGAAATTATATGATGAAATTGATGTGGCATTAGACACATTTCCTTATAACGGTACTACAACGACTTTTGAAGCTCTTTGGATGGGAGTTCCAGTGATAACATTGTCTGGAAACAATCATAGGTGTAGAGTATCAGCTTCCATATTGGAAAATTTAAATTTAAAGAATCTTATTTCTTATAACTCTACTGATTATCAAAAAACTGCCGTTACAATTTCAAAAAATAAAAGTTATTTATTAAATTTAAAAAAAGATTTGAGAGAAATATTACAAAACTCAAATTTATGTGATTCAAAATCTTTTACTAGAGAAGTTGAAGAAAAATTTTTTGATATTTATAATAGAAAAAATTAGATTGATTTTTTGAACTTTAGTATGTTTTATGTAATTAGAATGGATAATTAAAATAATCTAGCTAAATACGAAACAATTTATCTTGTAAATTCTCTAATTGATCATTCCAAAATACATGTCGGTTAAGTTTTTGAAAATCTGTATCAAAGACTGTTGCCATAGCAGAACAATATATTGATCGGGCATCGATTGTTGCATTCAGATCTTGACCTTCAAACATGTTTCTGTGCTTTAATCCTGGCCAATCAGCATAAACTTGAGCTTTTTTTATAAGACCACCCATCATTAAAATTGCAGTACCATAACCATGTTCTGTTCCATTTCCACCATTTTGTTCAACTTTTCTACCAAATTCAGTTAAGGTCACAATTAACGTATTTTCGAAGGTTGAACCTAAGTTCTCACGCAACTTTCCAAAAATTTTGTCTAAATTATAGAGTTTATCAGCATGCTCTCCGTTCGAACCACCTTGTGCAGCATGAGTATCAAATCCATTTATATCAAAAACTGCCACACGGGGACCATCAGATTTAGAAAGAGCTTTTGCCGCGGTTGAAGCAAGTCTAAAAGCTTTCCTTGAACCTGTTCCGGAAAGCATTGAAAAAGGTCGCATCATAACCCTTTCAATTGTAGATCTTAAGTGGCTATCTTTTGGATAAGTTGCGGCAACTTGTTTCATAATATCTGGGGAGGGTGTTGATAATTTTGTTGGAAAATAATTATCAAGATTTGCTTTACTTCTTAAAATTAGAGGCATGGGCAATGCTATTGCTAAACCCTCTAGACCTGCAGTTTCCATCCCTCTACCAAGCCAACCGGTGTGTTCAGCAAAGGGTTTGTGACCCCCACTTTCCATTAAGTCCTGTCCTTCAAAATGTGAACGCATAGTGTAGGGTATATTACTAGAATGTACTATTGCTGCTTTACCTTGATTCCAAGCATTGTGAAAGTTTTTAAGAGATGGATGCAAAGAAAAATCTGATGTTAGTGGTAAGGTTTTCCGAACAAGAATATCAGGTCGAAATTTTTCAAGGATTGGATCGTTTGGGGGAACTGCAGACAAACCATCCATACCACCTCGCAATGAAATAACTACAAGGTTCTGTTTTTTTCTTTTCTCCGCTAATGCAGAGAACAAAGGGGAACCCAGAAGTGTTACTGTTATTGAACCAGTTAGAAAAGTACGCCTGTTTATCATGTTTTTAACATCCTATAACTAGGGAAAATTAATTCCATCTTAGTTGAAGGTGATTTAACATCTTTGATAAGATATTTTATTTCTTCTGCATTATCAAAATTTTTATCTATCATTAGACCAAAATTTTTGAGTGCGATTCTTCGTTGCGCTATTTCTTTTGGGGCGGACATTCTACGGATAAGTAATTCTGGGGATATCCAATCTGATTCAATGTCAGAATAACCATTTGGTTGTATTGGCCTATAAGGCTCATAACCAATTTCCTTCATAAAAAAACGTGGTTTACGTTGATGATTATTAGGCTTTATTTTGAAGTTATATTTCATTTCATCTGCTTGCAGTGGCCAATTACCACCAACCATATGTACCATTTGTAGCATCCATATTTCAGGATTTTGAAATTTCGCCTCTCTATTAGCGTAATCATATACAACCTTTAAGAGAGCTTTATGGATAGTTGGTAAGTTGCCATCAGATTGTTCCCACGCCGAAACAATTGGTGCTATCATATCCTCAGTTGGATTATCAGTGAGAAAATGCCGACATAATTTGAAAGAAATAAAGCGCCTTGTTTCAGGATGAACAGCCAAATCTTTTAAAACGTCAAGCAATTTGTTTTTTGGGGAAAGACCTCGTTGTTTATATGTTTTTCCTAATACTTTATGATTTCCAGGTTCATGCTTTTTGTAGTTAAATCTCACAGGATTGCATTCTTTTCGTTTTTTAGTATGTTTATGTTCCCACCCCGCCATAATATAAGAAAGTTGAACAACATCTTGTTGAGTGTACTTTGCTGATGGAGAAACAGTGTGCAATTCAAGCAATTCACGAGCGTGATTTTCATTGACTGTAGCAAGTTTTCCTCGTTTTCTTCGATTTTTTCCCCATTCAGATTGTGGTCCTATAGACTCTGAATTATCGAGATTATGTATCATGGACCAACCTAGAGTTGCTTCTTTCAAAAGTGTTTCAAACGAACCACACATATTTTTTCTAATAGTTTCACGATGATAAGGACCAGTTGTAAATTGTGGCATAGCGTCTTTATCAATAATTGCAAAATGATTACACCAGAAAAGCCACAGTCTTTCAAATACTGGAGACTTGCTCTTTAATGCAGTATTTTGCCGAATACATATCTCAAGATTTTCAAAGTATTTTTCTCCAACCTTATAACGAAGTTTATTTTTAGCTTCTCTGTAGGCATGACGATTCTCTTTGTATTTTTTTCTTAAAATTTCTCTATCTGTATATACCCACTCTGCATAGTGGTTAAGCATCTCTTCACCACTTCTTATCTGGTCGTCCCAAATCAAGGGTGGAACCTTATTAACTTGATCTTGTGCCCAAGAAATAGGGTTGTCAGGAACTAGTTCACCTGGACCAATACCAAAACCAACTTTTCGAAAGAAATTTTTTTTCATATCACTCTAAACTATGCAAATTTTAAACCAATATTATTTATTAATTATATCTTATTTTCAATAAATTTTGCTTACAAATTTTATTTCTATAGACTACTATTTTAACTAGACTACTTAGAACAATATATTCTAATAAGCGATAATTTTAATTTGTTTTAGCACACGGTTCGGGGGATTATTATGGTCATTAATTTAAATAATAAAAAGAAAGTTTTAATGGTTCAGGGTCTTCATGAAGAAGGTCAAAAGCTGTTATTACAAAGAGATGATATTGAACCCATTACAATTATGTCAGCCAACGAAGATGAAATTTTGGAAGCTGCAAAAGAAGTTCATGGTATTACAGTTAGAACTGCAAATATTTCGAGAAAAATAATTGAGAATTCAAAAAATCTTCAAGTGGTTTCTAGACACGGGGTTGGTTATGATTC
>CACMYY010000018.1 GCA_902618025.1 uncultured SAR116 cluster alpha proteobacterium
TTAAAATTATACCTCCTTTTTTATCAATTTTCACTTCTATGTTTTTACATGGTGGCTGGATGCATATAATTGGAAATATGACTTATCTTTACATTTTCGGAGATAACATTGAAGAAAGGTTAGGGAAATTAAAATTTATAATTTTTTATTTAGTTACTGGAATTGTTGCCGCGTTCACTCAAGCAATAATTGATCCCACATCAACAATACCAATGATTGGTGCATCAGGTGCGATTGCTGGTGTGCTTGGAGGATATTTAGTTTTATACCCTAAAGCAAATATAAAAGTTTTATTCTGGTTTATAATTTTTGTAAAAGTATTTAGAATAAGAGCTTTTATTGTACTTGGAGGATGGATAATAATTCAATTTATTAGTTTTAATGGATCTGACTTAAATTCTGGGGGTGTTGCATATGCTGCACACATAGGTGGATTTATATCAGGAGTAATATTAATAAATATAATGAAAAATAAAATTACAAAAAAAAATAAAACCTTAAATGGCTCTGTTCCTAGTTCAAAATAATTATAACGATCTATCATCAATCTCATTGCCATCTAAAATTTTTCCTTTTCCACCTAATTTTATAACAATATCTAAAATTGCTTCAGAGGCCTTTTCTAGAGATAGTTCATCTTCAGACCTCAATACAATAGATGTTCCAAAACTTCCTGGTTTGAAATATGGATAAGAACCAATTTTAACGTTTGAAAATTCATTTTCTATTTTTTCTAAGTCTTTTGCAATCAAGCCCTCTCCAATATTGCTTGATACAGTTTTTGATTTCAGTTTTTTACCACCAGTTAAATCATTTAAAATTGAGTTAAACATACCCTGCATTATTTTTGGAACACCGGCAAAAACAAAAAGATTTTCAATTCTGTACCCAGGTGCTGCTGAAACTGGATTATCTATCAGCTTAGAATTTGTGGGTACAATTGCCATTTTCTGACGAGCTTCATTAAACTCAATGTTTGTGCCCTTATAATGTAATTGTAATCTTCTCATAGCCTCAGTATTTTTATATAGATTTTGATTGAAAGCCTTAGCAACACACTCTGTGGTTATATCATCGTGAGTTGGACCAATTCCTCCACAAGAAAAAACATATGTATATTTATTTGAGAAAGTTTGAATTGTCTCAATGATATTATCTAAATCATCAGGAATAATTCTAGCTTCTTTTAATCTAATACCTAAACCATCCAATTGAGACGCTATCCAATTAATATTTGAGTCTTTAGTTCTTCCAGATAGGATTTCATCGCCTATAATTATTATACCCGCAGTTGCCACCATAAACAAAATTCCTTAATAAAAATTAATATTGTACGTAAATATTTATGATTATATATTACAAATAATAGTCATCATATATAAAACAAAATTGAAGTAAAAATGAAAAAAGATATAGCTTTATATGACAAAGCAGCATTTTTAAAAATGCATGCAGCAGGCAAATTAGCAGCTGATGTTTTAGACTACATAACATCATATGTTAAAAGTGGTGTTTCAACCGGGTATCTAAATGATTTATGTCATGATTATATTTTAAAAAATGACGCTACACCAGCGCCATTGAATTATAGAGGATTTCCTAAATCCACTTGTATTTCTGTAAATCACGTTGTTTGTCATGGTATACCTGGCGACAAAATTCTTGATGAAGGTGACATTCTAAACATTGACGTAACTGTAATCCTTGATGGATGGTATGGTGATACAAGCAGAATGTATTTTGTAGGAGAGCCATCTAGGAAAGCAAAATTTTTAACTAAAGTAACCTATGAGTGCCTATGGTTAGGAATTGAAACAGTCAAACCCGGAAGTACTACAGGTGATATTGGTCATGCAATTCAAACTCATGCTGAAAAAAATGGATTGTCAGTTGTAAGAGATTTTACAGGCCATGGTCTTGGAAAAGTCTTCCATGCACCACCAACAATCTTACACTATGGTCAACCAAAAACTGGGGACGTTCTTGAAGAAGGTATGATTTTTACCATTGAACCTATGATTAATTCAGGAAAATATGACGTCAAAATTCTATCTGATGGTTGGACAGCAGTTACTCGTGACAAGAGTTTATCAGCTCAATTTGAACACAGTATAGGGGTGACGTCAAATGGATATGAAGTTTTTACGAATTCTCCTAAAGGCTATACGCAACCAGATTACTCAATTTAAAAATTAATTTTTTATGTTTATTTTTTTAAATTTTCTTTAATTGTTTTTTTTAGAGTTTTTGATGTTTCTTTGATAATTGGTTTAGCTTTTTGATAACCTTTTAAAGCTAACTCTCCTGCTTTTTTTCTTGCAGCTGGATTAGTTGCTAAAATTTTTACCGCATTTTTTAAAAGTGTTCCGATAATCATTTTATTCTCGTATTAAAATTAAAAACAAAATATATATATGTATATATGTTTATTTATCCAGTATAAGAAAATAGATCAAAAGAAAAAATATAAACTTTCTAAAAAAATGTTTTAGGTTTTGAAATGATTGAAAGATATTCAAGAAAAGAGATGGTTAAAATTTGGTCTCAAGAAGAGAAATTTAATATATGGTTCCAACTAGAAGCTCATGCTTGTGATGCTCAAGCAAAATTAGGTGTAATACCAAAAAAATCTGCAGAAATAATTTGGGAAAAAGGTAAGTTTGATATTAATAAAATTGATGAAATTGAAAAAACAACTAAACATGATGTTATTGCATTTTTAACAAACCTGGCAGAACATATTGGAGAAGATGCAAGGTTTATTCATCAGGGCATGACATCTTCTGATATTTTGGATACTACTCTTTCTATACAATTAAGAAACGCATCTGATATTTTATTAAATGATATTAATCAATTACTTGAAACATTAAAAAAACGTTCTTTCGAACATAAACATACTATTACAATTGGAAGATCTCATGGTATTCATGCAGAACCAATTACATTTGGCTTGAAACTCGCTGGTTACTATGCTGAATTCAAACGTAATAAAAAAAGATTAATTGAAGCAAAAAAAGAAATTAGTACATGCGCTATATCAGGAGCAGTAGGAACTTTTGCTCATATTGACCCATTTGTAGAAAATTACGTATCTAAAAAAATGGATTTAGTACCTGAAGATGTTTCAACACAAATTATTCCAAGAGACAGACATGCAATGTTCTTTTCAACCCTGGCAATAATTGCATCTAGTGTTGAACGCTTAGCAACAGAAATAAGACATATGCAAAGAACTGAAGTAAGGGAAGCAGAAGAATATTTTTCTCAAGGTCAAAAAGGATCAAGCGCAATGCCACATAAGAGAAACCCTGTGCTTACAGAAAATCTAACTGGACTTGCAAGATTAGTTAGATCTTCAGTTATACCAGCTTTAGAAAATGTTACATTGTGGCATGAGCGGGATATTTCACATTCATCCGTAGAAAGGATGATTGCTCCCGATGCAACAATAACTTTAGACTTTGCTTTACATAGATTAAATAATGTAATTGAAAATTTGCTTATTTATCCTGAAACAATGTTAACAAATTTAGAAAAACTTGGTGGTCTTGTTCACTCACAACAAGTATTACTTGCACTAACACAGAAAGGTGCTAGTAGAGAAGATGCCTATGAAATGGTTCAAGAAAATGCCATGAAAGTTTGGGAAACGCCAGAACATAAAAGAAAAGATGTATACAAAAACTTGTTAAAAAATGATAAGAAGGTGATTAAATACCTTAGTGAAAGAGAAATAGATGAATTGTTCAATTTAGATCAACATTTTGTTCATGTTAATCATATATTTGACAGAGTTTTTGACTAAGAGGATAATTAATCTATGTCTAAAAAGAAAATTTTATATGATGGGAAAGCTAAAACCATCTTTGAAGGCCCCACCTCAGATACAGTTATACAATATTTTAAAGATGATGCCACTGCAAATAATGCTGAAAAACATTCCATAATTAATGGTAAAGGAGTTTTAAATAATTCTATTTCTGACTACTTGATGCAAAAATTAAATGAGATTGGAATACCAACTCATTATATCAAAAAATTAAATATGAGAGAACAACTTGTAAGAAAAGTTGAAATAATACCTGTAGAATTTGTTGTTAGAAACATAGCTGCTGGATCCATTATAAAAAGACTTGGTTTAAAAGAAGGTTGTGTTTTTTCAAGACCCCTAATTGAACATTATTTAAAAAAAGATGAGTTGGGTGATCCACTTATAAACGAAGATCATATACTTAACTTTCAGTGGGGCACTAGAGATGAATTAGAGGAAATGAAAGAATTCGGTCTTAGGATTAATGATTTTTTAAGAGGTCTGTTTTTTGGAATAGGTCTTAAACTTGTAGATTTTAAAATTGAGTTTGGAAGATATTATTCTGAAGATGGCAATTCAATTTTACTATTAGCTGACGAAATAAGCCCAGACAACTGCAGATTATGGGACATTAAAACTAATAAAAAAATGGATAAAGATTTGTTTAGGCAAGAATTGGGTGGGTTAAAAGAGGCATATCAAGAAGTTGCAAATAGATTAGGTATTATCCCTGAAAAAAAAATAATCTCTAGCGCTAAACCTGAAACAGTAAAATAAAGAGAATAATTATGAAAGTTGTTGTAAATGTATCTCTTAAAGAAGGTGTTTTAGATCCAGAAGGACAAGCTATAAAGTCTTCTTTAAATAACTTGGGTTTTGAACATTGTAGTGATGTAAGGACTGGCAAACAAATTATTTTAAATTTGGATAAAAATAGTAAAACTGAAGTTCTTAAACAAGCTAAGAAGATGTGCGAAGAGTTGTTAGTAAACACCGTTATTGAAAATTATGAAATCAATATTTTAAAGGATTAAAAAAATTTTGCGTTCAGGTGTTGTAATATTTCCAGGTTCTAATTGTGATAGAGACATGATTGTTGCACTCAGGAAAATCACAGGGAAAACTCCAATCAAAATTTGGCATAAAGAATATGACATTCCTAATTTAGATTTAATTGTTATCCCAGGTGGATTTACATTCGGAGATTACCTTAGATGCGGCGCTTTAGCTGCCAGATCTCCAGTAATAACTTCAATTAAAAACCATATAAGTCGTGGTGGCACAGTATTAGGTGTATGTAATGGTTTTCAAATTTTAATTGAAGCTAAAATACTCCCTGGATCTCTTATAAGAAATAAGAAACTCTTATTTACTTGCAGAGAGACAACATTAGAAGTCCAAAATTGTATGAAAAACCCTTTTCTCTCTGGCTTGAAAATAGGTGAATGTTTAAAGATTCCAGTTGCACATAATGAAGGTAATTATTTTGCTCCTGAAGATTCATTAAAACAACTAAAAGAAGAAGGAAGAATTGCTTTAAAATATATTAAACAAAATGATAATGAAAAAAATTATAATCCGAACGGATCAACAGAAGATATAGCAGGCATTCTATCAAATAATGGAAAAGTTTTAGGAATGATGCCACACCCTGAAAGAGCCATAAACTATCTACAGGGTGGAACAGATGGTTTAAAATTTCTTACAAACTGTGTTGAACAAATAATTGGTTAAATAATAATGGAACCACAATCAGAACTCTTAAAAATTAATAAAAATGAGTATTTAGCTCAACAGAAAAGTAAACTTGAAGATGCTTTAGACATGGGTTTAACGAAAAATGAATATAATTTAATTTGTGAAAAAATTGATAAAATTCCCAATATAACAGAATTAGGGATTTTTTCTGCCATGTTTTCAGAACATTGCTCTTATAAAAGCTCAAAAAAATGGTTAAAAACTTTACCAACAGAGGCTAGTCATGTGATTCAAGGGCCTGGAGAAAATGCTGGTGTAATTGATATAGGAGAAAATTTAGCTGCTGTTTTTAAAATAGAGTCTCACAACCACCCTTCATTTATAGAACCTTACCAAGGATCAGCAACTGGCGTTGGCGGAATTTTGAGAGATGTCTTCACAATGGGTGCTAGACCTATAGCTCTTATGAATGCATTGAGATTTGGATCTCCAGATCAACCGTTAACAAAACACCTTGTTTCGGGTGTGGTTAGAGGAATTGGTGGATATGGTAATTGTATAGGAATTCCAACAGTTGGTGGTGAAACAAACTTTGATAAATCTTATGATGGTAATATTCTAGTGAATGCAATGGCTGTTGGTCTTGCAAAAAAAGATAGAATATTCTATTCAGCAGCAACAGGCGCTGGTAATCCAGTTATATATGTAGGTGCAAAAACAGGAAGAGATGGAATACATGGAGCGACAATGGCTTCTGCTGAATTTACAGAAAATAGTACTGAAAAAAGACCAACTGTTCAAGTTGGAGATCCATTTACAGGAAAATTACTATTAGAGGCCTGTTTAGAATTAATGAACACTGATGCTGTTTTATCTATTCAAGACATGGGAGCAGCTGGTTTAACAAGCTCTAGTGTAGAGATGGCTTCCAAGGGATCATTAGGTATGAATTTAAATTTAGATTTAGTTCCTACTAGAGAAGATAAGATGACTAGCTATGAAATCATGCTCTCAGAAAGTCAAGAAAGAATGTTAATGATTTTAAAACCAGGATCAGAGGAAAAAGCAAAATCAATATTTGATAAATGGGATCTAGATTTTGCTAATATAGGAGAAGTTACTAATACAGGAAGACTAATTCTTACTAAACACGGCTTTGAAGCGTGCAACTTACCTCTTGAACCTCTTGTCGAAGACGCTCCTGAATATAATAAACCTTACGAAATAAAAACTGATAAAAAAGTATTAAAACCCACTGATCTGAAAACTAATCTCACAATATTTGATATATTAAAAATTATTTTTAAAAATCCTAATATAGCCAGTAAGAAATGGATTTGGGAACAATATGATAGCTCAGTAATGGGCGACACAATTTTTGCAAATGGTATAAGTGACGCTTCTATAGTAAAAATCCATGGAACAGAAAAAAAAGAGTCTTACGGAAAAGGTCTTGCTATTACAACAGATTGTACTCCACGTTATGTAAAATCAGACCCTATAATTGGAGGTATGCAAGCAGTTTGTGAAGCTGCTCGAAATATAGCTTCGTCAGGTGCAATACCATTAGCGATAACAAATAACTTAAATTTTGGAAATCCTGATAAGAAAAATGTTATGGGAGAAATTGTAGGGTCTATAAAAGGAATCTCAGAAGCTGCTTCTTTTTTAGGTACTCCAATTGTATCAGGAAATGTTTCTCTTTATAACGAAACAAATGGTAAGAGTATTCTTCCAACTCCAGTCATTGGCATGGTAGGAACGATAGATAAGGTTGAGAATTCTCTGGAGATAAGTGCAAAACTAGAAAATGTGTTGATTGCTCTTGGACAATCTGACAATTTTGAATCTGGTTGGGTTGGTTGTAGTATTTATCAAGAAATTATTAATAAAAAATATGACGGAGCTCCTCCACCAATAAATTTAGACAATGAAAAACAAGTTATTGAAATTTTATTAAAATTGACTGAACAAAAACTTTTAACAGCAGCTCATGATATTTCAGACGGTGGCTTACTTACAACAGTTTGTGAAATGTTATTTAAATATAATTTAGGATTAGATATTAATCTACCTGATAACCTAATTAATTGTGATAATAATGATCCCTTACTTCAATCATGGTGTTTTGGAGAGGATCAAGCAAGAGTAATTATTGGAACAAAAAATGTTAAAAAAGTTCAAGTAATCTTAAAAGAAAATAATGTTGACTTCTTTGTTCTTGGAAAAACTAATTCAACCAGTAACTTGAATTTGAAAGATATTACTACTATATCTATTAGTAATTTAAGTAAATTAAATGAAAATACAATACCTGCAATGATGGGTATGAAACAGCAGGGTTAAATTTATAAAATGGCTATGTCAGCATCAGAAATCAAAGATTTAATTATAAAATCTTTTCCAAATGCAAAAGTTATAATTGATGATTTACGTGGTGATGGAGATCATTACGCAGCTCAAATAATTGCCGAAGAATTTAGAGGTAAAACTCGTGTGCAACAACATCAAATGGTTTATAATGCTATGGGTGGTAGAATGGGAAAAGATTTACATGCATTAGCTTTGAATACATCTGCCCCTAAAGATTAACGGAGAATTTAATGGAACAAAGTACAAAAGATAAAATTCAAACTATAATTGACGAAAATGATGTTTTGTTATTCATGAAAGGCACTCCAGTTATGCCTCAATGTGGATTTTCTGCTGCAGTTGTTGGAGTATTAAGCCATATGGGTATTAAATACAATAGTGTAAACGTTCTTGAAGACCCTGAAATAAGAGAAGGTATTAAAGAATTTTCAGATTGGCCTACTATACCACAATTATATGTAAAAAAAGTATTCATTGGTGGTTGTGATATTATCAGAGAAATGCACGAAAGTGGAGAACTCACTCAGTATTTCAATGACGCAGGTATTTCCATTTAATTGTTTTTTCTAGCTTTAGTTCTAGGTATTTTATTAACGTGAATAAAATTCGATTACTAAATTAGTTTCCATTTGCACCGGATAAGGAACATCATCGGGCATAGGTATTCTACGCAGTGATCCAGTAAACTTAGAGTGATCGACTTCAACGTATTCAGGGACATCTCTTTCAGGAAGAGTTGTAGCTTCAATTACTGCTGGAATATTTTTTGCTTTATCCTTCAATGAGATGACTTCACCTACATTTATCATTCTAGAAGGTATATTACATCTGCTACCATTAACCATTACGTGACCATGATTAATCAATTGTCGACAAGCAAATACAGTTGGTGCTAGCTTCATTCTGTAAAGAATAGCATCCAATCTACATTCTAGTATACCAATCAAATTAGCACCTGTATCACCTTTTTTACGAACAGCAGCTGTATAGTATTTTTTAAACTGTTTTTCACCGATATTACCGTAATAACCTTTTAATTTTTGTTTAGCCATTAATTGAATACCATAATCTGTCGGTTTTTTTCTTCTTTGACCATGCTGACCTGGTGCATATTCTCTATCATTTAAGGGAGATTTTGGTCTACCCCATAAATTAACTCCTAGTCTTCTATCAATTTTATGTTTTGAACTTGTTCTTTTGTGATCTGATTTAGGCATTTTTAAACCTTTAAGTAACTACTTAGAAGTAGTAAATTATTCCAACCAGAAGCTAAACTTCGGGATATATAACACCACGCTACTATCCACTTTATCGGAAATGAGATTGCAAAATACTATTATAGTATAAAATGTCAAGTACGATTTGCAGTTCCCGATAATGATCTAATAATACCATGAAGTGTTCTTAGATCCTGGTGAGTTAATGAGGCTCTATTAAATAGACTTCTAATATTTCTTTTAACAACAGGAGCCATTTCAGATGAATAAAAGAAGCCTGATTTAGTTAAAAGTTCATCTAATTGTTTATAAAAATATTCTCTGTCACCAACATTAGAGAGTTCAGTACTTTTTTTTAATTTTTTATTAATTTTAACCAAATTCTTATCATTATTTAAAAATGACATTTTTATTTTGTTCCATTCCCAACAAATCAGTAATACTGCTTGAGATATATTTAATGATGAGAATTCTTTATTAATTGGAATTGAAACTGTGTAATCTGCTTGGACAACATCATCATTGGATAACCCTGATTGCTCAGGACCAAATAAAAATCCAACGTTACCACCATTAACAACATGTTTAAATGATGTCTCTATAGCTTTGAAGATGCTCAAAGATTTTGTGCCAACAATACGCTTTCTTGCAGTTGTTGCAAATAACAAAGAAATTTTTTTTGTAGCTTCACTTATTGAATCATACAACTTTGCTTGATTTAAAATATCATCTGCACCTGCTGCAGGAGCAAAAGCAACATTATTAGGCCAACCATCTCTAGGTTGAACTAGTAAAAGGTTTTTTACACCAAAATTTTTCATAGCACGAGCAGTAGAACCAATATTTTCACCAAGCTGTGGTTTTGATAAAATAATATATGGATTTAGTTCAATCATAAATTCACCTGAGTTTAAAGTCTTCTCCAAACTGTTCTGTCTGGTCTATCTTCTAGTTGTATATTCTTTTCAAGTAATTGTTCTCTAATCTGATCTGCTTTTTCGTACTCTTTATTTTCTTTTGCAATTTTACGTTTTATTATGAGTTCATCGATTTCTTTTTCTGTCATGGAAGAGTTTTCAATTGCTTCGTTAGAATTTATTTCTCCAAATTTAAACCATTCGTCTGTAGAATTGCATAAAATTCCTAAAATATTAGAAGAATTTTTTAACTTTTGAGCACATTCTTTACTTCCTTTTTTAGCTTCATCAGCAAGATAATGTAATCTAGCAAGAACTTTAGGTGAATTTAAATCATCACAAAGATTATCAATTATCTGAGTGTCTTGCCCATGAATTACTTCAAAGCCTTCAACAGCTCTATATAGTCTAGATAGTGATTTAGTAGCTTCATCTAAAGATTTCTTACTAAAACTTAAAGGAGCCCTGTACTGAGCTTGCATTAACGCATATCTAATTGCCTCGCCCCTAAAATTTAACAACAAATTATTTACAGTAGCAAAATTACCTAATGATTTTGACATTTTCTCGCCATCAGAAGTAACGTAACCATTATGCAACCAGTAATTGGCCATATTATCGGATTTATTGGCACAGCAAGACTGAGCGATTTCATTTTCATGGTGTGGAAAAATCAAGTCTAATCCACCAGCATGTATATCAAATTGTGTTCCTAAATACTTTTTACTCATTGCTGAACATTCTATATGCCAACCTGGACGCCCCCTACCCCATGGACTGTCCCATCCAGGAAGTTTTTCGGAAGATGGTTTCCATAAAATAAAATCACCAGGATTTTTTTTATATTCAGCAACTTTAACCCTTGATCCCGATATCATCTCATCAAGTGATCTACCTGATAAAGCACCGTAATTATTATATTTTTCAACAGCAAACAAAACATTTCCTGATGAAACATATGCAAAACCATTTGAAATTAATGTTTCTATCATTTCTATCATTTCAGGTATATGGTCAGTTGCTTTTGGTTCAAAATCAGGTTTCATATTACCTAAAGCATGAGCATCTTTATGAAAAATTTTTATCGTTTCATTAGTCAATTCTGAAATATTTATTTTTTTTTCAATTGCTCTTTCATTAATCTTGTCATCAATATCCGTTATGTTTCTTACGTATGTAACTTTAGGATATATTATTCTAAGTAATCTAACTAAAACATCAAAAACAACTAAAGGTCTTGCATTACCAATATGTATAAAATCATAAACAGTGGGTCCACATGCATATATTCTTACATTTTTTGGATCGATAGGCTGAAAAATTGACAATTGCCTTTGAAGTGTATTATATAATTTTAATTGGGTCATTTTGAGATTTATTTATTTTTAAAAAATTTAATTATTATTATTTAATCTTTCTTTAATTTTGTCTTTCCCCATCATTAAGACCAAATTTGCCATTTCTGGTCCATTATTCTGACCTGTAAGGCATAATCTTAGTGGTTTGAAAAGTTCTTTACCTTTTTTACCACTTTCTTTCATAAGAGAGTTTGTCCAAACCGACCAAGTATTTTTATCAAATCTATCTTTAGGAAGTGTTTGCAATGCTAATTTTTTAAAATCTTTATCATGTGGAACCTCTTTAATATCTCCATAAACAATGTTCCACCAAAACTTTACATCATCTAAATTATTTATATTTCCTCTAATTAAGTTCCAAAATTCGTTAGTAATTTTTAGATCTAATATATTTAACTGATTACTAATATCTGTATAATCTACAAGTTGAAAAAACTTAGTATTCAAAGTTGATAACTCTGTTTCATCAAATTTCGGCTTTGAATTTCCAAATTTTGTAATATCAAAACTTTTCACAATTTGTTTCATATCTCTAAAAATATCTATTGAATCTGAAGTTCCAATTTTGGCTAACAAAGAAGAAATTGCCATTGGTTGAAATCCTCTACTTCTTAATTCTCGAAGCGATAAACTTCCAAGTCTTTTTGAAAGTCCTGTTCCAGTATTATCAGTCAGTAGTGACAAATGACCCATTTTTGGTGGTAATGATCCTAATGCCTCAAATAACTGTATTTGAGCAGCTGAGTTTGTCATATGATCTTCACCTCTTAAAATATCTGTTACTTCAAATTGGATATCGTCTACTACTGAAGCTAAAGTGTAAATAACCCTTCCATCTTCTCTTAATATAACTGGATCTGACAAATTAGACATATTATATTTACTCTCACCCTTTACGAGATCGTTCCAGTTTACAACTTCATGATTAAGGAAAAATCTATAATGCGGTTTTTTTCCTTTAGACTTCAAATCAGTAATATCTGAGTCTGATAATTTCAATGCAGACCTATCATAAATAGGTGGTTTTCCAGAAGATAGTTGGCTTTTTCTTTTTAAAGATAATTCTTCAGCAGTCTCAAAACATGGATATGCGCGTTTTTTTTCTAATAAAATTTCTAAAGCTTCTTTATAAGATAAAAGTCTAGAAGATTGTCTTTCTATACTATCCCAATTTATATTCATCCATGTTAAATCCTCTCTAATAGCATCTTCATATTCTTTGGATGATCTTTCATAATCAGTATCATCAATTCTAAGCATAAAGTGTCCGTTTTTACTCTTAGCAAACAGAAAGTTAACTAGTGCAGTTCTAAAATTTCCAATATGTAAATATCCCGTTGGGCTTGGTGCAAATCGAACTTTAGTCATTAATTTTCCTAGTTGGTAAAAATTTCAAAATAAATGTAGTAAATTTTAATTCCAATTCCTAAAACCACTGGTTAGCGGATACCTTCTATCTCTACCAAAAGCTTTTTCAGTAACTTTTGGCCCAGGTGCAGACTGAAATCTTTTATACTCTGATCTTGATAACAACATTGAGATTTTTTTTACATCATTTAAATCAAACCCTTCACTTACAATTTCATGTAATGACTGATCATCTTCAACTAATTTTTTTAAAATAACGTCAAGGATATCATATTCTGGTAAGCTATCTGTATCTTTTTGATCTTCTCTTAATTCTGCACTTGGTGGTTTAGTAATTATTCTATCTGGTATTACAATTCCCTTAGGTCCTAAAAATTCTACTGGTTTGTTTAAATTTCTCCATTTACATAATTTGAATACATCACTCTTCCAGACATCTTTTATAACCGCAAACCCGCCACACATATCACCATATAATGTTGCATATCCAACTGCATATTCTGACTTATTTCCTGTGGCTAATACCATTGATCCATATTTATTTGATATTGCCATTAATAATAATCCTCTAATTCTAGATTGAATATTTTCTTCAGTAATACCTGGTGGTATCTTTGGGCCATTAAAATTTAATAAAATTTGATCAATTGTTTTCATACCTTCTTTGATATCTAAATATGTGTAATCAATTCCAAGATTAGATGAAGCCATTTCAGAATCTTCAAGGCTTTCTTTACTAGTATAAGGACTAGGCATCATAACTGCTTTTACTAAATTTGGTCCCAAAGCATCAGTTGCTATTGCAGCTACTAGTGCTGAATCAATGCCACCTGACATCCCAAGTACAACACCTGGGAAACCGTTGTTGTGAACATAATCTCTTACGCTTACAACAAGAGACTTGTACAATGCCTCAATATTAGAAGAGATGTTTTTAATGTTTTTTTGAAAATTCCATTTATTATTATGTTTATATAAATCAATAATCAATATTTCTTCTTTGAAATCATTTAGTTGTACTGTCAATTCTCCAGTATGACTTAAACAAAAAGATGAGCCATCAAAAACTAATTCGTCTTGCCCTCCTACCCTGTTAAGGTAAATTAAAGGTAATTTAGACTCAAAAACTCTTGAAACTGCAACAGACATCCTTTGATCAATTTTTTTTGTAGTGTACGGAGAAGCATTAATTGAAATTATTATCTCAGCTCCTGTTTCTGACAGACAATCTACCACTGTTTCATTCCAAATATCTTCACATATTGGTAATCCAACTAATGTTTCTCTAATTTTAACTGGGCCTGACAAAGAACCAGGTGTAAAAATTCGCTGTTCATCAAATACTCCAGTATTTGGAAGGTTATGTTTATCCCTAAATGACAGAATTTTTCCTTGATCCAAAACAAAAACGGAATTTCTAATTTTATCTTGATCTTTTCTTGGAGATCCAAGAATTATTGCAGCTTTACCATCACTAGTTAATTTAGCTAAGTCACTAATTTCATTCTCTACAAGCTCTAAGAAATCATTTCTTAGAACTAAATCGTCAATTGGATATCCTGTAACATATAATTCAGGAACTACAATAATATCTACATCCTTACTCAAATCATTTCTAATAGAAATAAGTTTAGAAATATTTCCTTTAACGTCTCCTACTTTGGGATTTAATTGGGCAAGTGCTATTTTCATTTTATTTTTCAACAATTGACTCATTTACTAGAATTATTACCGCTTGAGTAAAAACTCCCTTCCAAGTTTAACTTGAGACTTACCACCATAAGAAATTATATCCGCTGTAGCATATGTTTCTGACCAACGACTAGGGAGATACGAACCTGTTCCTATAACATTAACAGGTACTTTTGCAAGTGAAAAAACCTTGCATTTCTCTGGACTAAATCCACTTGAAGCAACAATTTTAACTTTTTCAAAACCAGCATTATCAAGTATTTCTCGCAAATGCCACACAGCAGCTGCAGACACTCCTGTACCAATTAAATAACGAAGCTCTTGTTCAGTTCTATAGCCACGAATAGCTTGAGGAGCATTTCTTTCTAAAACTGCATATGAACCAGCAACATCAAGTCCTTCAATATATCTTCCACCATGAGTGTCTATTCTAAGTGACAAAGAGTGTTTATCTGCCAAACTTTTGAATGATCTGCAAACCATTAAACCATCTGTTATTTCTTTACCAAAATAATCAATTAGAACTGTTAGAGGTTCATCTGGCCAGGTAGAATGAAACATTTGTGCTGCTTTTAATGTTGATCCAGCATAACCAATTAAAGCATGAGGCATAGTACCTAAACCTTTTGTGTTTTCGAACAAATGTGCTGTTTTGTCAGTAGCGCATCCTATAAACCCTTTAGCTTCACCTTCTGACTTAACCCTCTTAGAGCCCACAAATGCTCCATACGCCATTAAATCTGCCATATCAGCACCTGCACAATGTCTTGCATCCATAGCTAAAAAAGATGTTTCAGGTAAACTTTCTACCATAGCTTTTGCATTGTAAGCAGCAACACAAGTAGCACCAATTTTTTGAAGTAAAGCAGTTTCTAAATCAACTAATAATAAAAATGATCCTGATACATAAACCAATGGTTCACCAGCCCCAACATCCGATCCTTCCTCAAAACATCGATTTAAATTAACACTTCCTTTTCTATCTTTTATAATATTTTGAAGCCAGTCTAAAGCGGGATTTAATGCAGAGATAACTGGCCTTCTCATGAAAATTGCATATGTAACTTCTGTGTCACCAAATGAAGATATAATGTCTTTTGTTCTTAAAAAATAAGTGTCTGTGACCGAAGGTAACTGGCTTGGATTTGGCCTAAGATCTCGGGGCCAATTATTTTTTTTAACAATTTTAATATTATTTTTTTTATTTTGATTGCTCAAGACATTTCCTTAAGATACTGCCGCAATTTGTTTTTTTTGATTGTTTCTATTTTCGGTAAGCAAGTCAGCTACTAAAAATGCTAACTCAAGAGATTGAGTTGCATTTAGTCTAGGATCGCAATGAGTATGATATCTATCAGCTAAATTTGATTCATTTACCTCATACACTCCGCCAACACACTCTGTTACATTTTGACCTGTCATTTCAAAATGCACTCCGCCTGGTATCGTGTTCATTTCATTATGAATCTCAAAAAAACCTTTAACTTCCATCATAATGTCATCCATCTTCCTAGTTTTAAATCCCGAAGAGGCTTTGACCGTATTTCCATGCATTGGATCACTACACCAACCTACAATCAATCCAGACCTTTTAACTGCTGATATTAATGGTTTTAATTTTTTTTGTATTTCAGAGGAACCCATTCTTGCAATTAAAGTTAATCGACCTGCCTGATTTAGTGGATTAAGCTTTTCAATTAATCTTAATAAATCATCAGGTTCTGTAGATGGTCCACATTTTAGCCCTATTGGATTCGCAATCCCCCTCATATATTCAACATGAGCCTCATCAATACTTCTTGTTCTATCTCCAATCCACAACATATGAGCAGATGTAGCAAACCAACCTTTCTCCTCTGTGATAGTATCTTTTCTAGTAAGAGCTTCTTCATAATTAAGTAACAATCCCTCATGAGATGTGTAAAATTCAGTTTCACGAAGTTGGGCAGTATTTTCAGGTGTCATACCACATGCATTCATAAACTCAAGAGAGGAAGTTATCTGAGCTGCCAGCTCTCTATATTTTTCTGCCTCTTTAGTACCTCTAACAAATTCTAAGTTCCATTCGTGCAACTTTGTTAAATCCGCCATACCTCCACTTGCAAAAGCTCTTAATAAATTTAAAGTTGAAGCAGATTTATCATATACTTGTAGAAGACGTTCTGGGTCAGGCTCTCTTGCCTTTTCATCAAATGCCATATCGTTAACCATGTCACCACGGTAACTGGGTAAAGAGACATTGTTTATTTCTTCAAAAGGAGATGATCTAGGCTTAGAGTATTGGCCAGCTAACCTTCCTATTTTAACAACAGGCAAGGCTGATCCAAAAGTGAGAACAACAGCCATTTGTAACAATACTCTAAAACTATCTCTTATATTATTAGCATTATATTCAGCAAAAGACTCAGCGCAATCTCCACCTTGTAATAAAAAAGCATTACCCTCTGCTACATCAGCCATCCTTTTTCTTAATCTTCTAGCTTCTTCAGCAAAAACTAAAGGCGGTCTAATAGATAACTCCTTTTCCACACTATTTACCTTAGCAAGGTCATTATATTCGGGCACTTGCTTAATAGGAAGTTTTCTCCAGCTATCTAATTTCCAATCAATCATGACTTTTCCTTTAAAAACAAAATCAATATAAAATTTTTATTAACAATCTTCAAATAACAGAATTTAACTTTTTCTTCAAATTATGAGTTAAGTTTATCACTAAGATCTCATAGTGACAAACTCTTCAGCAGACGAGGGATGGATGCCTATAGTATTGTCAAAATCAGACTTCAATGCTCCTGCTTTAATTGCTATTGCAATTCCTTGAATTATTTCTGCAGAATCTGGCCCAATCATATGAGCTCCAATAACTTTTTGAGTTTTTTCGTTAACAACTAGTTTCATCAGAGTTCTTTCAAGATTTCCAGATATTGTATTTTTTAAAGCTCTGAATTCACTTTTATACTCTCTTGCATTTATACCATTCTTTACAGCTTCATCAAAACTTATACCCACAACTGCAATGGATGGTTGACTAAATACAGCACTAGGAACATTTTCATAAGAAATGAATCTTTTCAATCCCCCAAATTCTCTATCTGCAAAACTATGTCCTTCTGCAATAGCTACAGGAGTCAATGTAATTTTGTCTGTTACATCACCAATTGCAAATATCGATTTAATATTTGTTTGGCTATGCTTATTTACTATTATTTCACCACGACTTCCTGTTTTTACACCAACCTCATTTAATCCAAGATTTAACACGTTTGGCAATCTGCCAGTTGCACCCATAACAGTTTCAACTTCAATTTTCTTTCCGTTTGATAATTTAACACTATAGTTTATGTTATTCTTTTCAATTTTTGAGATTGTAACTGCATTATGAATTGTTATTCCCTTTTGCTTCATAGATGTCATCAAAAACTGTCTTATATCTTTATCAAAGCCTCTTAAAGCCATATCAGCCCTGAACACAAGATGAGTATCAACTCCAAAACCGTTAAATATGCCCGCAAACTCAACAGCTATATAACCAGAACCATATATAACAATCGATTTAGGAAGTTCACTTAAATCTAAAGCTTTATCTGAATTAATCATAAAATGATTGCCATCAAAAGTTGGAAAAGAAGCTTCACCTCCTACTGCAATCATTATTTTTTTTGATGATAACTCAATAATCTCATTATTACTTTTTGTAATTGAAACACTATTAGGTCCAATGATCTTGCCCCAACCAGTAATCAGTTCACAACCAGAATTTTTAATTAATTTTACATAAATTTCGTGAAGTCTATCTAATTCTTTGTTCTTTTTTATAATTAATTCATTCCAGTTGCTATTAAAGTTATCAATTTGCCAACCAAAACCTTCTGCATCTGATACTTGTTCTGAAAATTGAGATGCATATACTAGTAATTTTTTTGGTACACAGCCTCTTAAAACACAAGTGCCACCTGCTCTATCTCCTTCAATAACAAGAGTTTTTGCTCCATAAGATGCTGAAATTCTAGCAGTTCTAGTCCCGCCTGAACCAGCACCAATTACAATAAGGTCATAATCAAAATCTGACATATAATCTCCAGAAAAAAAATTATTTAAAACTTTGCCTCACCCTTCATTGTAATGCCTGCATCTTTTGTACTTGTAAAGCAATTCAGATTACCATTTTCATTATTTTCAATGTTGATAAATAAATTGTCATTTGCATATACAGGTGCAACGCCTCTATGTGAGAAAAAATGTGCTTTTGCTTTTTTATATTTTTCTGCAGCTCTCAACATAAGAGTTGCTTGAAGTGGCCCATGAAATACTAAATCTTTATATCCCTCTTTTTCAGTCGAATAAGGGTAATCATAATGAATTCTATGACCATTGAATGTAATTGCTGAATATCTGAACAACATTGTAGGATGTGTAAAAATTTTTTCTTCATAATCTGACTTTTCAAATGGTAAATCATTTTTAATAATCACATTGTTTTTTGTTTTTTCTATATCTCTATAAACAAGATCATGCTCTTCTTCGATCATTAGCTTATCTTTTACAAAAAACTGATATTTTGCTGTTACAAAACATAACATACCAGACTTACCATTTTTTAAATTTATATCCATCAACCTAGATATTTTTTTCACTTGGTCCCCTATTTTTAAAGAATGAAAAAAATGTGTTCGACATCCAGCCCACATTCTTCTTGGAAGGGGGACAGGAGGTAAAAAACCTCCCTTTTTTGGATGAGAATCTTTTCCAAGTAGAGAGGATTTAACCACAGCTGGTCCTAGTGCCCAATGAAGGCCAGATGAGGCTATTTCACCATTTTCAGGATTACCAGGATCAATGTCAAGCGTTGCCCTAAACCTGGTCTCCAACGATTTTGTTACTTCGTCAAATATAATCTCTTTATTACCGATCCAAGATTTTAGTTTGTTTACATTGACATTCATATTGATTTCTTTTTGTGATTATAAATAAAATTTTGTTTAATATATTGAAAATTATGATCTAAAACAAGTTAACTATAGCAAATAATTGAGGATAAATATGAACGAAATTCTAAAATTAAATATTGGAATTGCAGGGTGTGGAACTATGGGACTACCTATGTTGGAAGTTCTATTGAGAAATAAAATCAGAGCTTTTGGGTATGATATAAGATCAAAAGATAATTTTCCTACTTTAAAAAATAAATTTATCTCATCAAAAACAGAGTTTTTTGACAAATCAGACATTATTTTAAGTGCAGTTAGAGATATAGATCAGACAATAGAACTTTGTGAAGGCCATAATGGGCTTTTTAAATTAAATTCTCCTAAAACATTTATAATATGTTCAACATTATCTCCGGCCTTTTTAAAAAAATTTTTTCTTCAATCGCCTGATAATATTACAATGATAGAAGCGCCAATGTCAGGAGCTCCAATGAAAGCAAAAGATGCATCACTAACTTTTATGGTTGGATCTAAGGTAAATGAGTTTGAAAAAATTTTACCTATTTTAAATATATTAGGTGATAAAATTTATCATATTGGAGAATTTGGTTCCGGGATGTCTGTTAAAGTTTTAAATAATTTTGTAGCATCTTGTTCAGTTGTAGCAGTAAGACATGTCTTATCTGAGGCCAAAAATTTAAATATTACAACTAATCAATTGCTAAAAATTTTAAATAGTTCATCTGGTCAAACTTGGTTTAGTGAAAATTTAGAAAATATAGATTGGGCTAAAGAAAACTATGACACAGATAATACAATTGGAATTTTAGAAAAAGATGTAAGAAGTTTTTTGGATGGATTAGCTGATTCAAATTCTAGCTCAAACAAAGCAATGATAAATTTTCAAAATGCTCTTTTGAATGGATTAAAAAACATTCCAACATTTCCACATAATTAATAAATGCCTAATTCGATACCACTGGTAAAAGTTAAAACAAATTTCTCTAATTGTTTCAAATAATCTTTTTTCCAAGAACCCTTAAGTATTAGAGGTGGTAAAACTTGTCTCCATCGTAAACCAATTAAAATTTTATTTAATGCAACTTTGCAACCTTCACCATCCAATCCTGCTCTAACATAATAAATAATTGGAAGTCCTTCTGTTTTGTCTTTTAACCCATCATAACATCGATCAAAAAAATCTTTTGTTAAACCTGACATGTATCCAAAATTTTCAGTAGTTCCAATTATTAAACCGTCAATTTCTTTAAAAGAAGATGTATTTGCCTCGATCATATTTAGCGTTTTCAAATTTAAATCTGAGGTTATAGTATCAACCTTTTTTTCTACAAGTGTAGATAATTTTTTGGTATTTTCAGATGGAGAATGATGAATAAATAAAATGCTTTTTTTTTTCATATTTAAATCACATTTATAATTTGGAAACACCAAAATGATTTAAAAATTCAATTAGATTTTTAATCGGCTGGGCACCAACAATACTGTGATTATTATATACATAAGTAGGAACTCCAGTAACACCGTATGTTCTGGATTTTTCCCAATCTTTGTCAACTGAACTTTTAAATGTTCGATTTTTTATTATATCATTAGCCTCATTTTCATCTAATCCTGATTTTGCGACAATTTCCAATATTACGCTTTTTAAACCAATATTTAATCCCTTAACAAAATAAGCATCAAAGAAATTATCATGAATTGATGTTTTAATGTCTAAAGATTGAGCCCACGAGCCTATTTCTTGCGCTAATCTACTGTTAAAAGTATGAGTTCTGTTGCTATAAGGAAGACTTTCATTGGACATCAAAATTTTCATATTTTGATTTTTTTTATCAATATCTTCTTGATTGGTACCAAAAAGATCTAATAAAGATTTACCTTCTTCTGGGGTATCAGGGTGTAAAGGAAAATGAATTATTTGTATATCTATATTAAATATTTTTTTTAATTTTTTAACTCTTGAATCTCCAAGATAGCACCAAGGACAGACATAATCAGTAAATACTTCTAATTTATGAGAACTCATGAAACACACTCAAAGTTTAACAAACAAATTATATAATAAACATATATTATTAATGCGTATATTTGATAATAAAACAAATTATATTTATAGTTAATTATAAAAAATAAAATAAGATTACAAACTTTTTTAAATTATATAAACTTACTAATATAAATTAAGAAATTTGTTGTTTTAAAATTAATATTTTTATAAAGGAATTAAATTGAAAAATTTAAGAGGTAAAAACGCTATAGTTACAGGTGGTGCTAAAGGCATTGGTAAAAGCGTTTGTCTAGCCTTAGCTAATGCTGGATCGAATATACATATATTAGATAACAATAAAGACGATGGAGAAGAAACTGAAAAAGAAATTGCTAAATTAAATGTTGAGGTTAGTTTTTATCAAATAGATGTTGCAGACGAAAATTCATGGATTGAATTTTCTAATTTATTAAAAAATAAGAAAATTCTTATTGATATTTTAGTAAATAATGCGGGTATTTGGATTGGTAAAGATATTGATAATATATCTCTAGAAGAATATCAGAGACTTATATCTATTAATTTAACTGGTGTATTTCTTGGTATTAAATATTTAGTACCCTTTTTGACTGAGGCAGGGAAAAAAACAAAATTTGGAAGTACTATAATTAATCTTAGTTCTGTAGCTGGTCTTGTTGGTTCTCAACTTGACCCATTATATTCAATGACAAAAGGTGGTATAACTACTTTCACAAAATCAATGGCAATATATTTTGGAAAAAATAAATTTCCAATCAGAATTAATCAAGTCCATCCAGGTATTATAGAAACTGACATGGGAACACAAGTATATAAAGCAAGAATTAGTCAAAACCCAGAGATGACTACAGAAGAGTCTATTTCAGCTGGCATAAATCAAACACCTATTGGTCGTCTTGGAACAGCTGATGAAGTTGCTAAAACAATTTTATTTCTATCCTCTGATTACTCAAGTTTTATGACAGGATCAAGCCTTGTTGTAGATGGAGGCTTAACTGCACAATAAGTATATAATTAAAAAAACAAAAATAAATATTAATGATAAGAAATTTAGAAAATAAAGTAGCCTGGATTACTGGTGCAGGATCAGGAATTGGACGTGACGCTGCCATAAAATTGTCTAAACTTGGTATGAAAGTAATTTTATCAGGTAGAAATAAAAACTCTCTACAAGATACTCAAGAGAGATGTAAAACTAACACTATTGTTAAACCCGTAGATGTTTCTAAAAAATCAGATGTTAAAGATATTATTTACGAAATAAAAAAAGAAATTGGACATGTAGATATTTTAGTAAATTGTGCAGGAATAAATATTTTAAAAAGAGACTGGGACAATATAGATGAGAATGAATGGGATCAAGTAATACAAACAAATATTAATGGTTTATTTTACTGCTGTAAAGCAGTCATACCTCTTATGAAAGAAAAGAGAGATGGATTAATTATTAACGTATCGTCATGGTCAGGAAATCATGTAAGTTTACTATCAGGTGTATCTTATACTTCTTCGAAACATGCTTTAAATGCTATGACAGAAACTATCAATATGAAATATTGTAATCTTGGCATTAGGGCTACTGCATTGTGCCCGGGAGAGGTTGCTACAGCTATATTAGACAAACGTCCCAAAAAGCTCTCTATAGAACAAAAAAATAAAATGCTTCAACCAGATGATTTAGGTCAAACTATAGTATTTCTTTGTCAAACGCCCAAGCATGTATGTATAAATGAATTAACTATTAGTCCTACATGGCATCGAAGATATATTGCAGACCTAGGAATTGAGGAATTATAAATAATTTTAAGACGATTTTTCTAACTTATCTTGGGTATTATGAATAAAGTCAGAAGAGTTATGTCGTTCGTGAAGTTGAGATGATAACTTCCCTTTAATCTTATTTACCATAATCCCCCTCTTAACAGCTTTTCTCTCGTTAATTTTTCTTGCCCACTTCAATACATTTCCATATTTTTTAACATCCAAAAATTCTTCTGAGTCATATAATCTTCCTAATACCAAGGCTCCATACCATGGCCAAATGGCTATATCAGCTATGGTATATTCTTCACAACAAATAAAATTTTTATTAGATAATAATTTATCTAAAACATCTAGTTGTCTTTTAACTTCCATAGCAAATCGATTAATTGGATATTCATATTTTTCTGGAGCATAAGCATAAAAATGGCCAAACCCACCTCCTAAATAGGGCGCGCTTGCCATTTGCCAAAACAACCAGTTAAGACATTCTGTTCTATCTTCGAACTTTTTAGGGATAAAAATATCAAATTTTTCAGCTAAATATAATAAAATTGATCCAGATTCAAAAATCCTTACAGGCTGATCTCTAGATTTATCTAAAAGACTAGGTATTTTAGAATTTGGATTAATTTCTACAAAACCAGAGCTAAACTGATCACCATTACTAATTCTTATTAACCATGCGTCATATTCTGCTTCACGAATACCTAAATCAAGTAATTCTTCAAGCATTATTGTAATTTTAACTCCGTTTGGTGTGCCTTGAGAGTATAATTGAAATGGATGCTTCCCAACAGGAAGCGTCTTTTCATGTGTAGAGCCAGAAGTTTCTCTATTTATATTTGCAAACTTTCCACCATTTTCTTTATTGTTTATCCATACCTTAGGTGGAGTATAATTTTTATAACTTTCCAAAATTTTACCTTAAAATATTTAACATTAATATTGTAAATCTATTTTTTCTAATGGTGTTTTACCAAGTACTAAATCAGACCCTTTTTCACCAATCATGGTAGTACCAGAATGTAAATTTGCTGATAACATTGTTGGCATAATTGAAGCATCTATGACTCTTAAGTTGTTTAAACCATAAACTTTCAGATTGCTATCAACGACTGCTGTTGGGTCAGTTTTTGGACCCATTCTACATGTTCCCATTTGGTGGTATGTAGTGGTTCCTCTTTCTCTTGCAATTTGGAGTAATTCTTCGTCAGATTGTGCTTCTAAACCAGGATAAACTTCATAATTAAAATATTTTGAAAGAGCTTTTGAGTGCATCAATCGTCTTGACAATTTTAAACCCTCAACTACAACTCTTCTATCTTCTTCAGCATCTAGATAATTTGGCTGAATTTCTGGTGCTTCAAATGGATCACTATTCTTTGCTTTAACCCAACCAAGAGACTCTGGTCTTTGTTGCCAAGCTGCAACGGTAAAACCAGGTTCATCATCTAAAGCTGATTGAACACCTTCTTTGTAAGATCCAGGTGTAAATGTTAATTGTAAATCGTGATTCCTAATTGTTTCATCTGAATGCCAAAAACAATAAACTAGAGTTGGACTTAAATTTACAATAGACTGTTTACCTATAATGTATTTCCCAATTTCTTTTAAAAGTTTAAAACCTCTTGATCTTTCATTTATAGTTTCAACATTTTTAGCTCTAGCAGTCATTCTAGGAGCAAAATGATCTCGTAAGTTCATACCTACTCCTTTTAAATCATGTATTACATCAATGCCTAATTTCTGTAAATGCTTTCCAGAGCCAACTCCTGAAAGTTGTAAAATATGGGGAGATTTGATCACGCCAGAAGATAAAATGACTTCTTTATTTGCACTAAATGAAATTTTTTTTCCTTTTTTACCTCCTTTTAATAATTCAACTCCATTAACTGTTTTATTTTTGATGGTTAATTTTGTTACAAATGCATTTGTAATTATATCCAAATTTTTTCTAGATTTTATTGGATTTAGGAAAGCTCTTGCTGCACTCACCCTAAATCTTCCTTTTGTTGTTCTTTGGATATATGACACACCTTCTTGAAGTTCTCCATTATAATCTTTATTCAAGGGTATACCTTCTTCAATTGCACCTTGAA
>CACMYY010000019.1 GCA_902618025.1 uncultured SAR116 cluster alpha proteobacterium
CAGAAAAATTAAGAGTAAAAAAAATTATTATTCCGACAAATGCAAGTGTAGGTTCAGCAGTCGGGTTTTTGAAAGCACCTGTTGGATATGAAGTAGTTAAAAGTCTTAGAATGCTATTAAATAAGTTCAATTTTGAAAAAGTTAATAATTTACTAAGTTCCATGAGGGATGAAGCAAAAAAAATTATACAAAACAACTCTGAAAAAACAGAATATATCGAAGAGCGTTTTGCATTTATGCGATATGCTGGACAAGGGCACGAAATCAAAGTGCCTATAGATAATGAATTATTGTCAACTAAAGATGAAAATAAAATTAAAGACTCTTTTGAAACAAATTACCAAAAACTATATTCTCGAATATTGCCAAACGCTGACATAGAAATTTTAACATGGTCTTTGTCATTATCTATTATAGATGAGACCTCCAGTGAATATATAGAACTAAATGCTTATAATAACATAAAAGAAGATACTCTAATTGACATCTGTGATTATGAAAGCGGAGAAATAATTAAAATACCAAATTATGAAAGGGCAATGTTAAATCCTGGAGATATGATACAGGGTCAATGTGTAATTATAGAGGACCAAACTACAATAGTTGTTTCTAATAATTTTAATACAAAAGTTTTAAGTAATAAATTTTTGCAAATGGAACATATAAATGATGAATAAGAATAATTTAATTGATGAAAAAAATAATATTCAAAATCAAGTAATGTGGAATAGACTTCTTTCTGTTGTTGAAGAGCAAGGTCAAACACTAGTCAGGACAGCATTTAGCCCAATTGTTCGTGAATGTGGAGATATTTCTGCTGGAGTATTTGACTTAGAAGGTAGAATGATGGCTCAAGCTGTTACGGGTACTCCTGGTCATGTTAATTCTATGGCAGAGTCAGTAAAGCATTTTATCGATCATTTTCCACTAAACACAATGAATGAAGGAGACATATTTATTACAAATGATCCATGGATGGGTACTGGGCATTTGAACGATTTTGTACTAACAACCCCTTGTTTCAAAGACAACAAAATAGTTGGCCTTTTTTCTTGTACATCTCATTTGACAGATATCGGAGGATTAGGAGTAGGTCCCGATGCTACTGATATTCACATGGAAGGCCTTTATATACCTATGTTGAAATTAGCTGACAAAGGTGTAATGAATAAAACTTTGTTAAAACTAGTTAGCCAAAACACAAGACAACCTGTAGAAACAGAAGGTGATGTCTATTCATTAGCTGCATGTAATGATATAGGTTGCACTAGATTAGTTGAAATGATGAAAGAATTTGAAATCGATGATTTAAAAAAATTATCTGATTTTATATATGATAAGTCATTATCTGCTGTAGAAAATGAAATTAAGAAAATCCCAAACGGTGAATATAAAAATTTTATGATGATAGATGGATTTGAAAAGGATATTAAATTAGAAGCTAAACTAACAGTTTCAGATAATTCAATAACAGTAGATTATACAGGTACTTCTGATAAATCAAAATTTGGAATTAATGTACCATTATCATATACTAAGGCTTACACTTGTTTTGGATTGAGTTGTCTTGTAAGCGCAGAAGTTCCAAACAATGCAGGTTCTCTCAAACCTTTTGAAATTGATGCGCCATTAGGTTCGATTTTAAATGCGCCATATCCTGCTGCAGTATGCGCAAGACATATTATTGGTCAAATGCTTCCGGACGTAGTTTTTGGTTGTTTAGAAAAAGCCATACCGGAAAAAGTTCCTGCAGAAGGAGCTTCCTGTTTATGGAACATTACATTTCGTGGAAAGACTGATAGGGGAGCTAACAACAACTCATTATTTGCAGTAACTGCTGTTGTTAATGGTGGAACAGGAGCAAGACCAAACAAGGATGGATTATCTGCAACTGCCTACCCTTCAGGTGTAAAAGGAACTCCAGTTGAAATTAATGAAGCAGTTGCTCCATTATTATTTCTAAAAAAAGAATATAATCCAGGTAGTTGTGGTAAGGGAAAGTTTAACGGTGGCTTAGGTCAAGTAATAGAAATTAAATCAGCAATAGATGAGGATATGGATCTTTTAGCATCTTTTGATAGAATTAAATTTCCTGCCAGAGGACGTTTGAATGGAAGCAATGGCAAACCTGGACAAGTCTTAATAAAAGGCAAGGGAAAGCTAAATGGTAAGGGTACACAACTTATTAAAGCAGGTGATATCCTTCAGATATACACACCTGGTGGTGCTGGTCTAGGAGATTACTCTGAAAGAGAACAGTCTTTATTAGACAAAGATTTAGAAAATGAATTTTTATAATTAGTTTAAATTGGTATTCCAAAATTCCTACTAGGTTTAGGAGCAATTTTTTTTATTTGTAAATCTAATTTAGCAAAATTTTCCATCAAAGATGTAGCAGCTGTTATACCTTCGATAATTTGTATGTTGAACTTTTTACTTAAATTTTTTGATAAATTATAAATACTTGGGCTAGTTATAATTATAGCCTCTGGATTATCTTCTGTTATTGTTCTCTGAATTTCGTTGTCTAATTTAATTAGGTTAGATTTTGACATTGTTTCCATATCTAAAACCGGAACTTCAATTGACTTTATGGATACACATTTATGATCCATGTCATATTTTATTAAGTTATTTTTTAGAGCTTCATGTGAATGAGATAAATTTGTAATTATTGAAAACTTATTTGCAATCATATTTGCAGTATAAAAAGAAGCTTCACCCAGACCAATGATTGGTTTAGAAGTAATTTTTCTAATAGTATCGACGCCAATATCTTCAAAAGAAACAATAATGAAAGCGTCCGAAGAATTATTTTTCTCAACTACTTTAAGCAATTTTGAAACATTTATTGATTCACTGTGTAGGTCAAAATAATCTTCTTGAGAGTTTTTTTTGTTAATCAATAAACTACAATCTTTGCTAATCACTTTTAAAGCACAATACTTAATTTTTTCGTTCGATATGGCAGATGAAAGGGGATTAATTATACAAATTTCAATGCTCAAATTTAAGTTCTCTATTTATTCACAATGTTAGGTTTATCAAAAACACTAATTTCTGGTAATTCTTTAGTATATTTTTTAATTTCAACTAAGGTAGAATGAGCAGATGGTCCTTGAGCTAGGGAGGATGTACCAATATCTTCTGTCAAAACATTTGGATTCCCATGTATACAGTATGCACCGTCGTCAGTAGGGTCATACCAAGCGCCTACGGGAAGAAAAACCACACCTTTCATGACTTCTTCACTGATAATAACTCCTGCAAGGCATTTACCTCTTTTGTTAAAGACTTCAACAATGTCACCATTTTTCAATTTTCTTGTTTGAGCATCTTGAGGATGAATTTTTATTGGTTCTCTTCCTTGTATTTTTTCATTTTGGCTCTGAGAACCATTATCAAGTTGACTGTGCAGTCTATTATGAGGTTGTCCTGATATAAGTTGAAGTGGGAATTGTTTTGTTAAATTTGAACCTAACCACTCTTCCTGTTCCAACCAAGTGGGATGACCAGGACAGTCCTTATAGTTAAAGCTATCTATTGTTTCAGAAAAAATTTCTATTTTTCCTGAGGGTGTAGAAATGGGATGATTTTCTGGATCCATTCTAAACTCTTCTAACAAAATAGTTTGTTTTTTAGGGGATAAGACTTCTTGAAAGCCATTTTTCCAAAATTTTTCAAATTCAGGTAAAGTAATTCCCTCTTCTTTTGCTTTATTTTTTGCCTCTTCCCAAATAAATTTCAACCATTTATCTTCATCCTTACCTTCAGTAAATTTGTCTTTGAAATTTAATTTTGAAGAAATTTCAGAAAAAATTTCATAGTCTGATTTTGACTCGCCTATGGGTTCAATTGCTTTATACATTGGTGAAATTGTTTGATCCCAATGTTTGATACTAATATCATTTCTTTCTAAAGAAGTTGTTGCTGGTAATATTATGTCTGAGTGTCGTGCAAGACTATTCCACCAAATTTCATTTACAATTATAGTGTCTGGTTGTTTAAAAGCTTTGACGAGCTTTTTTAAATTCATTTGATGATGAAACGGATTACCACCTGCCCAATATACTAATTTTATATCAGGGTATTTAATTTCGTTCCCATTGTAAGAAAAAACTTTCCCTGGTTGTAATAGCATATCGGAAATTCGAGCAACAGGAATAAATTCAGAAATAGGATTTTTAAATTGTTCTAGAGAAGGCCATTTAAAATGTTGAACTGGATTTCCAATACCGTTTTCAGCACTATATCCTAACCCAAAACCTCCACCTGGAAGACCTATTTGCCCTAGCATACAGGCAAGAACAGTTATCATCCAGTGTGGTTGTTCTCCATACTGCTGACGTTGCAATGCCCATGCTCCAGTAATCATTGTTCTGTTTGAAGACATTTGTTTTGCTAAATTATATATTGTATTACTTGGAATACCTGTTATTTTTGACGCCCAAAAGGGTGTTTTGGCTTTACCATCAGTTATACCTTTCAGATATTGAAGAAATTTTTCGTATCCAACACAATATTTATTAAGAAATTCTCTATCGGCAAGGCTTTCTGTTTCTAAAATAAATGCAATACCAAGCATCAATGCTGTATCAGTACCTGGTCTTATTTTAACCCATTCAGCTTTACTTATTATATCAGCTTCCATTTCCATTGGGCTGATATTAATGAATTTTATACCCTTCTGTGTACATTTTTTTATATATTCTTTAGTTGTATGTTTTCCAACTCCACCAGAGTTTACTTGTGCATTTTTTAGAGGTAAACCACCAAACATTACAATTAATTTAGAATGATCTTTGATATTGTTCCAATCGGTATGAGTATCAAGGAATTGCCTGTAATTCATTCCAATTACATGAGGCATGATTGTTTCACTAGCTGCATAAGAATATGTGTTTACAGACTTAGTATATCCACCATAACAGTTAAAAAATCTATGAAGTTGACTTTGGACATGATGAAACCTTCCAGCAGAACCCCAACCGTATGAGCCAGCAAAGAACGCTTTATTCTTATATTTTTTTTTAACTCTATTTAGCTCAAAAGCAACAATATCAATTGCTTCTTCCCAACTAACAGAGACAAAATTATCTGAACCTCTTTTTTCCCTACTTCGTTTCCCGGTCAATGCCATTTTACTGTTTGCTAGTTCTTTACGGATTTCTCTCAAGTAACCTTTTCGAACATGAGGAACTCTTATTCGTAATTCATCATCAACGCAGTTTATTATACCATTAGCAATCTTTGATGGGTCTTTATCATTTTCATAAGGACGCATGCCAACAATCTTTTCATTTTCAATTTCAGCGTAGTAACTACCCCAATGAAATGACGTTGGTTTTTTAGTTTTGCTCGGCATATCTACCTCTTAAAACAATAGATTAGATCTTAAATTGTTTTTAGTAAATTATATTTTCATCAAGAAATTTTGCTAGATGAATTGCTTTTCTATTAAGTCCGTCTTTAATCTGACACCTACATGAAGTTCCATCAGCTATGACAATGACCTCATTAGAATTGTTTTCAATTGTTGGAAAGAGTCTTTCATTAGCCATTTTCATTGATATTTCATAAGTATCTTTTCCATAACCAAACGAGCCAGCCATGCCACAACAACTCGTCTGAATATTTTCTACTTCTAAACCTTCAATTTTATTTAATAAATTTTCAATAGGTTTTACCGCATCAAAAGCCTTTTGATGACAATGACCGTGTAGTAAAACTTTTTTGTTTATGCTTCTAAATTTTATTTTTTTACTTTTCTTTACTAGTAATTCTTCAAATGTATAAGAATTATTTTTTAAGTATTCTGTCTCTTCAGTTTTAATCAAATTTGGAATTTCATCTCTAAAAGAAAGTATGCATGATGGTTCCAATCCAACAACAGAAATTCCTTGCTTTATGAATGGCCTGAAAGCATCTAAAATATCTAACATTTCTTTTTTTGCATTATCCATTAAACCGTTGCTGAGATACGTTCTACCGCAGCATAAAATTTTACTTGAATTTGATAATGTTGGAATAAATGGATAATATCCGGCTTTTTTTAAAACATTTATGGCTGACCTAACATTTTCTGGTTCGTAATATCGATTAAAGGTATCAACAAACAAAATAACAGGAATAGAATTTTTAATTTTATTTAAATTATTTGGTAATTCATTATTTTTAAAATAATCTCTTCTCCATCTTGGAAGAGGCCTCTTTGACGTAAACCCAAGAAATATTTCACTAAGTTTCGCTAATCCAGGCAACTTATCTCTTAGGTTCAAAATCAAAGCTAACTTTGAAGCTATTGGAGCATAGTAAGGTAAAAATGCTACAAGTTTACTTCTTAAATCTAAACCAAACTTATTTGCTCTTAGGTATGATATTTCAATTTTCATCTTTGACATATCAACCCCCGTTGGGCATTCACGTTTGCATGCCTTGCAAGAAACACAAAGTTTCATAGTATCATGCATTTTTTCACTAATTAAAGCATCTTTTCCAAGTTGTCCTGAGAGTGCTAATCTTAGAGAATTAGCTCTTCCTCTTGTAGAGTCTTTTTCATCTTTAGTTACTCTAAAAGATGGACACATTACACCACCGTCTAATTTTCTACACGAGCCATTATTGTTGCACATTTCAATGGCGCCTTGAAAACCACCACTGGCTCCTGTCCAATCTGACCAATCTAAAATAGTATTAATATTTTTAGCGTTATAAGAAGGTGCATATCTGAAAAGATTTCTGCTATCTAATTGTGGAGCATCTACAATTTTTCCTGGATTAAAAATATTGAGTGGATCAAATGAATTTTTAATGAATTTAAAAATTCTTATCATTTTCTTTCCAAACATTACCTCATTAAATTCAGAACGGGCAATACCATCACCGTGCTCACCTGAATATGAACCATTAAATTTTTTTACTAAGGCACTTGTTTCATTAGCAATATTTCTCATTTTTTTAATGTCATCTTGGATTTTCATATTTAAAACTGGTCTGACGTGTAAGCAACCAACTGAAGCGTGAGCATACCAAGTACCTTTAACGTTGTATTTATCAAAAATCTTGTTTAATCCATCGGTATATTCTGCTAAATCTTTTAATTGAACTGCACAATCCTCAATAAATGAAACTGGTTTCGCATCGTCTTTCATGGACATCATAATATTCAAACCAGATTTTCTCATTTCACTAACTTTAGATTGAAGTTTGTCATCAATAACATCAATAACACCTCCAATTTTCTTGGTTTTATCCCAAGAATATCCAAGGTCACCCATTAACTGATGGAGTTTTTTTAATCTCTGATGATTTTCATCCATTTGTTCCTCTGCAAATTCGACTAAAAGTAGAGATTTTGGATTACCATTTACAACAGCTTCTACCGTAGGTTTGAACATATCAATTCTGTGAGCTAGACTAATCATTGTGTCATCTACTAACTCAATTGCAACCGGATTTAATGTAACTATATGTTGAGCAGCATCCATTGCTTCGTAAAAGGATGGAAAATGACATACCCCCATTATCTTTTTTGAAGGAAGAGGAGACAATTTAAGCGTAATTGCAGACGAATAAGCAAGTGTTCCTTCGGATCCAACTAACAAATGAGACAAATTAATTCCGTCACCAACTTTGCCATGGGGTCTGCTAGCCATAGCGTCAGGTAGTAATGCATCAATATTGTAACCACCAACTCTTCTAAGGACGTTAGGAAATTTATTTAAAATTTCTTTTTTATTATCATTTGCTAGTTTTAGAAGGTTTTTAATAATTTCAGGTGCTACACCGTCACTAAACGGAAGACTATTATTTTCTATTTTTCCAAAGTTGTAAGATGATCCGTCAAATAAAATACCTTCAATATTAATAACGTTATCTCGCATCATTCCATATCTAATTGATCTACCACCGCAACTGTTATTACCCGTCATGCCACCAATTGTTGCTCTACTTGAGGTTGAAACATCAACTGGAAACCACAAACCATATGGTTTTAAAAACCGATTAAGCTCATCTAACACAATTCCAGGCTGAACAACACACGTCATGCTTTCTTTGTCAAATTCCAAAACTTTGTTAAGATATTTTGAATTGTCGATCACTATTGCATTATTAACTGTTTGACCACATTGAGAGGTACCACCACCACGTGCCAGTAGAGGAACCTTGCTTTCTCTGGCATAATTTATCGTTTCAACTAGATCTGTATTTGATTTAGGTATTAAAACCCCATAAGGCATCATTTGATATATGGATGCATCAGTAGCATATCTTCCTTTATTAAAGTTATCATAGTAAACTTCGGCAGAAGTTTTTCTTTCTAAAGTGTTAAGTAATTGATCGATATGGCCATCTGGCATTAAAATAACCTTCAATGAGAAATAAAATAGAAATTAATGTAATTAAGTGTATAAGTAATAAAACATATTCTCAATATATTCAAATAAAGATAATTTTAATTAGGATTTATTAATGAGTAAAAAATATATGCCAGGAAAACATTTTCTTCAGTTACCAGGTCCTTCTAATGTTCCAGACAGAATTTTGCGTGCAATGGATTATCCTACTATAGATCATAGAGGACCAGAGTTTTCTGATTTAGCTAATGATTGTCTTGAAGGAATTAAGACAATTTTTAAAACTAAATCTAATGTAATTATCTATCCTGCTTCAGGAACTGGTGCATGGGAAGCCGCACTCGTTAATACAATTAGAGAAAATGAATTAGTTCTTATGGTTGAAACAGGACATTTTGCATCTTTATGGAATAAAATGGCATTAAGACTTGGAATTAGAACTGAGTTTTTGGAGACAGATTGGAGAAGGGGTGTTGTACCAGAAGAACTTTTAGATAGATTGCAAAAGGATACTAAAAATGAAATTAAAGCGGTGTGTGTAGTTCATAATGAGACATCAACTGGTTGTACTTCTAGGATTGAAGAAGTAAGGAAAGCTATGAATTCGGCTAATCATAACGCATTGCTAATGGTTGATACTATTTCAGGTTTAGCATCCATGGAGTATAAACATGATGAATGGGGTGTTGATATAACAGTTTCTGGATCTCAAAAAGGGCTTATGTTACCACCTGGGTTATCTTTTAATGCAATATCAGATAAGGCACTAAGAATATCTAAAACTTCAGGCATGCGAAGATCATATTGGGATTGGGAAGAACATATTGATGCTAATAAATCAGGTTCTTTCCCGTATACACCTGCAACTAATTTATTATACGGATTAAAAGAAGCAATTAATATGCTTCACGAAGAGGGACTTGATAATGTTTTTAAGAGACATGAAAAACATGCACTAGCAACAAGGGCTGCTGTCCAAGCTTGGGGTTTTGAGAATGTATGTAAAGAAGAAAAAGATTTTTCAAATGTTTTAACAGCTGTTATATTACCAGAAAATCATAATGCAGATAATCTTCGAAAAATAATTTTAGAAAATTTTAATATGTCTCTCGGTGCTGGACTATCAAAACTTGCAGGAAAGATTTTTAGAATAGGCCATCTTGGTGATTTCAATGATTTGATGTTGATGGGTACTTTAAATGGATTAGAATTGGGTTTTGAAATTGCTGGTATACCTTACCAAAAAGGGGGCACTGCTAAAGCAACTGAAATCTTAGTTGATAAATCGCCAAACATTTAAGTTTTTTATTTATCATATATGTGTATTAATTAAATTTTAATTAACAATATTAAAGAGAGGAATTCGATAATGAATTTTAAAAGTTTATCAATTGCGGCAATAGGAGCAATGCTGCTCTCGGTGCCAGTTAATGCAAAAGAATTAAGGCTGTCTCACCAATGGTCTACAAAAGATGTCAGACACAAATTTGCACAAATTCTCGCTGATCATGTGGAAGCAGAAAATGTTGGTTTGAAAATAAAAATCTTTCCTTCTAAATCACTTTTCAAACCAAAAGAGCAATACAAACCTCTTACAAGAGGTCAATTAGATATGACAGTTTTTCCATTGTCATATGCAGGTGGCCAACAACCTGCATATAATTTAACTTTAATGCCTGGTTTAGTAAAAAATCATGATCACGCTGCTAGGTTAAATTACTCTCCATTTATGAAAGAAATCCAAAAGATTATGGCAGGTGACGACGTAATGGTCGTTGTTCATGGATATCTTGCAGGAGGATTTGCTGGCAAAAACAAGTGCATTACTAGCCCAAATGATGTTAAAGGTTTACAAACGAGGGCAGCAGGAAAAGCGTTTGAAACAATGTTAGTAGGTGCTGGTGCTTCTATAGCTTCAATGCCTTCGTCAGCAATATACAATGCTATGCAAACTGGGGTTTTGCAAGCAGCAAACACTTCTTCATCTTCTTTTGTTTCATACAGAATTTATGAGCAAGTGAAATGCTATACACCTGCAGGTAAAACTGCTTTATGGTTTATGTATCAACCTCTTCTAATGAACAAAACAGTATTTGAAAAACTAAATAAAAATCAGCAAAAAGCTATTATGGATGGCGCAAAAAAGGCTGAGGCTTATTATCTTTCTGAAGCGAAAAAAGAAGATCAGGCATCTGTTAATGTTTTTAAGAAAAATGGAGTTCAAATAAAAGAAATGTCTGCAGACGAATTTAATGCATGGCGTGAAATAGCAAAAGAAACTTCCTATAAGAAGTTTGTTTCAGGTTATAAAGATGGTCAAAGACTATTGGATTTAGCTTTATCTGTTGATTAATACTCTAAGTGGCAAGTAAACACTTGCCACTTCTTTTAAAAAAATAAAATAAATTATGCTAGATAATTACATAAATTTCACAAAAAATATTTCTAGAGTAGCAGGGGTCATTGCTGCATTTATGATTTTAATTGCGGTGTTAATAACAGTACAAATGATATGGGTTAGATTCGTTTTAAATCTTTCAACAGCTTGGCAAACTGAAACTGTTATTTATATGATGGTAGGGGCAACATTAATTGGACTGTCTTATATACAACATTTACGTGGACATGTTAATGTAGATTTATTACCGACTTTTATTAAGCCAATATATAAAAAACCTCTTGCTATAGTTACAGGTTTTACGAGTATACTAATAGTAACAATAATGTTTATTTATGGATTTGATTACTGGTTTGTTGCTTATGAAAGAAATTGGACTTCCGATACAGTCACAGCAGTTCCATTAAAATTTCCGTATGCAGCCTTACCTATAGGATTTGGTTTATTTCTAAACCAATTAATAGCTGACTTTTTATTAATGATTACTGGAAGAGAAGCTCCTTTCGACAAAGGGGAACATTAGATGGATCCATTATCTTTGGGTTTGCTAGTTGCATTCACAACAGTTTTGATTTTATTTTCAGGTGTTTCCGTTGCTAATGGGCTTTTAATAGTATCCTGCCTTTTTTTATTTGTTTTTGATGGGTTTAGATCATTAGAATTAATGCCAGAAATATTTTATGGCCATTTAGACAATTTTGCTCTTCTATCAATTCCAATGTTTATAATAATGGGAGCTGCAATATCTTCCACAAGGGCTGGCGCAGATTTATATGAAGCTTTAGACAGATGGCTTACTAGGGTTCCTGGAGGTTTGGTAATTTCAAACTTAGGTGCATGCGCACTTTTTGCAGCGATGTCAGGATCAAGTCCCGCCACGTGTGCTGCTATAGGTAAAATGGGCATACCTGAGATGAAAAAAAGAGGGTATTCTGATGAAGTTGCTTCTGGATCAATTGCCGCTGGTGGCACTTTAGGCATATTAATACCACCTTCAGTAACAATGATTGTATATGGAATCTCAACTGAGACTTCTATTGGCAGACTTTTCTTAGCAGGTGCGCTTCCAGGACTTTTATTAGTATTACTTTTTATGCTTTGGTCAATTTTTTCCACTTGGAAATCTGGAAATGTTGAAGCGTTAAATAGAAAGATTTTTAGTTGGAAAGAAAGAGTTGAGATATTACCTAGAGTTGTACCTTTCTTTGCAATTATTCTTGGAGTTCTATACTCTTTGTATGGTGGTGTCGCAACTCCTTCAGAAACTGCTGCAGTGGGAGCGATATTATGTCTGCTAGTAGCAATAATAATATATAAACTCTGGGCACCAAAATCACTATGGATAGTCTTAAGGGACTCCACCCGAGAGTCTATAATGATTCTTTTTATCATTGGTGCGGCTGGTGTTTTCTCTTACATGTTGTCAAGTTTATTTATAACACAAAGTATTGCTGAGTGGATTGGTACACTTGAAGTAAACAGATGGGTATTGATGTTTACAATCAACATATTCCTTCTTATAGCAGGATTTTTTCTTCCACCAGTTGCTGTTATTGTAATGGCAGCTCCAATTTTATTGCCTATAATTATAAATGCAGGTTTCGATCCATATTGGTTTGCTGTAATTTTAACAATAAATATGGAGATTGGACTTATTTCTCCACCGGTAGGGTTAAATCTTTATGTAATAAATGGAATAGCACCTGAAATCCCTTTAAATAAAATATTAAGAGGTTCACTTCCTTTTGTAATGTGTATGGTAATAGCAATAATTTTATTGTGTTTTTTTCCTGAAATTGCAACTTGGTTACCTAATTATATTATGGGTGAAGTATTGTGACAAAAATTAAATTCTTTCAAGAATTAGTAAATTCTTTATTTGAAAAAAAAACGATCAATAAATCTCTAAATTTCTTGTTTGATAAAAAGAAACCTCTAACAACTAAAGAATATGTTGAGAATGTTGCTACTGCAAAAGGTGAAGTTTCTGCACTTGGCCATGCAGAATTGTTAATTACTCATTGTGAACAACTTAATGATAGTGAATTAATTAAGTTTTTTGAACTATTAAGAAAACATTATGAAGTTAATATAAATGATTTGTTAATGGCTATGCAAAATTATGAAGTAAAAAAAACATCTGAAAATTTAGTTAAATTAATGAAACTGTCTGAACCTCTAAGAAGAGATATATTCAGAAGATGCAATGCTATTTCAAGAGGGACTATAAGATTGGTCAACTTAAGAAAAAGATTATTAGAATTTACTCTAAAAAAACCTGAGTTAAAAGCTGTTGATTTCGATTTAGTTTATTTATTCAAAAATTGGTTTAATAGAGGATTTTTGATTTTAAGACCAATTAACTGGGAAACTCCTGCCCATATACTAGAAAAAATTATAGCCTATGAAGCAGTTCACGAAATAAATTCATGGGATGAATTAAGAGCGCGATTAGCTCCAAAAGATCGCAGGTGTTTTGCTTTTTTTCACCCTTCAATGCAAGACGAACCAATAATATTTGTAGAGGTAGCTCTAACAAAAGAAATACCATCAAATATTCAAAATGTACTTCAAAAAGACCGAGACTTTTTAGAACCTGAAGAGGCTAAAGTTGCTGTTTTTTATTCAATTTCAAACTGTCAAAAAGGATTAAATGGTATTTCTTTTGGTAATTTTTTAATTAAACAAGTTGCTACCGATTTGAGTAACGAATTAAAAAATTTAAAAAATTTTGTAACATTATCCCCAATTCCTGGTTTTAGAAAATGGATGAAAAATAAATATCCTAAATTAGATATGAAAATAGAGAAAATAAAAAAACCTGATCAATTATCTAAAATAAAAAATAATCTATTTAATTGTTTAGGTGAATATTTCTTCAAATCTGAAAGGTCTGATAAAATGCCGAATGATCCAGTCGCAAGATTTCATCTAGGAAATGGTGCATCTTTGGAACAAATAAACTTTTTAGGGGATATCTCACCAAACGGTATAGATTTATCTGGAGGATTGATGGTAAATTATTTATATGACCTTGAAAAAGTAGAACAAAACCATGAAACATTTGTATCAGAAAAAAAAATTAATATTTCAAAAAATGCAAAAAACAGTTTAATGAGATATTATAAAGAAATTGACTAATTTATTAATAAAGGAAAAAAATGTTTGTTTTTAAATATATACTAATCTTACTTTCAATTATTTTATTCTCTGTAAATTCATATGCAAAAGAAACTAAGTATAGTTGTAAACCTAAAAGCGCGGCAGCAGTAAGATCAAATGGAATACAAGTTTTTAAAATAAGTGGTAAAGAAAAGCCTGTGGAAATTACCATAAAAGACGGTGAAGGATTAAAGTCTGGTTATTTTATAGTTAATAAATCAAAGTATGAAATATTAGATTTAGGAACTGGTAAAGCTTATGCTTTTGATAGAAATGAACCTTGGACACATATACAAGATATTTTTTTTCTAGATAATAATATTTTGTCATTTATTTTGGCAGCAAATGCTTCGATTACAAGATATTTATGTGATGAAATTAAGTAATTATAAATTACTAACTTTATAAGCTAATTAAGGCTCTAAATGTTAATTCAATCTAAACTAAATAAATTTTGTACTTCAGTATTTAAAAGATTAGGAATGGATGATGAAAAATCCAAAGATACTTCAGAAATTTTAGTGGAAGCTGATATGATGGGGCACTTCACACATGGGGTTAGACTTTTACCGCTTTATATTAAAGATATTGAAGCTGGTAATATGAAACCATCAGGTAATCAAATTACAATTCATGATACTGGCAGTTGTATTACAATTGATGGGGATAACTTACCTGGTATATGGTTAACTAAACGCGGATTAAAATTATCATCTGAACGTGCAAAAATTCATGGGGTTTCAACTGTGTTAATTAAGAATAGTCATCATAATGGTGCATTGGCTGCTTATCTTTTGCCAATTGTAGAGCAAGGTTTAGTACCAATCATTAAATGTTCAGTACCTTCATCTGCAACAGTTGCCCCATTTGGTGGAACTAAAGCATTACTAACACCAGATCCAATGGCTTTGGCATTTCCAACTAATGGTGAACCTGTAATAATTGACATAAGCGCCTCGATTACTACCAATAACATGATAGCAGATAAAATAATCAAAAATGAGATGTTTGATTTTAATTGTTTACTTACTAAGGATGGGATTCCTACAAATGATCCAAAAGAAGTTTTTGAAAATAATGGAACTGTTATGCCTTTGGGTGGTCTTGAGTACGGTCATAAAGGATTTGGACTTGCTTTAGGAATTGAAGCGTTATCTCAAGGACTTTCTGGATCTGGAAGAAGTAGAAAACTTAAAACTATGAATCTGTCTATTTACATTCAGGTGATTGATCCCAATGCTTTTGCAGGTTTAGACGCTTTTAAAAATGAAATGAGTTTTCTTTATAACGAATGTATAAATAATCCCCCAATTGATAAAAAAAACAAAGTAAGAATGCCCGGACAGAATGCATTATTGTGTAGAAGAAAATCAATTGAAAAAGGGATATATTTAAGTAAAGAAACTTTGAAAAGTTTAGAAGAAATTGCGAAAAAGTTTGATATAACTTTATAATATTTCTATCTTCCTCGCCATTCACTTACGCCCCCAAGTAATTCAAGTAATTTAGCGAGTTTTTCCTCACCGTAACGCTTTTGAATGTTTTTATAAACCACATCCATGTCAGGAACTATTTTATTCAAAGTTTCTTGACCTAGTTGTGTGAGCAATAAATTAACTCGTCTACCATCTTTTTGATCAATATCTCTAGAAATAAATTTATCTTTTTCAAGTTTACTAATAATTCTTGAAAGACTTGGAGCTAATATACATGCATCAAAAGCTACTTGTCCTGCATCGGAGGGACCTTTTTCACCAAGAACTCGTAGGACTCTCCACTGTTGTTCTGTAAAGCCATGTTTTGCAAGTATAGGTCTAAAAGATATCATAATAGCTTCTCTAGCCCTAAGCATAGCTATAGGTAGTGCTTTACTGGTTTCTGGAAACGGTGTTAAAATACTTTCTTTAATTTTATTATTCCTCCTAAAAATAAAATAAACAACCATAATAGCAATATGTATATATATTTAAATAAAAATATAATTTTTATTTATATATATAATTGAGATGATAAAGTAACGATGATGTATTAAAATAACTTAATATAAAATTATGGGTGAATATTTATGAAGAATATTGCAAAAGAAAAAATATTAAATCATGAGTTATCTTTAGGTGTTGGATTAAGGCAAAGCAGAACAATCGACATTGGAAAAATAATGGCTACAAGTGGCTATGATTGGTTGTTTATTGATATGGAACACAATAGTATGGATATTGATATCGCATCCCAAATTTCAGTTGCCGCTCAAGATGCAGGAATAACTCCAATTGTAAGAGTGCCAGATTTTGCTCATCATCATGCTACAAGAGTTCTTGATTGTGGAGCGATGGGGGTGGTTTTTCCACATGTTGAAAATGCTAGTATTGCTAAAAAACTAGTTTCATACTGCCTTTATCCACCCAAAGGTCATAGATCAATGACAGGAGTTTTGCCTCAACTAGATTTTAAACAACAAGCAATAGCAGATGTTGCAAGAACTATTAATGAAAATATTTTAATAGTAATAATGTTAGAGAGTCCAGAGGCGATTAATAATGTTGATAGTATAGCAGCAGTTGATGGTGTTGATGTGATATTAATTGGTACCAATGATTTATGTATGGAGATGGGTATTCCAGGTGATTACTCTAATTTAAAAGTGAAAAATGCTTATAGTAAAGTGATAGAGGCATGTAAAAAATACAAAAAAACACCAGGTATGGGAGGGGTTTATAATGAAGAGCTAATGTATGAATATGTTAATATGGGAATGAAATTCATATTGTCTGGATCTGATCTTTCATTTATGATGCAATCTGCCCTTCAAAGATCAAATAAACTGAGGTCTTTTCTTAAATAATAAAAATAGCATTATGAGGAGTTAAAAATGAATGAAGTGCCTTTATTTTCATCTTTAAATATAAGATCTATAACTTTGAGAAATAGGATAGTGTTATCTCCCATGTGTCAATATAAAGCTAAAGATGGCATGATAACTGACTGGCATTTGCAGCATTATTCAAGATTTGCTTTTTCCGGATTAGGGGCTGCCTTTGTTGAAGCAACAGGTGTAACTCCTGCAGGTAGAATTGGTCATGGATGTACTGGAATTTGGAGTGATGATCACATAGAGGGTCTATCAAAAATTGCAAAAACTTTTAAAGAATATAATTGTGTAAGTGGAATTCAACTTGCTCATGCTGGAAGAAAAGCTAGTTTTTTAAGACCTTGGGATGGAGCTTCTCCAATAACTAAAGATGAAAAAAAAGAACCTGCATGGCAAACTATTGGTCCTAGTGCTATTCCAATTAATCAAAATTCACCCGTACCTAAAGAGATGTCATTGGATGATATAAATAATGTCAAAAAAGCTTTTAAAACAGCCGCACAAAGAGCGGACAAGGCTGGTTTTGATGTAATTGAGATTCATGGAGCTCATGGTTATTTATTACATTCTTTTTTCTCTCCAATATCAAACCAAAGAAGTGATCAATATGGAGGATCATTTGAGAACAGAATAAGATTTGCTAGAGAAATTATTACTGACATTAAATCAGTTTGGCCTGATAAAAAGCCAATTTTTTATAGATTGTCTTCAATTGATGCACCAGGTGAAGGTGCTACTTTAGAAGATAACGTTTTATTAGCAAAAGTATTAAAGCAAGCTGGTGTAGATGTAATAGATTGTTCTTCAGGAGGTATTACAGGATCACCTGTCCTCACTAAATCAAAAATTATTCCAGGGTTCCAAGTTCCTTACTCTGAAAAAATTAAGAAGGATGCCGATATTAGCACCATGGCTGTTGGCGCTATAATTGACGGTGAACAAGCTAATAATATTATTGCAAATAATAGAGCTGATTTAGTTGCGATGGGTAGAGAGTTACTCGCAGATACACAATGGGTTTACAAAGCTGCCACACACTTTAATTTAGAAAATGCAAAGGATTATCTCCCAGATAGTTATTCTTTTTATTTATCTCGAAGAGACGAATTCTTAGATAGAAAAGCAAAACCTGCGTAAAAATCAAATTAAATTTTTAAATCATAAAAATCTACAGGTTTAAGCAACTTATTTTCTTGAAACTCTAATGCTCCTAGTTTTGCGCTTTCTTGAGTGTAATTAATCCAATCTGGGTCAGACCACATAGCTGCTCTCTTCTTTTCTCTGTCGTCAGCATTTTTATATACCCATATATGTGTATATTCATTTGGATTACCAGTCTCAGTGGTTGCAAAAAGTAGTGGTTGTCCTAGATGCTTTGATTGTGCTGGCTTACCCTTTTCACTGTAAAGTTTAAGATGTGTATTAATTGTACCAGGTTTGCATCTGTAGGTTCTTACATCCAAAAGCATAAATTTTTCCTTCAAAAATTAAAATAAATAAATTATTAACATTTCTTATATATAATTTTAAAGAATTATTAAACTTTATAATTTTAGGTAAATGAATTGAACACTGGTGAGACAATTAAAACAATTGAAAAATTAACTATTGATGCCTCAAGAGTTAATAGATATTTGAGTTATCCAAGAAAAGTGCCTATTTGGAAACTAACATTTTCCTTACCTGAAGAGTGTGTTCTTTTTAGAGATGAAGATAATTCTGATATTGCAATAGAAATAGAAAATATGAAAGGTTTTGCTATAGTACCAGCTTTGTCTGAAAATGAGTCTTTGAGAAGATTAAAAGGATTAATTCCTCAAATAGAATTAAAAGACAAAATCTTAAGATTATGAAAAAAATTTACGTTGACGCTGATGCATGTCCAGTTAAATACGAAATAATTAAAGTTGCTACACGCCATAAAATTGAAGTTTTTATGGTTTGTAATGGGGGTATAAGGCCGTTTAGAAATAATTTAATAAATTTAATTATAGTTCCTGAAGGATTAGATGAAGCAGATAAATGGATATTTGAAAATATAAATCCTAGAGATATTGTTGTAACTTCTGATATTCCCTTGGCATCAAAGTGTATTGATAAAGGTGCATCTGTTTTAAAACACGATGGTTTAATTTTAAATGTAAATAATATTGGAAATTTACTAGCCACTAGAGATTTAATGTCTGACTTAAGGTCATCAGATCCTTTTTTAAAAGGGAAAAATAAAAATTTCACAAAAGCAGATAAAAGTAAGTTTCAAAATTCTTTAGAGATTTTAATAATAAATTAAATTTATTTTATTTGCTATATTTAAGATTATAGAATATTGATATATTCATCTAAGCCTGAGAAGGCAGTCAGTAAGTCTGACTAATACGATCGACTTCCTTGGTCATGTAATGTTCAATCTAGTCAAGCGTGTTTTGATTGAACAATAAAGCTTAACATTTAAGCTAACAACAAGGAGTTTATTATGCCAAATGGTACAGTTAAATGGTTTAACGCAAATAAGGGTTACGGTTTTATAGAACCTGAAGGTGGTTCGAAAGACGTTTTTGTTCATATTTCTGCTGTAGAAGCTGCCGGAATGAATACATTGAACGATGGTGCAAAAATTACCTTTGATCTTGAAACTGGTAAAAATGGTAAAGAAGCAGCTGTGAACATTCAACCATTATAGTTTATATATTTATTATTTTATAAATGGGCATTTAGCCCTTTTTGTTTTTTTTAAAGATTTTTAAAGATTCTTTTAATTTAATTTATTTTAATTATTATAATTAATAATTATTGATGAGGATATTATGAAAACTTTAAAAATAACAAAACCAACAATGGAAAAAAGAGTTTCTAGATTTGCTGAATTAAAGCCACTACCTATTCAAATTGATAAAAATATTCCTCAAGCAGGTAAAGATATTGTATATGCAAGAGAATTACTTTCTGTAATAGGGCTTGATCCCTCATAAGGTAAAACCCCTATAAATTCAGGTGCACCTATTGTTGGAGCTGGGGGAATTACGATGACTTTAGCTAAATGTCCTGTTGGTCAAGGCCCGGGTCTTCACAATCATATAGCAACTTTTGAGACTTTTACAGTTTTAGAGGGAGAGTTTCTTATTAAGTGGAATGATGATGGATCAGAAGAGTTAGTTTTAAAAAAACATGATACAATCTCTATACCACCTGGAGTATGTAGATCTTTTACAAATATTGGGAAAGAAGAAGGCCTTTTACAAGTTATTATTTCAGGAGGTGTACATGATATGAATGATATTTCATTTACTCCTATTGAAGCTAGTCAAATGGAAAAAATAGAACCAAATTTGTCAAAAAAATTTGAGGATGTTGGGTTTAAATTTAACGCTGGTATTTAGTTATACTATCCAAACATACTTGCTAAAGGTACAGTTACTATAGAAAATAAAGTTGTGATCATCAATGCTCTAGTAATTGCATTGGGATTTACACCGTATTGGGTAGAGAAAACTAATGCCATTAATCCTACTGGTGCAGATGCAACCATGATGGTTGTTTCAGCTAATGAGAAATCAATATTATCTAAATTAAATATAATCAAAATTAACAAAACTGGATGAAGAATTATTTTGAACAAAATAATTAAATTTGAAATTTTTATTTCAGTTTTTTCTAATTTTTGGGAAAGGATGATACCAGCTGCAAAGAGAGCACATGGTGCTGCAGAATTTGCAATAAAATCGAGTGTCCTTTCAACACTAATAGGTATCTTAATATCAAGAAAAATTATAGTCAAACCTAAGATAAGTGCTAATAGTGGTAGATTGGAGAATTGTTTTATAAATATATTTTTGAATTTTAGGTTCTTAAATTTTATAAGATCTAATATTATTAGATTTATAACTAAAAAAATTACATCAAAGCCTATTATTGCTACTATTGGATGAATTAAATCTGCTTGATATTCATTTAACGCAATAGGGTAAACAAATAAAAGGTGATTAGCAAATGACGAGGCCATACCAATTAAAATGGCATCATTCCATTTAAGATTAAATATGTATTTCCCAATTAATAGTGCAGTTACATAAATAATTAATTCAGAAAAAACATAGCTAAAAATAAGTGTCCAATTAACATTAGAAATACTTATAGATAAAATAATTTTTAAAGTTAATGCTGGTACTGCAACCACACCGACATATTTAATAATTGCTATGGAATTTTCTTCACTAAATATTGATTTTTTTGCTGAAATATAGCCAATCAGAATTAATATCGCAACTGGTGCAAATGAGTTTATAAGTAAGTTAATCAATGAATTTTCTTATCAAATTGAGTAAGGCATTATTTTAAATTTTTCTTTCTAAATTGCGTAATTATAAATCCAGAAGTAATAATTAAGAATGCACCAATAAATGTGTTCTGACTTGGTACCTCATTATACAAAATATACCCCCAGAAAGCTGCTAGAAGTACTGTTAAATATACAAATGGAGCCGCAAAAGAAGCATTAATTACTTTTAGAGCTTCAATAAATAAAAAATGCCCTGCTGTAGCTAAAAAACCTAAACAAAACATTAAAAGAGTGTCGTATAAGTTTGGCCATTTCCAAAAATATATTATGAAAGGTAAAGACAAAATAGTACCAGTTATAGCTGTAAATAAAAGAGTAGTTTGATTGCTATCAGATGAATTTAGAAATTTTGTTGAAATAGTAAAAAAAGCAAAACACAAAGCTGCTAAAAATGGGAAAATAACGGCATAATTAAATGCACCTTTATTGGGAGAAGCTATAATTAATGCACCAATTAAACCAATAATCACTACTAATATTTGCGTAAATGATATTTTTTCTTTTAAAATTAAAATGGCCAATATGGTAGTTATTACTGGACCAATCATGTAAATTGAAATATTTTCTGCAAATTGTAGGTATGCTAAACCAGTGAACATAAAACACGTTGTTATCATTAATAATGTGCCCCTAAGAATTTGTAATGGTTTATGATTACTTTTAAGGTGTGTTTTAAATTTTTTATTGAATATTATAAGTAATAAAATTAATTGAGATAAATAACGCGCAAATACAATTAAAAAAGGATTAAATCTTAATGCTAATTCTTTTGCTGTTAATTCCATAACGGAGAAAAATAAATAAGTTAAAATAAGCAGAATAGTACCAATTAGTGTATTTGATAATCTTTGATTAAAGTACTGAAAGTTAAAATAAGGCATTAT
>CACMYY010000020.1 GCA_902618025.1 uncultured SAR116 cluster alpha proteobacterium
CAGCACTATCAACTGAACCTGATAATGGCTTGTTTTTTAGAACCGCACCATCAGATGCCAGACAAGGTGAAGTTATAGCAGATTTATTAATGGAAAAAGGTTTTAAAACGGCTGCCTTATCACATACAAATAATGACTATGGAAAAGGCTTAGCTGCAAGTATCCAAAAAAACTTCACCTCTAAAGGAGGTAGAATTACCATAACAGCATCTCATGAGGATGGTAAAGCTGACTACAGTGCTGAAGTTGCTGCTCTTGCCCAAGCTGGGGGTGATATTTTGATAGTCGCAGGCTACCTTGATCAGGGAGGAAAGGGTATAATACAAGCATCATTAGATGCAGACGCATTTAATAAATTTTTCTTACCAGATGGTATGATTGGTGACTCTCTTCCAAAAGCTATTGGTCCAGATCTCAATGGATCAATTGGATCTGTTCCAGGTACAGACAGCCCAGGCGCAGCTAAATATTCAGAATTAGCAAAAGCGGCAGGTTTTGAGTCTGGGCCTTACGGACCTGAGTCTTATGATGCCGCAGCTTTAATTATGCTTGCAATGGAAAAGTCAAAATCCACTAAAAGTAATGTTTTTAAAGCTAGTGTTATGGATGTAGCAAACGCTCCTGGAGAGAAGATTTTTCCAGGTGAACTTGGTAAAGCACTAAAATTAATTAAGGCAGGAAAGGATATAGACTATGTTGGAGCAACAGCCTTAGAGCTTGTTGGTGCTGGCGAGTCATCAGGCAGTTTTGCCGAAATATTAATCGATAACCAAAAAACCAACAAAGTTGGTTATAGGTAAAATTAGAAAAGGCTTAGGATATTTTCTTTAGCCTTTCTTTTTTTTTATGCTTGGAATTAAAAACCTTTACAAAAGTTTTGGTGGTATAAAAGCCATAAACAACATTTCTTTAGAAATTGAAAAGTCATCAATTACAGCACTAATTGGTCCTAACGGCGCAGGCAAGACAACTTTATTTAACATAATCAATGGCTCTATTAAACCAGATTCTGGAACAGTAGAACTTAATAAGATTGACATTACTGGCTATGAACCTCACCAATTATTTAATCTTGGTATTTTAAGAACTTTTCAAATTGCACATGAGTTTTCTTCTTTAACAGTTAAAGACAACCTAATGATGGTACCTCCAAATCAAACTGGTGAATCAATATTACAAACTTGGTTTTCACCAAAAAAAATTAAATTTGAAGAACAAAATATAGCAAGAAAAGCTGATGAAGTAATGGAGTTTCTGCAACTAAAACACTTAGCAAACGAGTATGCAGGAAACCTCTCAGGAGGACAAAAAAAATTATTAGAGTTAGGTAGAACAATGATGGTTGATCCTAAGATTGTTCTTCTTGACGAAGTTGGAGCTGGTGTTAATAGAACTTTATTAAATACAATAGGTGATGCAATTTTAAGATTAAACAAAGAATTAGATTATACATTTTGTATGATAGAACACGATATTGAATTTATCAGTAAATTATGTGATCCGGTCATTGTGATGGCAGAAGGATTAATTCTAATGAAAGATGAAATATCTAAAGTCAAAGAAAACGATAAGGTTATAGAAGTATATTTGGGTAAAAATTAATAGAATATGTATTTATTGTCAGGAGAGAATATAACATGTGGATACGGTGCTGTTGACATCGTAACCAATTGTAATATTGGGGTTTTCAAAGGTAAAATATCATCTGTAGTTGGCCCCAACGGCGCTGGAAAATCAACTGCTATGAAAGCATTATTTGGCCTGCTTCCTATTAAACATGGAAACATTTTTTTTTGACGGTGAAGATATTACAAATTTACCACCACAACAGAGAGTTTTAAAAGGAATGGGTTTTGTACCACAAACTAATAATATTTTTCCTTCTTTAACAGTACAAGAAAACCTAGAAATGGGCGCTTTCATAGATCAAAAAAATATTAATGAAATGTTAGAATATGTTTATGATTTATTTCCCATCCTGAAAGATAAAAAAAACCAGGATGCAGGAGAATTATCTGGAGGACAGAGACAACAAGTAGCGGTTGGACGAGCCTTAATGACAAAACCAAAACTTTTAATGTTAGATGAACCGTCTGCTGGTGTTTCTCCAATAATAATGGAAAGTTTATTTACTAAAATAAAACAAATAGCAAATCAAGGAACTGCAGTATTAATGGTTGAACAAAATGCAAAACAAGCATTAAAAATCTCTGACTTAGGTTTTGTTTTAAGTCAGGGTAAAAATCTTTTTACGGACAGTGGGAATTCTCTTTTAGCAAATAAAGAAGTACGTCAGGCTTTTTTAGGAGGTTAAATAGTTATGGATTTTCTAAATGGTATTACTTTAATTGCAAACTATATTGTTATCCCTGGACTCACTTATGGGAGCCAATTAGCGCTTGGAGCGTTAGGCATCACTATTATTTATAGCGTTTTAAGATTTTCAAATTTTGCCCATGGCGAGTTTATGTCTTTCGGAGCTATGAGTTCAATTATTTTGAGTTGGTTATTTGTAAGCCTCGGGTTTACCTTCTATCCATTTCCGACAGCTATAATAGTTTTACCAATAGCTATAGTGTTAACTATTTCTTATTGTATTATTATAGATAAAGTTATTTTTAAATTTTACCGAAAACAAAATTCTAAAAGTGTAATTAATTTAATAGTGTCTATAGGAGTTATGTTTTTTACAGGTGGGTTAATCAGATTTATAGTCGGCCCAGGAGATAAAAATTTTTTTGACGGAGAAAGATTTATCTTAAAGGCTAGAACCTTTAAAAATATAACAGGCCTTAATGAGGGCCTTACCCTTAAAACCACCCAAGGTATTACAATTATTTTAAGTGTTTTACTAGTTATTTTATTATTTTGGTTTTTAAATAAAACTAAAACAGGCAAATCAATGCGAGCTTATTCAGACAATAAAGAACTAGCAATGTTATCGGGCATAAATCCTGAAAAAGTTGTTTTAATAACTTGGATAATAACTGGCACATTAGCTTGTGTTGCTGGAACTCTATATGGATTAGATAAAAGTTACAAACCATTTACATATCTTCATTTAGTGTTGCCAATTTTTTCTGCTGCTATTGTAGGTGGTGTAGGAAACCCAGTTGGTGCAATTATAGGAGGATTTGTTATAGCTTTTTCAGAATTAATAATAACATTCGCTTATAAAAAAATATTTTTTTACTTCCTTCCAAGTAATTTTGTTCCAGAAGGATTATTACAGATTCTCTCAACCGATTACAAAATAGCTATATCTTTTTTGATGTTAGTTTTAGTGCTATTAATTAAACCAACTGGAATCTACAAAGGTAAAATTATTTAAAGATTTAAAAATGTCAAATGCTTCACGAATAAAATTTCTTTATATTTTAATGACTATAACACTACTTCTAGTTGGTTTTTTCCAAAGTTGGAATGTGGCACTAACAATATTTAATTTATGTTTAATTTCATCGATAATGACACTTGGCATAAATATTCAATGGGGTAATGCTGGCATTGTTAACTTTGGTGTAATGGGTTTTGCTGCATTAGGTGGGCTGGCAAATATTATCATATCTATGCCACCTACTCAAAATGCTTGGAAAGTAGGTGGTGAAATTATAATAATTGGATTATTGGTATTTACTTTATCTATCATTTTTTCAATTCTATTATTTAAAAAAAGTAACTTAAATAACAAAATCAAGTACCTAATTTCATTTGCCTTTATAATTTCTGGTTATTTCATAATGCGTCTTCTAGTTGATGCCCCTATTGAAAAAATAGAAGCTATTGAACCTGCAAAAACAGGTTATTTAGGAGGATTTAATTTACCAGTTTTATTGTCTTGGCCTGTTGGAGGGTTATTAGCAGCTTTCTCAGCATTTATAATTGGAAAAATTTCTCTTGGCTTAAGGTCAGACTATTTGGCTATTGCAACACTTGGAATTTCAGAGATTATTATTTATTTCTTAAAAAATGAAGATTGGCTATCTCGAGGAGTTAAAAATGTTAACGGCCTTCCAAGACCTGTCCCTTACGAAATAGAGCTTCAATCAAAAGAATGGGTTTTAAAAGTTTCAGATAATCTAAACATTCCTATAACTGAACTTTCATCAATTATAGTGAAATTATCTTATTCAATATTATTCTCTGTAGTTTTATTAATTGTTTTATTTTTACTTGAAATAGCAGTTAAATCACCATGGGGCCGAATGATGAGAGCAATTAGAGACAATGAAGTTTCCGCAAATGCGATGGGCAAAAACATTAAGCAAAGACACTTGCAAGTCTTTATTATTGGATCTGCAATCGTTGGGCTTGCAGGAGCGATGTTGACTACGCTTGATGGTCAATTTACTCCTGTTTCATATCAACCTCTAAGATATACATTTTTAATTTGGATCATGGTTATAGTTGGCGGATCAGGGAATAATTTTGGTTCAATAATTGGTGGCTTTTTAATTTGGTTTTTTTGGGTACAGTCTGAGCCATTCGGTTTATGGTTTATATCTCAAATTACCACTTACATATCTGATACAAGTATAATTAAAAGTCACTTATTAGAAAATGCTGCTCATATAAGGTTAATGTTTATGGGAATGATATTATTGATCACATTAAGGTTTGCCCCTAAAGGCCTAATACCTGAAGTGAAACGTTAATTATGTCAAAAATTAAAAGTTTTTCCAATTTGATTGAAGAAGTGAATTTTAACTATATTAAATTGATATTAATCTTTTTATTACTTAAAACATCCCCTTGCTTAGCAACAAATAATTTAATTATAAATATTAATGATACCAAAATCATACTTGAAGGTAATTTTGTTCAAGGTGGCCTGGTAAAAGGTAAGGTCAATAAGGATTTAGATGTAAAATTTAAAGAAAAAGTTTTAAGAAAAACTTCCAAGGGAAGTTTTGTGATAGGTTTTGGAAGAGATCACCCTAAACAAGCTAATTTATATTTTTTTGTAAATCAAAAGTGGGTTTTGAAAAAATTGGATATAAAACAAAGAAAATATAAAACACAAGTTATCAATGGCCTTGAAAAAAAAATGGTGTCGCCACCCAAATCTTTTTGGGACAGAATTAAAAAAGAAAATAAAATAATTAAAGAAGTTAGAAGTTTAGATAGTGATGTGGATTTTATATTTCAAAAGTTTGATTGGCCTACTAAAGGTATAGTGTCTGGAGTTTTTGGTAGTCAAAGAATACTTAATGGAAAACCGAAACGCCCACATTATGGTGTTGACATAGCTGCTCCAGAGGGAACTGATATACTTGCTCCAACTGAAGCTATAGTCAGAATGGCAGAAAAAGACTTATATTATACAGGCGGAACTGTGATGTTAGATCATGGACACGGGGTAACTTCAGTATACTCTCATTTATCTTCTATAAATGTAAAAGTTGGAAACAAAATAAATAAAGATCAAAAAATTGGTGAAGTTGGATCAACTGGAAGATCAACAGGTCCTCACTTAGATTGGAGAATAAATTGGTTTTCTGAACGCTTAGATCCAGCACTATTTGTAAAAAAATAAATAGAAAATTTTTTAATAGAATGTAATTTACGTTATCTTAAAACTTGACAGATTATAGTATCAAGCTATATTCCCAAGACAATTATTATATGGTTATTTTAATAACCATAATTTCAACTAATTATCGGATTATAAAAATGTATGCAGTAGTTAAAACCGGTGGAAAACAATATCGTGTTCAAAAGGAAGACGTAGTTTTAGTCGAAAAGCTTAACGCTAACCATGGTGATCAGCTAGTGCTTAATGATGTATTAATGGTGGGTGATGGCAAAAAAGTAACACTAGGAACGCCACTTGTTAATGACGCTGCCGTAATGGCACAAGTTATTAAACAAACTCGTGGGCCAAAAATTACAATGATATATAAGCGAAGAAGAAAGAATAGTAGAAGAAAACAAGGTCATAAACAAGATCTAACACTTATTAAAATAATTGACATAGCTGAAACTGGTGGATCTAAGTTATCTCCAAAAAAAGCTGCCGTTAAAACAACAGATAAAAAGACTAAAGTTGAGACTAAACCAAAAACTGAATCTCAATCAAAAGTAATTGAAGAAAAAGTTAAAAAAGATGTTAAAGCCAAGTCTACTCCAGGTAAGACAACTGAGACAAACTCAAAATCAGCTTCTACTAAACCTGAAATAAAAGCTAAAACAAAAAAAACCACTAAAACAAAAAAAATAAGTACTAAAAAATAGTAAAGGATTAATAAATGGCACATAAAAAAGCAGGCGGTAGTTCTAGAAACGGTAGAGATTCTGCTGGAAGAAGATTGGGTGTTAAAAAGTTTGGGAGCGAAGCTGTCGTTGCTGGTAACATTATAATTAGACAACGTGGCACAAAATATCACCCAGGATTAAATGTTGGAATGGGTAAAGATCATACAATTTTTTCACTTATAGATGGTCATGTTAAGTTTAAAGAACATAAAGGTAAAAAAATGTTTGTTTCTGTTGAACCAATCAAACAAGCAGCTAAATAATCAAACCTTCATTAAATGAACTTTGGAATAGCTTTATCAGCTATTCCTTTTTTATTTAAACTCTTTTCATTCAGAATACTATATATTAGGGTTTTATTATGAAGTTTTTAGATCAAGCTAAAATCTATATAGCTAGTGGGCATGGTGGACCTGGATCTATTTCTTTTAGAAGAGAAGCACATGTTCCTTTTGGTGGGCCAGATGGTGGTAATGGTGGCCGAGGAGGCGATGTAATTGCTTTGTGTTCCGATGGTCTTAATACACTAATAGATTTTCGTTATCAACAACATTTCAAAGCCAGACCTGGAGAAGGTGGTAAAGGAAGAGATAGAAGTGGAATAAGTGGCAAAGATATTATTCTTAGGCTTCCCATTGGAACACAGATTTTAGATGAAACAAATAATTTTATATTAGCTGATATGATAGAAATTGGGCAAAAAATTGTTTTAGCTAAGGGAGGTGAAGGGGGTAAAGGTAATGCTTTTTTTAAAACTTCTGTAAATCAAGCACCAAGAAAAGCACAACCTGGAGGTCCATTAGAAGAAAAATGGATTTGGCTACGACTAAAATTAATTGCAGATATAGGCTTGATTGGACTACCAAATGCAGGTAAAAGCACTTTACTTTCCAGAATTACAGCCGCCAAACCTAAAATAGCCGACTACCCTTTTACAACACTTCATCCAAATCTTGGGGTAGTAAACCAAGATAATATGGAATTTGTAATAGCGGATATCCCTGGATTAATAGAGGGTGCTCATGAAGGATCTGGCTTAGGTCATAGATTTTTAGGACATGTTGAACGTTGCCAAGGATTATTGCATCTAATAGACGTTACTTCTAAAGATATTAAGAAAGATTACCTTACGATTATTCATGAAATTAAAGCATATGATAGTAATTTATCGAAGAAAAAACAGATCTTGGTTTTAACAAAATGCGATGCTGTTGAAGATAAAAAAGTTAAGTCTGCGAAAAAAATTTTAACAAAACTCAATGTAGATAATGTTATTAATATTTCTTCAGTTTCGGGAGAAAATATTACTTACCTGATTAGAGAATTACAAAAATTTATAATAAAGATGAAAAATAAAGAAAATAGTAAAAATCAAAGAAAAAAAATTATATCTTGGTCTCCATAAAGAATGACACAAATGAAAAAAGAAAATTTAATAAAAGACTCAAAAAGAATTGTAATAAAAATAGGCTCCTCACTTTTGATAGACAAAAATGAGGATAGCCTTAAAAGTGAGTGGTTAAGCTCTTTAGCTCAAGAAATTTATCAACTTATTAAACAAAAAAAAGAAATTATAATTGTTTCCTCAGGATCAATCGCACTTGGTCAAAAACAATTGAAACTAAAAGGCAATTTGTCTTTAGATGAAAAACAAGCCGCTGCTGCAACAGGTCAAGTAAACCTTGCTCATGCTTGGAAAGAGATTATGGAAAAATTTGGTCTAAATATAGCACAAATTTTACTTGCACCTGACGATACTGAGAAAAGAAGAAAACATCTAAATGCAAGAGCAACGTTATTAAAACTCATTGAATTAAAAGTGATTCCTGTAATTAACGAAAATGATACAGTTTCTACAGAAGAGATAAGATTTGGAGATAACGACAGGCTAGCAGCAAGAGTTGCACAAATGTGTAGCGCAGATTTACTTATATTGCTGTCTGATATAAATGGTCTTTATTCGTCCGATCCCAATAAGAATAAGGATACAGTTTTTGTAGAAAAAATTCATGAAATTACAGATGAAATTGAAAGAATGGCAGGCCCACCAGTTACAAGTATGTCATCTGGAGGTATGGTTACCAAAATTGATGCTGCCAAAATAGCCACCAAGGCAGGTTGTCATATGATCATTTGTAATGGACATTTTAATAGTCCTTTATCAAAGTTACAAATTGATGGAACACAATTTAGTTGGTTTAGTGCGATCGAAAAACCATTAAACTCAAGAAAACAATGGATTTCTGGTGCATTGCAAGTTAAAGGGAAAATAACTATAGACAAGGGTGCGGCCGAGGCTATGAAAAAAGGGTTTTCTATGCTGTCTGCTGGTATAGTTAGTACAGAAGGCAAGTATGAAAAAGGTGATTTAATACAAATAGTAGATGAACAACAAAACTTTGTAGGAAAAGGCTTAATACACTTTAATAATTCTGAAGTTGATTTAATTAAAGGATCAAAAAGTAATGATATTGAATCTATCTTAGGCTACAGAGGTAAGGACGAAGTAGTCCACAGAGATGATCTAGTTCTAGAAAAAAAATAAGAGTAAAAAAATGAGTGATGACAATATTTTTGAATATATTAAAAATATAAACAAAAAATCAAAAGAAGCTTTTAATTTTATCTCTAGAAGTAGTTCAAAAGATAGAAACTTAGCAATATTAAATACATCTAAAATTATAAAGCAAGAACAAGAAGAGATCCTTAAAGCGAATAAAATTGATATTGAAAAGGCTAAAAAAAAACAAGTTAACAATTCTTTTATTGATAGGCTTTTGCTAGACGATAAAAGAATTTACAATATTGCAGAGGGCTTAAAGCAAATTTCAGAAATGAGTGATCCAATTGGTGTTGAGTTATCAAAATGGACACAACCTAATGGTTTGAATATTTCAAGAATTTCAGTCCCATTGGGCATAATTGGCATTATTTACGAATCGAGACCTAATGTAACTATTGATGCTGGTAGCCTATGCATTAAATCTGGGAACACGGCAATACTTAGAGGTGGATCTGACTCGATTAATTCTTCTAAAATATTAGCTAAATGCATGCAAAAAGGCCTAGAAAGTGCCAATTTACCCGTTAACACAGTACAATTGGTTGAAAATACCGATAGAGAGGCTGTTTCAGCGATGCTTACATCAACTGGAGAAATTGACATAATCATACCCCGCGGAGGAAAATCTCTTGTTAAAAAAATTCAAGATGAAGCAAGAGTTCCTGTATTCGCTCATTTGGAGGGAATATGCCATATTTATGTAGATAAAGATGCAGATATAAACAAAGCAATAAAAATCATTGTAAACTCAAAAATGAGAAGAACAGGGATATGCGGTGCCTTAGAAACTTTACTTGTTGATAGAGATATTTCTGAAAAAGCTATACCAATTATAGTTAAAAAGTTATCAGAATTAGGATGTCATATAAAAGGAGATGTTGAAACAAAAAAAATTGTAAATGAAATTGAATTAGCATCTGAAAAAGATTGGCATACTGAATATCTTGACGCTATATTGTCCGTAAAACTAGTTGATGGGGTGTCAGGTGCCGTAGACCATATTAGAAAATATTCATCAAATCATACAGAATCTATAATAACTGAAAATACTAAAGTTGCAGAGACTTTTCTAAATAACATTGATAGTGCAATTGTTATGCATAATACTTCAACTCAATTTGCGGATGGAGGGGAATTTGGAATGGGTGCAGAAATAGGAATATCTACGGGAAGAATACATGCTAGAGGTCCAGTAGGAGCTGCTCAATTAACTAGTTTTAAATACATTGTTAGAGGAAATGACCAAATACGTGAGTAAAGATCTGAAAGTTAATTTTAAAAATAGAATTCCAGTTTGTTATTCTTACTCTAGAAAAAGAAAAATAGGTATTTTAGGTGGTTCATTTAATCCAGCTCATGTTGGACATATTCATATTAGTAATACTGCACTTAAAAATCTTGGATTAGATGAAATTTGGTGGCTAGTTGCTCCTCAAAATAGATTAAAATCTAGTTTAGATATGGAGAATTTTGACAAAAGGCTTGGTTATGCTAGGTTATTAATAAATAATATTTCTTATATAAAAGTCTTAGACCTTGAACAAAAAAATCAATTATATGCCTCATACAAAACAGTTAAATTTTTAAATCAAAGAACCCGAAAGGTTAAATTTATCTGGCTAATGGGAAGTGATATTTTAGACAATTATAATAAATGGCTTTATCCGAAGATAATAGCTCAGAATGTCCACATAGCAGTCATTTCGAGGCCAGGTTATATCAATTCTTTTTTAAACACTTCAAGAGTTCCAAATCTTGGTAAAAAACTTAAAATACATAAAAGTAGAACTATATTTCATAAAAACAAACCAGTCTGGGTTTTTTTAAAGAATAAATTATTAGCTGTCTCATCTTCAGAGATAAGAAAAACCAAAACTTACACTTAATGGGATCATGTAATGGCAAAAACAAAAAGTTTATCTTCTAAAGAGTTATTAAAATTTACATTAAAATCACTGGAAAATGATAAAGGTATAGATATTGTTAGTATCGATCTCATTGGAAGAAGTAGCATTGCAGATTATATGATAGTAGTAAGTGGGAATACTGTCAGACAGGTAACTGCTATGGCAAATAATCTAATAAAAAAATATAAAGAAATGGGCCTTCGCCTATCATCTCCGGAAGGAATGTCAAATGGAGATTGGGTTTTAATTGATGCTAATGACATTTTAATTCATATTTTTCGCCCAGAAGTTAGAGACTTTTACAGCTTAGAAAAAATGTGGGAAAAAAAACAAAATAATATATCAAGTGACGCTGTAAAAAAATAAAATGAAATATAGAATATCTACAATTGGTAAAATTAAAACTAATGACGAAGATTTAATTACTAATAAATATATTAAAAGAATAAAAAATATTGAGTTAAAACAATACGAAGTTAAAACAAAAAACAAAGAAAAAAAAATTAGAGAAGAAGCTGAAAAATTAATTAATTCAACACCTAAGAATGGTAAATTGATCTTGCTAGATGAAAAGGGTGAGAATATTTCTAGCGAAGATTTAGCAAAATTAATATTAAATTGGAGCAATAACAACATTACTAGTGTAAATTTTGCGATTGGTGGTGCTTTTGGAAATGGTATAAAAATTAAAAAATCGGCAGATAAAATTATCGCTTTGGGTAAACTGACATGGCCACATCAAATGGTAAAAATGATGGTTGCAGAACAAATTTATAGAATAGAAACTATTATTCAAGGTCATCCTTATCATAAATAAAATTTTCTTAATGGATTTAATTAATGAGTGAGAAACTAAAAAAACCAATTGTTTTATGCATAATGGATGGATGGGGAATTAATAAAAACTCTGAAAATAATGCTGTAGCATTAGCAAAAACTCCAAATGTAGATTTTTTAACCAAAACTTTTCCATATTCAACACTAGATGCTTCTGGTGAAGATGTTGGTTTACCTATAGGTCAAGTTGGAAATTCAGAAGTTGGTCATATGAACCTTGGCTCTGGAAGAGTGGTTCTCCAAACTCTACCAAAGATAAATAAAGCCTTTGCTAATAATGAAATAGTAAATAATAATAATTTTCAAAATTTTTTGTTAAATCATAATAAAAATAAAACGGTTCACCTACTTGGTTTGTGTAGTGATGGCGGAGTACATTCCCATTCAAGTCATATAATTGAAATGTCAAAACTTTTAGAAAAAAATAATTGCAAAGCCTGCATCCATATTTTTTCGGATGGACGAGATTGTTCTCCAAAGCAATTAGGGGAGCAAATTAAAAAATTTGAGATGTCTCTCCCAAGAAATATAAAAGTAGTCTCACTTATTGGTAGATACTACTCAATGGATAGAGATAATAGGTGGGAAAGAGTAAAAAGGGCTTTTGATCTTATTGTATACGGAAAGTATGAAAGAAAATTTTCTAATGTATCTATAGGATTGGAAGAAGCTTATAAAAATAATGAAACTGACGAATTTATATCACCAACTCTGATAGGAGATTATAAGGGCTTTGAAGATGGCGATAGCTTAGTCATGATAAACTTTCGGGCAGACCGAGTAAGGGAGTTATTAACAGCATTGCTTGATCCTAAATTTAAAGAATTTAAAAAAGAAACTAACACTCCAATTTTATCAAACAATCTTGGAATGACTGAATATTCAACAGAATTATCAAATTTTATGGATTCTATTTTTGTCAAAGAAAACATTAAGGATACTCTTGGAGAGGTTATTTCGAAAGCTAATTTAAAACAACTTAGATTAGCAGAAACAGAAAAATATCCTCATGTTACTTTCTTTTTTAATGGAGGAGAGGAAAGTATTTACCCTGGTGAGACTAGAATAATGATACCCTCACCCAAAATATCCACATATAACTTAAAACCAGAAATGTCAGCTAAAAAAGTCGAAACTGAACTAATCTCTTCTATAAAAAATAAAGCGTATGATCTAATTATAGTAAATTTCGCAAACCCTGACATGGTTGGACATACAGGTGATTTAAATGCTGCAATTAAAGCAGTAGAGACTGTTGATACAGCAATTGGGAATATAAAAAATATAATAGTGAAGTTAGATGGAATTATGCTATTAACAGCAGATCATGGTAACTGCGAAATTATGTTTGATAAGATTATGAATTTACCACATACGTCACACACATGTAATAAAGTTCCGCTAATTCTTATTTCTAAAAATAAAGATTATAAATTAAAAAATGGAAGATTAGCAGATATTGCTCCAACAATTTTAGAACTTATTTCTATCAAATCACCTAAAAATATGAGTGGTAAATCACTTTTGATGAAATAAAAGTTATAATTAGATTTTTCTATAGTTGCTGTAATAAATATGTTCTATATTATTACAAAATGCTATTAACTTAAATTAGGGCCTACTAAAATGATTAGAAAAAATTCTATTTGTAATATCATTTATAAGACAAATATTTTTTTAACATTTTTCTTGATTTTTAATTTCAGTCTAATTGTGTCTAATTTAGCTAAAGCTGAAAACCGTCAAGAGACCTACAAACAACTTAACCTTTTTGGTGATGTTTTTCAAAGGGTACAGGAACAATACGTTGAAGAAGTAACTGATAAGAAACTTATTGAAGCTGCGATTTCTGGGATGCTTCAATCTCTTGATCCACACTCTTCTTATTTGAGCCCAGAATCATTTAAAGATATGCAGGTAAAGACCAAAGGAAAATTTGGTGGCTTAGGTATAGAAATAACTATGGAAAATGGAGTAGTCAAGGTTGTATCACCAATAGACGATACTCCAGCTGCTAACGTTGGCATGAAGTCAGGTGATTTAATTATTGGTATTAATGGAGAGTCAATTAGAGGGCTTTCGATTAATGACGCTGTATCACAACTTCGAGGGCCTGTTGGAAGCAAGGTTGTTATAACTGTAGTTCGTGATAAAAAAGACCCTTTTGAAATTGAAATAATTAGAGATGTCATAAAAATAAGATCTGTGAAACACAACGTTATTAAAAATATAGGTTATGTACGATTAACAACCTTTTCCGACACTACCACTTCTGGTTTGGAAAAATCTGTAAATAAAATTAAAAATGAACTTGGAAAAAATTTTCAAGGACTCATTTTAGATTTAAGGAATAATCCTGGAGGTCTTCTAAACCAATCAATTTCAGTTACTGATGCTTTCTTAAACCAAGGAGAAATAGTATCTACTCAAGGAAGAAAAGATGACGATACTTCGAGAATTTTTGCCAAAAAAGGTGATCTAATCGATGGTAAACCAATGATAGTTCTTATTAATAGTGGGTCAGCATCTGCTAGTGAAATTGTAGCAGGAGCACTTAAAGATCATTCAAGAGCAATAATAGTTGGCACTCGTAGTTTTGGGAAAGGATCAGTTCAATCTATAATTCCTCTGGCAGGTAATGGTGCAATGAGACTTACTACAGCAAGGTATTACACACCAAGTGGGATATCAATACAAGCTAAAGGCATTGAACCAGATATTATTGTAGAAGCAGGTATAACTGAATTGACTAAACAAACACCAGAAAACAGGCGAGAAGAAAATTTAAGGGGCGCCTTGGACAAAACAGAAGGTGATACAAAAAAAGATAGTGTAGATAAACCAGAATTAACTCCAGTTGAAAAACTTTTGCAAGATAATCAAATATCTAGAGCAGTTGATCTTATAAGAGGTATTAATTTATTCAGTAATAAGAAGAAAAAAATTTCCACTGCAAAAATTAAAAAAAAACCTATTAAAAATAAAATTAGTAGTTTTAGCAATTGAATATAATAAAAAATAATATTCCTCTTTTAGAAAGACCCTATCGCTCTTGTGTAGGCTTAATGGTTTTTAATAAAGATGGTAAAGTGTTTTGTGGACAAAGACTTGATAACAAAGCTGAAGCATGGCAGTTGCCACAAGGAGGTATTGATAAAGGAGAACTACCTATTGAGGCTGGATATAGAGAATTAAAAGAAGAAACCAGTATAATTAATGCTGAGTTTGTTAGCGAATATCCAGAATGGTTAAATTATGACATTCCCTTACCCTTGGCAGACAATCTTTGGGAAGGAAAATATAGAGGACAGACTCAAAGGTGGCTTTTATTTTATTTTATGGGCGAGGATAATGAGATAGATATTAATACTAATCATCCTGAATTTAAAAACTGGATTTGGATTGATCCAAAATTATTGCCCGAAAAAGCAATTTCGTTCAAAAAAAATGTTTACAGAAAAATTAATAAAATTTTTATTCCCATGATTAATAACTTTAACGCGTCAAACGCAAATTAACTACTATGAAAAAAGCAACTAGCTTTAATAATGAAAAACTTGTTAATAAAGTTTTTGAAATACTAACGAAATTTAGAGACAATCCTAAAAATTTTGAAAATATATTTATTGAGCTTTTTGAAAAAGATTTTGAATTTCAGTTAAAAAAAATAAATACACTTAAAAATGGATTATTAAAAGGTTTAATAATATCAGTAAAAGACTTGTTTGATGTTAAGGGATATCATACAAGAGGAGGAACTAAGTTTTTAGAACCTGACATTTCTATAAGCGATGCAAAATGTATCTCTAATATAAGAAAAGCTGGTGGTTTACTTATTGGTCATACAAATATGACTGAACTTGCCTACTCAGGATTGGGTATGAATCCTCATTATGGTACTCCAAATAACCCTTATTATCCTGGTGCTGTGCCAGGTGGATCAACATCTGGTGGAGCTGTATCAGTTGCTTTAGATTTGTCTGATATCGCTGTAGGAACAGATACAGGAGGTTCAACAAGAATACCTGCTGCTTTCACTGGAATTACAGGCTTTAAACCTACTCAGGATAGTATTTCAAGAGATGGTGTTCTTACACTTTCTTCTAGCCTAGACAGTGTCGGGTTAATGGCAAAAAATGTTGAACTTTGTAAATTTGGCTACCAAGCTATGAGAAAAAAGATAAAGACTAAAAAAAAAACAGAAAATAAAAATCTTAAATTTATAATTCCTTCTAACTTTGGATTTGAAAATATAGATACTGAAATTAAAGTTGCTTTTGATTTTGCTCTGAAAAAAATTATAGGAGGTGGATACGAAGTCATTGAAATGAATGTACCAGTTTTAGAATTATACAAAAAAGTTCCAATATGGCAGTTTGCATCTGTTGAATGCGCAACAGAGTACTTTTATTTATATGATGAAAAAAAACATTTAATTGATCCAAATGTATTAAGACGGATGGAACGAGCTAATGAGGTTACAGCTGTTGAATATAATTTATTAAAAAAAATAAGAGAAAATTTGATTGTAGAATTTAATAAATTTTTAAAAAGTAATCTTTTACTTATGCCAACCGTAACAATACCACCTCCTTTATTTGAAAAATGTAAAGAAAGTAAATTTTATGATGAAGCAAATTTAGTATCTTTAAGAAACACAACTTTGGCCAACTATATGAATGGTTGTAGTATTTCTATACCTTATTTTGAAAATAAAAAGCCTATCGGAGTGATGTTAAACGCAACTACAAACGAAGATGATTATCTATTGGATATAAGCTCTGAAATAGAAAAAGTACTACAGAAATAAATTAACCTATTTTATCTAAAACAGCCTTTATGAAAGACGAATTTTTGATTGCAAGATCTGCAATATTTTGATCAATATGATTTTCTTGTGACTGAAAAGTTATGAGTTTTTCTTCAAGAACCTGTTTATTGGCTTTATCAATTTTTTCTGCTCTTTCTGATAAAATTGTAACTGATGTTTCATTAATTTCAACTATTCCACCATCTATCATTATCTGTGATGAAATTTTATTATCATTAAAAATATCAATTAAACCTCTGTCCAAAGTAGATATAACTTTAGAATGTCTTGGAAGGGCACCAATTTGTCCATCTGAACCTGGTACAACGACCATTTCTACAGATTCAGATAGAATTATAGCTGAGGGTGTTACTACCTCTAAATTTGTTGTATCTGCCATTTTTTACCTCATCTCAAAGCTTTTAAAAGATTAAGCGGCATCTTTTGCTAATTTCTTTGCTTTTTCTATCGCTTCTTCAATAGTACCTACCATGTAAAAAGAAGCTTCTGGTAAATCATCATACTCACCGTCTGCAATTCCTTTAAATCCTTTTATAGTATCTTCTAAAGATACCAAAACACCTGGCGATCCTGTAAAAACTTCAGCAACATGGAAAGGCTGAGATAAAAATCTTTGAATTTTTCTAGCTCTACTAACCACTAATTTATCTTCTTCAGATAATTCATCCATACCTAAAATCGCAATGATATCTTGTAAAGATTTATATTGTTGAAGAACTTCTTGAACTTTTCTTGCAACTTCATAATGTTCTTCACCAACAATTCTAGGATCAAGCATTCTTGAAGTTGAATCTAATGGATCAACTGCAGGATAAATTCCTATTTCTGCTATCTGCCTTGATAAAACAGTTGTAGCGTCTAAATGAGCAAATGATGTTGCAGGAGCAGGATCAGTTAAATCATCTGCAGGAACATAAATTGCTTGCACGGAGGTAATAGATCCTTTCGTCGTAGTTGTGATTCTTTCTTGAAGTGCTCCCATATCTGTAGCTAACGTTGGTTGATATCCCACAGCAGATGGTATTCTACCTAATAAAGCTGAAACTTCAGATCCCGCTTGAGTAAATCTAAAAATATTATCAACGAAAAAAAGAACATCTTGACCTTCTTGATCTCTAAAATATTCAGCTAGCGTTAACCCTGTTAAAGCCACTCTTGCTCTTGCGCCAGGAGGTTCATTCATTTGGCCATATACAAGTGCTGCTTTAGAACCTGGACCCTCAGGAACAATAACTCCTGATTCTACCATTTCATGGAATAGATCATTACCTTCTCTTGTTCTTTCACCAACACCTGCAAATACAGAATATCCACCGTGTGCTTTAGCTACATTATTTATGAGCTCCATAATTAAAACTGTCTTACCAACACCAGCACCACCAAAAAGTCCAATTTTACCTCCTTTTGCATAAGGAGCTAGAAGGTCAACCACTTTTATGCCTGTTACTAAAATATCAGCAGCAGTGGATTGATCAACATACTCTGGTGCATCTCTATGAATAGGTAATGCTGTTTTTGATTTTACTGGCTTACCATCATCCACTGGATCACCAATAACATTTAGAATCCTCCCTAATGTTTCTGGTCCAACAGGAACTGTTATTGGAGCTCCTGTTTGTATAACATCCATCCCACGAACTAAACCATCCGTACTATCCATAGCTATGGTCCTAACTTCGTTTTCACCGAGATGCTGCGCTACTTCTAATATTAGTTTTTGTCCATTATTATCTACCTGCAGAGCATCTAATATTTGAGGAAGATCTGCGTCAAACTCAACATCAACTACAGCTCCAATAACTTGAGATATTTTGCCATTTTGTTTAGTGGACATTTTTTTTGCCATAATGTTACTCCATATTTATATTATAAGGCTTCTGCACCTGATATAATTTCGATTAATTCTTTTGTAATAACAGCTTGTCTTGTTCTATTATACTGCAAAGTTAAATTATCTATCATCTCCCCAGCATTCCTTGTAGCATTATCCATTGCAGTCATTCTGGCGGCAAGTTCACTTGCTGTACTTTCAATTTGAGAACTATATAATTGCGTAGCTATATTACGAGGTAATAGGTCATTCAATATTTCTTCTTCGCTTGGTTCAAATTCATATATTGAACTAGAATCATTTTCATCAATCTCGCTATTTTTAACTTCTACTGGAATAAGAGATTTGAAAGTAACTTCTTGGGTAATTGCAGAAACAAATCTATTAAATATTATTTTGCATACACCAAATTCATTATTTTCAAATAAACTAATTATTTTTTTTGCCAAAACTTCAGCATCTGAATAATCAGGTTTTGCTGAATTTCCTTCAATTTTTTCTACAAAAAGATCGGCAAATTCTCTATTAAGTGCGTCAGCTGATTTCTTTCCCACCATTAGTAACTTAACATTTATTCCATCTTTTTTTAATTTAAAAATTTCAGATCTGACTGTTCTTGTTATTGAACCATTAAAACCACCGCATAAACCTCTATCTGCAGAGAAAACAACCAATAAATGAGTTTTAATTTCTTCCTTGCCATTTAGTAGATCTGTAGAGTTTCCAATTGCTTTAGAGGAAATTTTGGATACAACACTATCCATAAGAGAAGTATATGGTCTAGAGGCCATCGCCTGCTCTTGGGCCTTACGTAGTTTAGCTGCAGCAACCATCTTCATTGCTGATGTAATTTTTTGTGTAGACTTGACTGAACCAATTCTATTTTTAAGATCTTTTAAAGAAGGCATTTAATTTAATTCTCTAAGCAAAATTCTTTACTAATTCGTCTAGTGTATCCTTAAGGGCTTTTTCAGTATCATCTGAAATAGATTTTTCTTTACTAATTGATTCTAAAATACTAATACCCTTAGCATTTAGTTTTTGAATAAGTGACTGTTCAAAATCGCCAATTTTTTCTGTTGGGATTTGATCTAAGTATCCTTTTACACCGGCAAAAATAACAGCCACTTGCTCTTCAACATCCATTGGAGAATATTGAGGTTGTTTTAGTAATTCAGTTAACCTTTCACCTCTTGACAGTAGTTGTCTAGTTGATGCATCCATATCAGAAGCAAATTGAGCAAAAGCAGCCATTTCTCGATATTGTGCAAGATCTAACTTGATAGTTCCAGCAACTTGCTTCATAGCTTTGATTTGAGCAGCTGAGCCAACCCTTGAAACTGACAATCCAACATTTACAGCCGGTCTTATACCTTTATAAAATAATTCTGTTTCTAGAAAAATTTGACCATCTGTAATTGAAATAACATTAGTTGGAATAAATGCAGAAACATCACCACCTTGTGTTTCAATTATTGGAAGAGCTGTTAAAGATCCAGATCCATTTTCACCATTTAATTTAGCTGCTCTTTCAAGCAACCGAGAATGTAAATAAAACACATCTCCAGGGTATGCTTCTCTTCCAGGAGGTCTCCTTAAAAGGAGAGACATTTGTCTATAGGCGACTGCTTGTTTTGATAAGTCATCATAAACAATAACCGCGTGCATTCCATTATCTCTAAAAAATTCTCCCATAGCAGCAGCAGAATAAGGTGCAAGAAATTGCATAGGAGCTGGATCAGATGCCGTAGCTGCTACAACAATTGAATACTCTAGCGCTCCTCTTTCTTCTAAAGTTTTAACAATTTGCGCAACTGTAGATCTTTTTTGCCCTACTGCTACATAAATACAAAACAGTTTCTTAGTATCGTCTTTACCAGCCTTATCATTAGTACTTTTTTGATTTAAAAATGTATCTATCGCAATTGCTGTTTTACCAGTTTGCCTATCTCCAATAATAAGCTCTCTTTGCCCTCTTCCTACAGGAATAAGCGAATCGATTGCCTTCAATCCAGTTTGCATAGGTTCACTCACTGATTCTCTTGGCATAATACCTGGGGCTTTAGTTTCAACTCTTGATCTTTTAACGTTTTTAAGAGCACCTTTTCCGTCTATAGGATTACCAAGTGCGTCAACAACTCTTCCCAAGAGTCCTTTACCTATTGGAACGTCAACGATAGAACCTGTTCTTTTGACAACATCGCCTTCTTTGATTGTTTTGTCGCTTCCAAATATAACTACACCAACATTATCTCTTTCTAAATTCAAAGCCATACCAGCAATACCACCAGGAAATTCTACCATTTCCCCCGCTTGAATCTGATCAAGCCCATAGACACGCGCAATTCCATCTCCGACTGATAAGACCTTACCAACTTCTGTTACTTCAGCATCAGTGCCAAAATTTTCAATCTGATCTTTTAATATTGTTGATATTTCTGCTGCTCGAATATCCATTAGTTTGTACCTCTCATAGCTATTTCAAGTCTATTTAATTTAGTTTTTAATGAGTTGTCTATCATTTTGGAA
>CACMYY010000021.1 GCA_902618025.1 uncultured SAR116 cluster alpha proteobacterium
ATTATGATGAAAAGAATATTTCTTCTAAATATCATGATTATAGAAATTCAGATATTAAAGAATATTTTCAGGGAATAGATTTTCTGGTTCAAAAAAAATACTGGGTTTTTAGAATGGGAAAATTAATGTCCCAAAAAGCTGAATATAAAAGTAAATATTTTATTGATTATGCCTTTTGCAATATTAAATCAGACCTAATGGATATTTGGCTATTTGCAAATTGCGATGGTTGTATTACAACTGGAACAGGTCCAGACATGATTTCATATATATATCAAAAGCCTATATTAATGATAAATTATTTACCACTATATGGTTATTGGAGTTTTGCAGATTGTATTACATCTTTTAAAAGGCTATTTTGGAAAAACTCAAATATGCCTCTTACTTTGAAAGAATATATTGATCATTCATATGTAGATTACAACAAATACATTGAAAATGGTATAAGAATTAAAGATTTGCCTAGTACTGAGATACAAAAAACTATTGAGGAGTTTGTGTTCTATATTGAAAAAGGATATCACAAAAAAAGTAAAAAAAATTTGTGTTTACAAGAAAGATTTAAGAGCGAGATAAAAGCAAACAAAAATTTTAATACTTTTCACAACTGGTTTAATCCTAACTCTAAAATAAGCTATAATTGGCTAAAAAAACAAAATAAAAATTTCTTAGAATGAACTGAACATTTATTATTTATTTTTTAACAACTTTTTCAAATCTCCCCTTTTTTATTTATCAAATACGTGTATGAAAATGGTTCTAATTTTTACAAAAGTAAGAAATTATACTTAAATTAATCAATTCAAAAAGTTGTGATTAGATTAACTCATAATTTTAAATAATATTCTTTACTAATTAAGAAAATCAATATTAACGGATTACTTTAATTTTGAATTCAATAAAAGATTATTCTATTTTTTATTCGAAGTAGATGAATTCAAAATCTCCAGTATAGTTAAGGTTTTGAAACAACCAAATCCATTCATCCTTATCTAAAAATGTTTTTGCAGTCAAAGCCCAACATTGAAGATTAAAAAGCTCTAATTCATTTCTAAAACTTTCCACCATGATAAATTTATTTTTTCCTAACCTTTGTATCTCACTTAATGCTTCTTTTAATTCATATAATTTAAAATTGTGCAATGTTCCAAGAGAAATAACTAAGTCAAAGGAGTTATCTTCGAACAAAATTTTTTTTCTTGCGTCATGATGAAGAAGCTTAATAGGAAAATCAGACTTAGCTTGTTTAAGAGCATATCTAGAAATATCAATTCCAACAGTCTCAATATTGGGGTTTAATTTTTTTATTTCATATAATAAAAAAGCTTTGCCACATCCAATATCTAAGATCTTAGATCCATCTTTAAGACTATAAATTTCAATTAAACTCTTTGCAACTGGTGTCCAGTAATTGTTGATATATTTATATCCTCCATATCCAAATTTTCTATCCCCATCCCAATAATCAAAATCATATTTTGAAGCTATTTTCATACAGTCAACTTTGTTATTATTCATCCTTTGGAGATAATTACGTTTTGTTTTGATGTGAAGTTCAGTAATTATGTTTCTATTTATCAATTTATACTCTCAATACAAAATTTTAATGTTTTTTTAATTTTCCATATTTCTTCAATATTATTTTTTGTTTTTATATCTAAAACTTTTAATCCTTCAACAGCAAAAAAAATTATTTTTTTTTGTTCTAATATATTGTTTAAAAAATTATTTCTTTCTAAATTATTTTCTGGTAATTGAAAAATACTATATGCAACAATTCCGTCAATTTTTTGAAGTTCCTTAGTAATTTGATGAAGCATCATAGAACTGCCGTCCATGGCATATTCAGCAGAACTTAGTAAGTATTGAAAGTTATGTTTGTTACAAAAATCTCTTATCACTAAATTTTGAACATGTTGAGGAACTCTTTCTCCTTGAAATGCTCTACTATAGATATAGCCCCTAACTTTCATCTTTTAATCTAGGATACTCATAATCCATTCCTAATTTAGACGCAGCTCTTAATGTAATTGGTTCAAAAAACTCACCTAATTTTTTGTCTCCATATGGAGTGAATATGCTTTTAAATCTGCAATTCATAGACCATCTAGTTTCTTTTTCTTTATTTATTCTATTTCCATGAGGTAATGATTGGTTAAATATCAAAACATTACCTTTTTTAATGTCTATCCACTCTAAATCATTGGCAATGTTGTTAAACAAGTTTTCGCTACTTTCTCCTGCATTTTTCTTAAAATTTTCTGTCAATTTTTTATTTTTTTCTGGAGGCAAAATAAACATTGATTTTGTTTTATAACAATCAACTAAAGGGATCCAAACTACTACCTCAAAGGGTGAGTCGCCAGACCATGTGTCTGCATGTACTGGTAATAAGGAACTATCATCTTTAGGTATTTGAATACTTAGATTGATTCTTGTTTGCATAACTAATTCATTGCCAACAATTTTTTCTATGTAAGGTCTCGCTAGATTAAAATAGTTGGCTTTAAAATTAGTATCATCATTGATTTTATAAATAAGTTTTAATCTAAAATCATTTAAATGTTCAATTTTTAGATATTTGTGTAAGTTATTAAATACATAATCGGCACTTTTAATGTTATCTAATTCAAAGAAAGATTTTGTAAATTTGAACAATACATCGTTTATATATGAGAAGGAATTTATATCAGCAACAGGAAAAATGATATAACCTTTTTTAATAAACTCGTCAGTTAATTTTTTATCTTCTTTTGTTAAGAACATTAAGCTCATCCATTTTGTCAGTTATCTTCTTAGATAAAGTTTTTATATCTAAATCGTTTTTTTCTAGCAAGGTTTCTTGTGAGCCGTAATCATTTAAAAAATTATCAGGAAGACCATAACGATTAATTTTGTATGTATCATTAGGAATGTAATCACTAACTAATTCTAGTACAGCACTTCCTAAACCTCCAATTCTGCTATGTTCTTCAATACAAAAAACGCCATCAACTTTAGGTATCCAGTAAAGCAGACTTTCTTTATCTAAGGGCTTGATTGTGTGTATGTGCAAAATACCACAATCAATTTTATTATTTTTAAGATTTTCTGCTATTTCAATTGCTCTTTGTGTCATTATCCCAGTTGATATAATTAGAGCGTTACGTGGCTCTATAAGTAAAATAGCTTTTCCAATCTTAAATTTTAAACTATTTTTACTTATTATTTTATCTCCACCTTTAGCTAATCTTATATAGATTGGATGAAGCCAGTTGGAGGTATTTTCTATTACTCTACTTATTTCGTCAGCATCACATGGAGCAATTATTGTCATATTAGGAAGGGCTCTAAGTATTGCTACGTCTTCTACTGCCAAATGAGTAGGACCTAGTGGAGCATAAACAAGACCTCCTCCATTTGCGATTAACCGAACTGGTAAATCATGAAGACATAAGTCTAGAGTAATCTGCTCAAAGCATCTTCTCGTTAAAAAAGTTCCGATAGTATTAATAAAAGGGATATAACCTTCCTTTGCCATCCCAGAAGCCATGCCTACAATATGTTGTTCAGCAATACCTTCCATGAAAAATCTCTTGGGAAATTTTTTTTTCATGTTTTCTAGAACGCCCGCGCCAAGGTCAGATCCGATAAAAACAATTCTTTCATCAGACTGTGCCAATTTATAAATACATTCTAAACTTCTTTTTCGCATAAGTTTTCCTAATTTTCTAAAAAAGCATAAAGTTGATTTATTTCTTGATCAGTAATTTTTGATTTATGATGCCATAAAGGATTATTTTCTGCTATAGGAATCCCTTTTCCTTTAACTGTGTGACAAATGATAACTTTAGGTTTTTGAATATGAGAATTAAACTTTGTTAAACTAGTCTTTAAATCATCAATATTATGTCCATCAACTTCTGAAACTTGAAAGCCAAAGCTTTTCCACTTATCAGCAAGTGGTTCTAAGTTCATTACTTGACTTGTTTTTCCATATGACTGCATTTTGTTGTAGTCTATCAATATAGTTAAATTATATAAACTATGCTTAGAAGCTGCCATTGCTGCTTCCCAAGTTGAGCCTTCATTTATTTCACCATCTCCTGTTAAAACATAAACACCACGAGATTGTTTTTTTAATTTTATTGCTATTGCCATACCGACACCTATAGGTAACCCATGTCCTAAAGCTCCTGATGATATTTCAACCCCAGGTATTTTACCATATTCTGGATGACCACCTAAAATAGAATTGCTTTTGCAAAAAGTGTCTAATTCTTTTTTTGGGAAAAATCCTTTATCTGCAAGTAAAGCATATAAAGCCAAGCAACCATGGCCTTTACTTAGAATAAATATGTCCCTATTCTTATAATCTGGATTATTACTTTTATAGTTTAAAATCTCGTCATAAAGAACTCTGCAAATTTCTACAATAGACATTGCTGAACCTAAGTGACCACGTTTATCAACTTCAATCATTCTTAGTATTAATTTTCTCAAATACTTTGAGCGCTTATCAAGCATTTTACAACTTTCTTTAATTAATCTAAAAATTTATGATTAATGCGATCAAGGAATTGAGATGCATTTAATAAATCCTTGTCAAGTATTTCTTTTCTATGATTAATTAATTTTGAATTTGCATCAACTCTTTTATTCCAAAAAGCATCAATAAAATTGTTAAGTCTTATTAATACCCAGCATATACCGAATAATGGCATATATGCAATCAGCCTTTCACGTTTTTGGATAGAAAAAATTCTACAGCTCTCCTCTACCCAATATGATTTCAGTTTGTCACTTAAATTCATTGCAGGATGAAAATAAAAATCTGATATTAATTTTATGGGATCATCCCATCCAAAATATTCAAAGTCAAAAAAAATTAATTCACCATTTTTCTTCTTTAAGACATTATGAAAACCAAAATCGGAAGGGCTTAGGATATGTTTCGATTTAGGCAATATTTTTGAAAACTTAAACTTTTTTTCATAAAACATGGCTCTATCAACTAATTTTTCTAAACTACGTTTTACCTTTAGATTTATAAATTCATTTATTAAGGTATTGTTAGCTTGGTACAAGCTAAGCACTCTATTATGGATTTGTAATTCTATGTCTTTTCTACAAAAACATGCAGCAGATGCTTTCGGAAATATTTTAAACATTTTATTGTCTTTGTTATTATTAATTATATTTAGAAATGAGATTGCTTGATCTACGTCACTTGAAGATGGGTTGATAACTTTATCTCCATTAATCCATTCATAAATAGCTAAATTTAAATTTTTTTCTAGAAAGACTGGCTTAACAACACTTTTTGTTATATTTGAAATTTCTGTTAGCCCATTAAATTCTGAAAAAATTCTGTTGTGATTAATGTCAAATGGATAAACTTTCATAAAATAAAGTTTATCATCTGTACCTGTTAACTTGAATACTTTTGAATTACCTTTTCCAACTATATTACTTATTTTCTTAAAAGTAACTGGTATTGATGATAAGTCTTGAATTTTCCAATTTCCAATAATAAAGCTTGCAATTTTATCAAAAGAACAAAATCTATTTATATTTAATTGATTGTTTTTTTCTGAAGAATAGAGAATTTTCTCTGTACAAGTTGGAAAGTCTTTATGTTTAAAAACTTTTAATAAGTCATCAATAAAATAGTTAAACTTTAATTTTTTAATTAACAATACTTTTGCTTCAAGAGTATCAGTGAAATATATATCAGTAATTAATTCCTTCTTTGAATTTAAAATTAATTTTTCCTTAAGAAAGTTGAGTGCTAATTGTCTTATGTCAATTTTTTTTAAACAATGATGTGCATGTCTTGTTTTATGACTAACAATAGTGCATTTAATTTCTCTTGCAGATAATCTATGAACGAAGCGTAAAAAACCATGGTTCAAACATGCTTTTTTTAACCCTGAACTGTAGACTTTTCCTTGAAGTATTTCCCATTTTTTTTGTCCATTACTTAATGTAAGAACATGTTTTTTTATTTTAGCTTTATTCATTGACAAATCTTTACTAGTAAATCCTAGTCTTGCTGACTCATGAGAGAAAGCTAGATCATAATTAATAATGGTATTGTCTAGATCAATTCCGATTGTGATCATTTTAAAACTACTGATTTAACTATTTCAGAAATTTTTTTAATATCAGATTTAGTTAGATACTGATGTACAGGTAATGTTAAAATATTTCTTGATTGTTCTTCTGTAACTGGAAAATCTCCTAATTTATAACCTAAAGATTTTGAAGCTGGTTGTAAATGAATTGGTATCGGATAATGTATTGCAGTTTCAATATTATTTTTCTTTAAAAGTTCAATGATTTCGTTTCTTTTATTACTTTGAATAACAAATGTATGAAATGTTGAAAATTGATTACTTTCTTCAAAGGGAAGTAAAATATTAGTATCTTTTAAAAGGGAACAGTAATAATGTGCATTAGCCCTTCTTTGCTTAATTACTTTTGGTAATTTTTTTATCCTATAATTAAGTATTGCAGCTTGTAAATTATCCATTCTAGAAACATAACCAAATTCTTCAATCACATTTCTATCAATAATACCATGATTTCTAATACTTTTTATTTTTTCAGCAATTTTCTTATCGTTAGTAACAATAAAACCACCATCACCACAAGCATTTAGGTTTTTAAGTGGATGAGTGGAAAAGCAACCTACTTTTCCTAGAGAACCACTTAATTTACCATTGTACATAGAGCCAATTGCTTGTGCACAATCTTCTATTACAGATAGACCATATTTTTCTGCTATTGATAGTATTTTGTCCATTTGACACATCTTGCCAGTTAGATGCACTGGCATAATAGCTTTAGTCTTGGATGTTATAAGAGTTTCAATTTTTTTAGGGTCAATAGTTTGGTCGGGCAACACATCTGCAAAGACTGGTTGCCCTCCAATATGTACAATCGCTGCAGTAGATGCAATAAAAGAATTAGGAGGGGTGATAACTTCGTCACCTCTTTTTATATCGCATGCCACCAGTGCACACACCAAGGCGTCTGTACCGCTATTTAAAGCTACACAGTATTTTGTAGCACAAAGATTTTTCACAGATTGTTCAAATCTTTCTATATGCTTACCTCCAACATATTGACCATTTGACATTACTTCTTCAATGATTGGTAAAAGTGCATCCTTTTCTTCTTGCCATTGAATAGATAAGTTTATGTATGGAATTTTTTTTTGGGACATTTAATTGTTATCGTAAAAATCAGAAACTACATTAATTACGGTCTCCATTTCCTGCTGAGACAAATGCTGATCGCATGGGAAAGTAATTATATTTTCAGCATGCATGTCAGCAACAGGAAAGTCACCTTTTTTATAATTAAGGTGATTTAGAGCTTTTTGCCTGTAAATGGGTATTGGGTAATGAATTTTTGCCTCAATTTTATTATCAATACAGTGTTTAAGTAAGAGGTCTCTATTTTGAGCAAACACTATATATAAATGATAAACTATTTTGAAATTAGTTGGTCTCGGTGGTATTTTTATTCCACTTATTTTGCTCAGTCTTTCATCATAAAACTTTGCATTTGCAATTCTTTTATTAGCAATATCATGTGTCTGGGGTATTAACCAATTACCAACAACAGCTTGTATTGTATCTAACCTAGAATTATAACCAAGTTCATAAACTGTATCTCTATCTACTAAACCATGATTTCTCATGAGCTTTAATTTATCATAAATTTTTTTGTCATCAGTAATAATTATTCCCCCATCTGACCAAACATTTAGGTTTTTCAAAGGATGTAATGAAAATGCACCTGTACTTGCCCATGTGCCAGCTTTCTGACCATTAATTTCTCCCAAAATAGACTGACAAGCATCTTCAACAACTATAAGATTATGCTTTTTAGCTATTGGCATTAATTCAACCATGTTTGTCATGTAACCAGTGAAGTGAACAGGTACTATTGCTTTTGTTTTTTTTGTGATTGCATTTTCAATTTGTTTTACATCCATACAAAAAGTATCATCACAGTCGACGAAAACTGGTATAGCACCAATTTCAGCAATGGCACCAACAGTTGCTACAAAAGTGTTTGCACAGGTAATAACTTCGTCACCAGGTTTTATACCCTGACATTTAAGGGACAATTTTATAGCATCTGTACCAGAGTTTACACCTACGGCATACTTTGCACCCATAAGTTCAGCAAACTTTTTTTCAAATATTTGTAGAGGCTTCCCAAGTGTAAAGTCGCCCGTTGAAACAAAATCTTTTAGCTGATCCCATAGGTCATCAGCATTTTCAAACTGTTGTTTTAAATATGAATATCTAACCATAAAAATTTACTCCAGATTTATAGACTGCATTCGCTTTATATTGAAATATTTTTCATTGTTGAGAGTGTCAGTTAACAAATTATTTTTAAAAGCATTGGTTAATTCCTGAATAGCATTTTCAATAGTATACTTAGGGACAAAACCTAGGATATTTTCAATTTTTTTTGAGGAAATATGATATGATCTATTATCATTGGTTTTAACAATTTCTAAAGTCACATCTTCTCCAACAATTCTTTTTACGATTTTAGCAATAGAATTTACGCTTAGGTTTTGAGTACCTACGTTGAATATTTGCCCTTCTATATCTTCTTTGGAAGCATTTATGACGTTTAGATATGCATTTGCCATGTCTTTAATATGTAGATTTGGTCTTAGTTGGTCACCTCCAAAAACGCTTATTTTTCTCTTATTATAAGCTAAGTTAGTTAATATATTAACAACTACATCAAGTCTTTGTCTTGGAGAATAGCCACAAACAGTAGCAGGCCTTAAGATAACTGTTGTGAAATTGCTGGATTGGTAATTTTTTAATATGAGTTCACAATCAGCTTTATATTTAGAATAATCTGTAAGTGGTTCTAATAACATATCTTCATTAACATCATTTTCTTTCTTAATGCCATATACACTAGAGGATGAAGCATAAATAAATCTTTTAATTTTATTTTTGACACATATTTCGATAAAAGGTTCAAAAGAATCTAAGTTAATTGATTTTCCTAATTTCGGATTAAGTTCAAAGCTTGGATCATTTGATATACAAGCTAAATGTATAACAGCGTCGTGTGAAGGGACTACTTTTTCTAATAGATCTTTGTTACGAATATCACCCTTAACAACCTTTAGCTTTGGATGATTAGTTAAGACTTCTTCACCATATATCATTAAGTCTAGAACTGTTACCTCAAAATTATTTTTAAGTAGAAGAGGTACTAAAACTGAACCAACATATCCACCTCCACCTGTAACAAATATTTTTTTTATTTCCATTATTTAATTTTTTCTAAAAAAGTATCTAATCTTTCTTTTGAAACAGGTTTGTTACCTACGGTTTCAACTGCCAAAGAAGCAATACTTGCACCTATAGCACATGATTCCATGAAATTAAAGCCTGCGGATAAAGCTAAACTTACTGAGGCAATTAAACTATCACCAGCTCCCGTTACGTCCACAGGATTTTTTGATAAAGCAGGAAAATGCTCTCTAGTTAGTTTGCCATTTTTATTTTTTGAGTAAGCAATAAAACCAGAAGCGCCCAGTTTCATTAAAATATTTTTACTAGAGGTTTTTTTAATCAATTGATAAGCAAGTTGCTCTATCCCGTCATCTTTATTGTTTAAACTAACTCTTGCCTCTCTTTCAGTTGGGCAAATAAGATCAAATCCTTCGAATTTAGTAACATTACCAACTTGGCTACTACATTGCAGATCACCAAACAAACTAATGTTATTTTTTTTTGCTTCACTGACAATAGTATCTAAAATTTTGGGTGTTATTAATCCATAAACGAAATCACTAACTAAAATGCCCCTTACTTTTGGTGCTATGTCTATGATTGATGATATAACTTTATTTTCAATTTGTTTCGATAGATTATGCTCTGCTAATCTGCTAACGCGGCACACTTTTTGATGTTGGACCATATATCTCATTTTAAATGTGGTTGGCCTAGAGTCATCTGAAATTAATTTGTGATATATCCTTTCTTCATTTAGTTTAGATATAGCATAGTTTGCATTATCATCATTTCCAAGAATAGAAATGTAATGGCATTGACCACCCAAAGTTCTAATTTGAAGAGCAACTATTGCTGCTCCTCCAAGGAATTCTTTAGTTTCTAATTCTCTATATACCACTATTGGGGCTTCTGCACTCATACCTAAAGCATCACAGGCTATGTACTGGTCTATTATGGTATCTCCAATTACAAGTAAATTAGCATTTTTAAAAGACAGAGTTTTTTTGGCTAAATCGGATATTACAATTTTTTGCCTTTTACAAACTTCTTTAAATAAATTTATATTATTATCGATACTTAATTCATTAACATTATTAGTTAATTCTGATTTATAGTAATTAGTATCTCCAGAATGAAATATGACATCTCCACCTAATTCCCTCATCTTATTTGAGGCATTTATAATTTGTATATTAGTGGAATTTTCAAATTCTTTGCCAAGCACAAAAAATTTAGGTTTTAAAAGATTTAAAGTGGAAGATATATTATTGTCTTCAGAAATAATAACTCTATCTACTATTCCAAGTGAAGCTAAACCCATCGCTCTATCTAATTCTGGAAAAAAATCGTTGTGTCCATTTTTATTTAATTCACTGTCACTAATCAAAAGTATAGTAAGTGAAGATCCCTTTTTTTTACAAAATTGAAGAAATCTAATATGGCCTGGATGAAGAAGATTAAAGTGACCATAGCAAACAACGTCATGATCTATTTTTTTAATTTTAAGATCACTCATATATTTAATTTTATTTTTGTAGTTATCCATCATTTGAGTGCCAAAAATTTTTCAGGTTACTTTTCCATAAGTAGTCTTATGTAAGATTATAATCAATAAAATATTATAATTTAAACCAACTTTGGGTAAGATACTATAATGATTCAATTATTTTTATCTAAAAACTTAAACCAATCTTTAGTTTCTGCTTTTATCTTATTTGGAGTCCAGACAGGAGCATTTTTCCAATAATCAATATTTTTAATTATTAAATTCACACCTTCTTCAATTGAAATAGTTGGTTCCCAATTGAGTTCTCTTTGAATTTTTGATATGTTTGCAAAAGTTATTTCAGGTTCACCAGGTCTTTTGGGAATGTTGACTTTTTTTCCTTTTAACAATTCGATCAAATAGTTTATTGAAACTGTTTTTCCGCTTCCTAAATTATATATTTTATTAGAATAATTTGACTTTGCCGCTTTAAGAATACCTTTTGCAACATCAGTGACAAAAGTAAAATCTCTAGTTTGAGATCCGTCTCCAACAACTGTAAATGGTTTTTTCGCTAATTTTTGAGCAAGGAAAACACCAAAAACGGCACCATAGGTTCCAGATGTCCTAGATCTTGGACCATAAACATTAAAGAATCTTAATGAAATGGAAGGTACTTTATATACTTTACTCCAATGCATTACTAATTCTTCTCCTAGTCGTTTTGTAAGAGCATAAGGGTATTGAGGGTTAATTTTTGCTGTTTCAGGAGTAGGAAAAATTTCAGGTATTCCATAACAAGAGGATGATGCAGCATATATGAATTTTGAAATATTTGATTTAACGCAGGCTTCAAGTAATCGAAATGTTCCATTTACATTTACACTGTAGTATTCTTTTGGGTTTTGTATGCTCGGCACTATATCAGCTAAAGCCGCTAAATGTATGACCCAGTCAACGTCTTTTAAGTAAAGATCTAAATTATCGTCAGTACGAATATCGCATTGGTGAATTGTTATTTTTGATTTGATATGATTTAAATTACTTAATCTACCAGTACTGAAATTGTCAAGAACTGTTACTTCTATATTTTCCGAAACTAGAAGATCAACTACGTGACTTCCTATAAAACCCGCTCCACCTGTAATGAGTGCTTTTATTGTCAAACTTAAATCCTTGAAATGTTATACACAAGTGAAAAAATTAAGTATTTCAAATTAAACAATTAATTTTTTTATCAAAACATATATGTTATATATTTTTTATCTGTTTAAAGGAAGTTAAAATAAATGAGCGAAAGTTCTAGTTATAAATTAAACAAAGCGTCAATCTTGATAACAGGTGGAACGGGGTCCTTTGGTCAAGAATTTGTTAAGCAAACATTAATTAAGTATCCTAATATTCAAATTACAATTTATTCTCGTGATGAAATGAAACAATGGGAAATGGCTTTAAAATATAATACTGATGATAGAATTAAGTTTATAATTGGAGATATTAGAGACAAAGAAAGAGTTTTTAGAGCATTAGATGGTATCGATATTGTAATTCATGCAGCTGCTACAAAAATTGTACCAATAGCGGAATACAATCCATTCGAGTGTATTAAAACTAATATAATTGGAGCAATGAATTTGATTGACGCTTGCATCAATAAAAAAATTAAAAGAGTTGTAGCCTTATCGACTGATAAAGCAAGCAATCCTATTAATCTCTATGGTGCAACTAAATTGGCTTCTGACAAACTTTTTCTTGCAGCCAACTCTAATGATCAATCTCATGAAACAATTTTTTCTGTTGTTAGGTATGGTAATGTAATGGGGTCTAGAGGATCTGTTATACCATATTTTTTAAGTTTAAAGGATACAGGAATTTTGCCAATCACTGATATAAAAATGACAAGATTTATGATTACATTAGAAGAAGCGATAGATTTAGTATGGACTTCAATTTTTGAGATGTATGGAGGAGAAATTTTTGTAAGAAAAATTCCATCGATGAAAATCCTTGACATAGCAAAAGCAATAGCCCCAGATGCTAAAGTAAATATTATTGGTATTCGACCAGGTGAAAAGATTCATGAGCAAATGATTGGCTTGGAGGATGCACCACATACTGTAGAATATAAAAATTATTATAAAATTTTACCATCTTTATATAATTGGTCTAGTGATAAGCAAAGAATTGGCATCGGAAAAACAGTAAAAAATGATTTTGTTTACGATTCTTTTTCAAATGATAATTATATGTCAATTGATGATCTGCAAAAATGGATTGAGAAAAATTATAATAGAATTAATAAATAATGAAGAAAGTTTTAATTACAGGTGGAGCTGGTTTGTTAGGAACAAACTTAGCTATTAGACTAAGTTCGAATTTTGATACATTAATATTAACAAATAAAAGAAAGATCAATATTCCCTTAACATCATCAATGAAAAGTGAAATATTTTTTAAAAAAAATAATTATTTTAAGCCAGATTTAATTATAAATACTGTTGCCTTGACTGATATTGAGTTTTGTGAAAAAAATCCAAGAGAAGCTCTTGAAACGAATGTGAATTATATAAATTTTCTTTTAAATTTTTGTAATAAGAATCAGAGTAAATTTATACATATCTCTACTGACCATTTAAGTAATGGGTCAACATCATTTATTAGGGAAAATGATGCATTAAATCCTATTAATCAATATGGAAAAACAAAACTTTTAGCTGAAAAAGTTGTAAATTCAAAAATTTCTAATCCCATTATATTAAGAACTAATTTTTTTGGTTGGGGGCCGTTATATCGAAGGTCATTTAGTGATAGAATAATAGATAATGTTAAATTAAAAAAGAAAATTCATTTATTTGAGGATGCTTTTTTTTCACCCATCTCAATAAGAAGATTACATAAAATAATTCTTTTGCTTTTTAGAGAAAAAAAATCAGGTATTTTTAATGTATCTTCTAATAATAGAATTTCTAAATATGATTTTGGATTACAATTATGTGAATATTTTAATTTAGAAAAAGATTTAATTATTCCCTGCAGTATTGAAAATGCCAAAAACTTAGTGCTAAGACCAAAGGACACTAGCTTAAATAATAAAAAAATTACAAATGGAATTGGTTTTGATTGTGGTTCTACTTCTAATAATATTAATGACTTAATTAATGATTTAAAAGATGGTATAAAAGATGAAATAATAAAATTATAATATTATATAGAGTTACTTTTAATGACTACACATAAAAAAATTATTTCCGTAGGTTATGATAGTGTTAATCCAATTAAAATAGGTCCACGTTTGCCACTTGTATTTATAGGAGGTCCTTGTGCAATAGAAACATACGATCATTCTATGTTTATGGCAGAAAATATTCAAAAAATTTGTGAAGATTTGAAAATTCAATGGATATTTAAATCTTGTTATGACAAGGATTGTAGGTCCTCTCCGAACAGTTTTCATGGTGTTGGTTTAGATCATGGTTTAAATATTCTGTCTAAAATCAGAAAAGAATTTGGGGTACCAGTAGTATCTGATTTTTCTGACGTTAATGACGGTAATTATATAGGTGAAGTTTGTGATTTAGTTCAGGTTCCAGCCTATTTGTGTAGACAAACTAGTATACTTAAGGCTGCAGCAAAAACAAAAAGACCAATACATTTAAAAAAAGGACAATTTATGAGTCCTTGGAACATGAAAAACTCAGTTAAAAAATTAGAAGCAAATGGATGCGACCAAATACTGTTAACTGAACGTGGAACATTTTTTGGTTATAATATGTTAATAAATGACTTTACTTCACTTCCAATAATGAACAAAACAGGCTATCCAGTTTGCTATGATGCAACACATTCAATTCAACTACCAACATCTATGGGATCTATTTCAGGTGGACAAAGAGAATTTATACCTGCTTTGGTAAGAGCGGCAGTTGCACTTGGAATTAATGCACTATTTATGGAGGTTCACGACAATCCCTCTAAAGCTCTATCCGACTCAAATACTGTTTTAGATATAAAGTATTTAAAGTTAATTTTGTCTCAAGCAATTGAAATTCATAATGTTTATTTAGACTTAATGGAAAGATATGGTGAAGATAATGTCCATCAAAAATAATAAATCAATAAAAGTAAAAGATGTGATGCTTCCTATTTCTGAAATACCCGTAGTTTACTCTGATGCTATTTTAAAAGATGCTCTAGAAAAAATGTCCGCTTATAAGATAGGGATTGTTTGTGTTGTAGATCAAAAAAACAAGTTTGTTGGTCTTATCACTGATGGAGATATTAGGAGAATGTTATTAACAGTACAAAAACCTTTATCGGCGCTTTTTATGGAAGATGTTTTAGATCATATTAGTACATCTCCTACATATGTCGATCCTGAACTATCCATTGATAATGCAACAAAACTGATTGGTAAAAAATTAGTTTGGGATCTACCTGTTGTTTCAAAAAATATGTCACTTTTGGGTCTTTTTCATCTTCACAAAGCATTAGAATTTTATTTAAAAAATTAAAATTGAATAATTTTAAATAAAATATTTAATTTGGGTTTTGCAAAATCTAAAATCAAAAGTTAAATAGATAATAAAAGGTCACTATTAATTATGATAAAATTTGATGTAATAATACCTGCTAGATTAAAATCTACGAGATTCCCTCAAAAAATATTTTATAAGTTTTATGGTTTGCCTATGGTTGAGCATGTAAGAAGAAGAGCACTATTGATTAAGGGTGTTTCTAATGTCTTTGTAGCAACTTGTGATCAAGAAGTATTCGAATTAATACAGTCCAATGGTGGTAAAGCTCTAATGACATCTCCTAAATGTAAAAATGGAACTGAAAGAGCATCTGAAGCATCATTGCAACTCAAAAGTAAATATATAATTTTGTTACAAGGTGATGAGCCTTGTTTTTATCCAAATTATATAGAACAATTAATTGAATATGTTAAATTAACAAATTGTCTTTTTTATAATTTAGTATCTCCTTTAGAGAGGAAGAGTACATTATTTGACACTTCCAGTGTAAAATGTTCATTAAATTATAAAAATGAAATTACTTATTGTTTTAGAACAACTCCATATATATCGAAATTTAGTTTTCAAAATACTTTTGTTAAAAAACTACTAGGTATTATGTGTTTTGACAGAGATTTTCTTTGTAGATTGAGTGATTTAAAATTATCCAAAATTTCTGATCAAGAATCTATAGAACAATTGAGATTATTAGAAAATAAAATAATAATGAAAGCTCTTTATGTTAAAAGAGATATACCTTCATTCAATATTGCAAGTGATATAAAAAAATTAAAAGAAGAATTTAAAATAAAGCAACAACAAAAAATTCTTAATATGATTTTATAATGGTACAATTGTCAGAAAAATTTAAATTTAAAGAAATTACTGAAACTTTATCGAAGCTTATTAAAAATGATAAAAATTCTTATTTAATGGGAGTTAATTGGGCTCAAATTATTAGATATCACCCTGAATACTTCAAAGATTATGAACTGGTATTCAAAAAAAATTTTTTCCTTTTATTTGTTTCATTAAAATTTTTAAAATTTATTTGTCTAATCATTTTAAAATTAATAAAAAGTATATTTAAAACTCAAGATTACAAATATAAAAAAAAAGATCTCTTAGATGTAGTTATTATTTCACATTTTATAAATAAAAATCATTTAAGTTTAGATAGTGATTTTTATTTTGGTGAATTGCCAAAAAAGTTATCAGAGGATAATATAAAAATTAATATAGTATTGAACAATCATACTAATATCTCCCCACAAATCATTGAAAAAAAGTGGTTGAATTCGAAAGTCGAGAGGAATGTTTTTTTTCATTGCTTAAATTTCAGAGATGAATTGGGAGTAATAATAAATGGATTTAAAATTTTTTTTAACACTCTCCTTAAGACTAATACTAGCGGTTACATAATTGATAGGGTCAGGTATTTGATCAGTGTTGAAGCGATTTCGCCTGCTTCGCTGAATGCAGAAAGACTAGCTAGACAATTAGAGATTTTTGTAAAGAAGACAAAACCTAGGGTAATCATTTTTACTTTTGAAGGTCATGCATGGGAAAGGCTTGTAATTAAAAAAGTTAAAAATTTAAATATTGGAGTTTTATGTGTAGGTTATGTTCATACTATGGCTTTTCCAAATCAATATGCATCGATAACTAGCTATCAAAATGAATTTATGCCTGATTGTATAATGGTAGCTGGAAATGAAACAAAAAATATATTTGAAAAAAACTTATCAAATTCGATACCTATCAGAGTTTTAGGGTCACATAAAAAAATAAATACTATTCAAAAATTTGATAAGAAAAAAAATATAAGGATCTTAATACTTCCAGAAGGATTTAAATCTGAGACAAACTTACTTTTTAATTTTGGGTTGAGGTTAGCAAATCAATCTCGAAATATGTATATCAGGATCAGACTACACCCAAGCATGATAAATATGATAGATTATTATACAAATTTAATAAAAGAAAAAAAAATAAACAATATAAAAATTTCTACGTTTACTATTGGTAACGATATTAGATGGTCTTCTCATGCATTATATAGAGGGTCTACCAGTATTATAGAGGCAGTTTCCGCGGGAGTAATGCCGATATATTATAATTTAAAAAATGAACTAGCAATTGACCCTCTATTTCGTAAACAGGATAGAAGCTATTATGTATCATCTGTTACAGATGTGATATTAATATTAGAAAACTGGATGAAAATGTCATCTGAACAAGAAAGCAAAAGAAAAAGAGAATTTGTTAGATTTTGTGAAAATCTACTAGAGCCGTTAAACATAAAAGTTTTAAAAAAAGTAATACAGAATTAAAAAACAAGAATATATATATGAAAATTTTATTTACAGCAGGTGGAAGCCCAGGAAATGAATTAATTTACAATAAATTAAAAACCTCACATGATTTTTGGTTTGCAGACACACATAGAGATAGAATTGCTGAAATAATTCCCGAAGATAAACAGTTGGTAGTTCCTTTGGTTGACAATCAAGATTATTTTAAAAAAATATTAGACATCTGTTATCAAAAAAAAATTGAGATTCTTGTTCCAGGAATTGATGAAGAACTCCTAAAAATGCATGAATTGTTTTCATCTAATGCGCAAACAGATTTGTTTTTACCTTCAAAATTATTTATCAAAAATATGCTTGACAAATATTACAGTATGAAAATTTTAGAAAAATTTAAAATGCCAGTTCCAAAAACTTTAAAATTAGAAGATGCGACTGATTTTAAATTTTTTCCATTGATTCTAAAACCAAGGTTTGGTCGGGGTTCAAGAGGCATCCATATAATAAAAACAGCAAAAGAGCTTGAATTGTATATAAAGTTAAAACAAATAAATAACGAAGATTATATCTGTCAAACCTATGAGGACGGTCAAGAATATACGGTTCAAATATTTAATTATAATAATAAAAATCAATTTTTCATAATACCATTGAAAGTTTTATTAAAAAAAGGTGTTACTCTTACTGCTGAAATTGATTTTGACGAAGGCGTTATAAAAGTTTGTAAAAAAATTGCTCAAAAATTCAAAGAAAAAAATATTTTTAATGTACAACTAATAAAATCAAACAAAGATAATTCTATAAAAATTTTTGAAATTAATCCTAGATTTTCTACAACAACTTGTATTTTGTCGACTTTAGGCATTGATATGTTTAAATTTAACAATGATGTAATTACCGAAACTAGCCTCAAAACGTTTCAAGGTTTAAAATTAAATAGGACATTGACCAATATCGTGAGGTTAGTTTGAAAATCTTAATACTTGGTGGAACTCGTTTTATAGGCAAAGAAGTTGTAAATGGTTTGAAGCTTCTTAAGTCGAATATCACTATATTTTCAAAAAATTTAAGTTATAAAAATAGAAAAAATTACATTATTGGCGATAGAAATAATAATAAAGATTTAACAAAACTTAATGGAAAATATGATGTAATTGTTGATTTCATTAGTTATAACGCAATGCACACAAAAAAAATATTAAGCATGTTTCCAAGCTCTCGATACATATTAATTTCTACATCGTGGAAAGATTTAAAAAATACTTCAAATACCAAAGATAAATTAAAATATATTAAAAATAAAAGACTTGCCGAACTAGAAACAAAAAAAAACAAAAATGTTTATAATAAAATTATTAGACTTCCAATTGTTCTTGGATCAGGAGACCATACGGGAAGAACTGATTTTTTCAAACAACTCGAGAATAATATGCAAAATATAGTATACGTAACAAATCCTGAAA
>CACMYY010000022.1 GCA_902618025.1 uncultured SAR116 cluster alpha proteobacterium
ATTATAAAAATTGGAAAAGCTAATATAAGAAATAAAATAATTATTAATGGAATTCCTGTAATAAATAGTTGAAAACCCCAGGTAAACATCATTACGATAGTCATTCCTAAATCAGGCTGAAGCATTAATAGTGTTGATATTAAAATTATTGATGCTATTGACCACATCCAACCTGGAAATTTTGTTTTCTCAACCCATAAAGATAAAAGCCATGCGTTAAAAACTACAAATAGAGGTTTACCTATTTCACTTGGTTGAAAACTAAAATTCCCCAAATAAAACCATCTTTGTGCTCCTTTTATTACTTCACCTTCAAATAAAATAATAAAAAGTAGTATAATAGTTATAAGTATTCCTAAAATACTTATTATTTTTGTTTGTCTTTCATTTAATATAGAAAAAAATATTATTATAGGAATACTTAATGTACCAAACAATAAATGTCTCACAGTGAAATAATGTGAAGGAATGTTTAGGTTTTCAGCAAGATGCTGGCTTGAGGCCATTACCAAAAAAATGCCAAACATCATTAATAGAAAAAATGAAGTTAATAAATATCTATCGATTGTCCACCACCAAAGTGCAAGCTTAGATCTATCTGAACGTGAGATCTTCATTTTATTACACTTTCGTTTAATTGTTTGTTAACTAATTCTCTAAATTTATTTCCTCTATGCTCAAAATTTTGAAATTGGTCAAAACTTGCTGCAGACGGAGATAACAAAATCACATAGCTTTTTAAGTTGGATGCTGCACTATTTTTAAGAGCTAATAGGGTTGCTTTTTCTAATGTAAAACAGTCATGTATTGGTAAATTTTGTTTAACTTTTGAAATCTCATTACAAAAAAAATTAGTTGATTTACCAATTAAAAAAACTTCAACAACTTTGTCTAAGAAATTTTTTGATTCACCAATCCCATCTGACTTTGGTTGTCCTCCTACTATCCAATAAATATTTTCAAATGACTGAAGAGCTGCTGCGGTAGACTCTCCATTTGTAGATTTACTATCATTGATAACTTTAATTCTATCTGAAATGTGTAAAGGTTCCATTCTGTGAGGTAAACCTCTAAAATGTCTAATAGCTAACTTGATTTTTTCATTAGTTATATTTAGGTATCTTGCTATAGATATTGCAATAGATCCATTAACTCGATTGTGTGATCCTATGAGATAGTCATTGTCATTAACATAACTTAAAAACTCATCATCTTTGATTTTGATTATATTTAACGATTGGTACTTTCTTTTATTTAATATATCATTTAAAAGCACATTTTTCACATTTAAAACAAATACGCCATTTTTCTTTAGAAAATAAATAATTTTAAGTTTCGAAAGTTTATACTTATTAAAAGTTTGATGGTAGTCCAAATGATCTGGAGTAATGTTAGTAATTGAAGCAAGATCTAAACTTATTTTTTTTGCACCATCTAATTGATAGCTTGATAATTCAAGAATTATAACTCCATCCTTACCAGGATCAGTAATTTCGCATGCAGGAAAACCGTAATTTCCACCTACTACGCATTTTATTTTGTTAAATGTTAGTATATGGAATAATAGAGCAACAGTTGTAGATTTCCCATTAGTACCAGTTATACCAATTATTCTAGCTTTTGGTCTAGTTTCAAAAAATAAGTCAATCTCATTAATAATTTTAACTTTATTTTTTATTGCAAGTTGAATTGCGTTATGTTTATGCTTAGCATTTATTGGAATTCCTGGACTTACAACAATTGTGTTTAGAGTTTTCCAAGGCCAAAATTTGTAATTTTTCCAATTATTTTCATTAATATTATTTGGTTTCTCTTTTTGGTCATCAAAAATATATAAATTAGCTTTTGAACTATAAAGTATTTTAGCTGCAGCTAAGCCAGACAATCCAGCTCCTAAAATCCCAACATTTTTATTTTTATAATAACTAATTTCTATCAATTTATTACCTTAGTTTAAGTGAAGAAATACCAATCAATGCTAAGATGACAGCAATTATCCAGAACCTTATTACTATTGTAGATTCTGCCCATCCCTTTTGTTCAAAATGATGATGTAATGGTGCCATCCTAAAAATTCTTTTACCCGTAAGTTTATATGATAAAATCTGTACTACGACCGACACAGTCTCCAATACAAAAAGTCCGCCTATTATAACTAAAACTAATTCATGTCTTGCTGCTGAAGCTGTGACACCAATTACTCCTCCAAGTGATAATGAACCAGTATCACCCATAAAAACCATAGCAGGAGGGGCATTAAACCATAAAAATCCTAACCCTGATCCTATAATTGCACCAAGGAAAACAGTAATTTCACCAACTCCAGGCACGTAATTTAACTGCAAATAATTGGAAAAATTTAGATGTCCTACTACATATACAATTACGGCTAACGATCCAGCAGCAATCATTACTGGTACAATTGCCAAACCGTCTAGACCATCAGTTAAATTTACTGCATTAGAAGATCCTACAATAACTAAAATTGTAAATGGTATATACAATACTCCCAAAAATAGAATACCATCCTTAAAAAAAGGAATTGATAATGTGTTTTGAAAGTTTTCTGGAGTGTTTTCTGAAATAAACCAAGCTGCTAAGAACGCTATTAAAATCTGAGGTACAATCTTTTGATAGCTTTTTAGACCATTGCTTGTCATTCTTGATACTTTTAACCAATCATCTATCAATCCTATTATACCAAAAAATAAAGCCACCCCTAAAATAATCCATATGTATATGTTATCCAATCTAGCCCACAAAATCGTGGATATAGTAAAGGCTAATAAAATTAATAAACCTCCCATAGTTGGTGTTCCAGCTTTAAAGATAATATGATTCTTAGGGCCATCGGTTCGAATTGGTTGACCTTTTTTCTGTGCTTTTTTCAATAGTGAGATAATAAATGGTCCAAAAATGAAACTAATTAATAATGCCGTTAATAGAGATCCAATAGTCCTAAAAGTTATATAATTAAATAAATTCAACGGTTGGAAGTAATCAGTATAATTTAATAAAAGTTCAGGTAGCATTAGCATTCTCCTGAATAATATCTTTGAATATTGATACGAGTTTCCATAGACCAGTACCATTAGAACCTTTTAAAAGAATTATCTGATTTGGTTTAATGAATTTTTTTATATCTTTTATTAATTGATCAATTTTCTGATATGAATGAGAATTTAAAGTTACTTTTAATTTATCATTTATCTTTTTTGAAGCTTTACCTAATGTTAGAAGTAAATCTGGTTTTATTTTTTGCAAAATTGGAACAAGTTCTAGATGCATTTTTGTTGAGTGTTTACCTAACTCAAGCATGTCACCAATAATTATTACCGTCTCATATTTATGAAGATTAAGTTTAAGTTTGTTAAAATTGTAAAGAGCAGCTTTCATGGAAGCAGGGTTCGCATTATAGCTATCATCTATTATAAAAGTTTTCTTATTTCTACAATAATTAATCGTTAGTTTTTCACCTCTTCCGGATAAAGGCTTAAGATTACTGATAATCTTATGAACTTTTTTAGGTTCAAGTTTTAACTCTTTTATAACTGAAATTGTGGCAACGGCATTTTTGGCTTGTGTCATATTTAAATATTTTAAATGCCAATTTTCTATTTTGTCGTAAAAAATTGTTGATCCCTCTTTTTCATCACTTATTTTAATTATTTTGGTGGTTGAATTTTTACAACTGCCATATAAATGGATTTTCGCATTTGCTTTTTTAGCCTCAGCTATTAAAAACTGTTTCCAAATATTATCTGAATTTATAATAGCGGTACCATTCGTACGCAAACCCAAGTAAATCTCACTTTTTGCTTTTGCAATATCTTTTTCATTCTTAAAATTTTCAATATGTGATTTTGACACATTTGTTATTAGTGCAATATTAGGTTTTGCTATTTTTGATAATTCACCAATTTCACCTGCACTGCTCATTCCTAATTCTAGAACACAAAAATCATAATCATAAGGTAATCTAGATAATGTTAATGAAAGTCCAATTATATTATTATTATTACCAAACGTCTTGTGAGTTTTACCAAATTTTTTTAAGGCGTTTGATAATAGATAGTTTGTACTAGTTTTCCCATTACTACCTGTTATACCAATAGTAATTCCATTAAACCTAATTCTTGCAAACTTCCCAATTTGTACTAAAGCTTTTTTAGTATCATTTACAAATAATCCATCATATTTTTCAGCTAATCTAATATCTGAAACTAGCACTCCACACGCACCTTTTGAAATAGCGGTTTCTATGAAGTTATGACCATCAAATTTGTCTCCAACAAGAGCAATAAATAAGTCTCCTATGTTAATTGTTCTGTCATCTATACTTATTCCTAAAATATTATTATTTTTGAGAAAGTTAGATGTTGGATCTAATCCTTTGCAAGCAGTCATTAAGTCATGTTTTGTCCATAACGGCATTAATGAGTTTCCCTTGCTTTTTCAATATTTTTTATGGTTTCTTTGGCAACTGTGTAGTCATCAAAAGGAAGTGTTTCAATACCAATTGTTTGAGAGGTTTCATGCCCTTTACCAGCAATTAGTAAAAAATCATTTTTCTGCAATTTTGAAATAGCATAATTTATTGCTTTGTTCCTATCTGCAACCTCTTCAGCATTTGGACAACCTTTTAAAATATCTCTTCTTATGTTAGCTGGGGTTTCACTTCTTGGGTTGTCATCTGTAACTATCACTAAATCAGAGAATTCCTTCGCAAGTTCTCCCATGCTTTCCCTTTTTTCTTTATCTCTATCTCCACCACAGCCAAATAGTGTTATTATTCTTCCTTTAGTTATTTCTCTAATTGATTTCAGGACATATTCTAAAGCTTCTGGAGTGTGTGCATAATCAATTATTACGATTGAGTTATTATGATTGTTAGAAATCATCTCCATCCTACCGCGGGCAGGTTTAAGATAGCTGATAGACTTGAATATTAAGTTTGGATCTATTCCAATTGCAACACATATAGAGGCGGCGGCTACAACATTATAAGCTTGAAACTTTCCTATCATTCCAATAGTAGAATTATAAATTTGATTTTTATATTCTAAAACTAGATCAATATTTTGATTATTCTGTTTTATTGAATTTATCTTAATATCTGCGTCTAAACTTTGCCCATAGGTAAATATAATATGATTCTTATTTTTTATCTCATTAAAAAGTCTTTTACCAAACTTGTCATCAATGTTAATGGCTACAGCAGAATTATTCTGTAATATTTCAGTAAACAGTCTCTTTTTACTTTTAAAATAATTTTCAATATTCTTATGATAATCTAGATGATCGTGTGATAAGTTGGTAAAAATAGCAGCAGAAAACTTTACGCCATCAAGTCTAAATTGATCTATACCATGAGATGACGCTTCTAAAGCTAAATGTGAAATATTATCATTTTCCAAAGCATATAATTCTTTATATAAATCAGATGGATTAAATGTAGTAAGGTTTTGTTTTGAAGATTTTATGAGACTTTTATTTAGAACGTTTTCAATTTTTATTCCCAGGGTTCCCATTGACGCAGCTTTCCATCCTGCTTGAACCCATAATTGTCTACAAAACTCAACTGTAGAAGTTTTGCCATTTGTACCCGTAACTCCAATAATTTCTTTGGGTTGTTTTTTATAAAACGTCGCAAGAAGTTCAGTATATAATAATCTCGTTGATATTTCATTTATAACAATAATATCTTTATCATCTGATTTGTTAGCTATAATAAGAAATGCACCATTTTTTTTTGCCTCGATTACATAATCTGATCCATCAAACTTATCCCCCTTAATAGCCACAAAAATATAATCTTCTTTGACTTTTTTACTATTGTCTGAAATTCCTTTTACATCGTGATTTAGTAAGTTTTCAGACATATTTTTAATTAATCCCTTCAAATATTTGTTTTTTGAAATTAGATTTCTTAACAACATGCTATAAATTTTCTCCCTTTTTTTTACCTCTTATTTTATAATTGAAAAGATTATCAGATAGTTTTGATGAGCTTTCTAATTGAGGTTTAATGTTTAAGATAGGAGCAATTCTTGTAACTAATTGTTTTACTACTGGCGCAACAACCCATCCAGCGGTTCTGTAACCATTAGAAAATTTTTGACCCTTAGGATTGTCAATCATAATAGTTATTGTAAACTTAGGGTTATTAATTGGAAACGCGCCTGTAAAGGCTACTATATTCTTTTTCTTAAAATAACCACCATTTGGATTAATTTTTTCAGCAGTTCCTGTTTTCCCTCCGATCAAATATCCTGCACTCTCTGCTTTCTTAGCAGTACCATATTTGTTGCTGACAACTAATCTCATGATACTTTTCATTTTCATAGATGTTTCTCGAGAAATAATTTGTTTATTTTGTATTTTTGATTTGCCCATAATTAAAGTTGGATCAACTTTAATCCCATTATTAACTATTGTTGAAGTCGCAGAAGCAAGATGCATTGGTGTTATAGCTATTCCGTGACCATAAGAAATGGTCATTGTAGTTAAAATTCTTTTATCCATCAGCACTTGAGGTCTACCAAGCTCTGGAATTTCTAGCGGAAGTTTGTTAGTTAAGCCTAATAATTTAAGATATTTTAATTGAATAGATGGTCCAAATTTTTCTGCTATTTTTGCAGATCCAATATTGCTGGAATGTACAATAACCTCTGGAATATTTATTGAGTAATTTAAAGGGTGGAAGTCTGTAATAACCCTAGAAGAAACTTTTAAAGGTTTTGATACATCAAAAACCTCATTTTCATTTATCAAATTACTTTCAAATGCTATAGCTGCGGTAATCAATTTAAGAGTTGAGCCAAGTTCATATATTCCTTTAGTAGCTTTATTGAATAATATTTTACTCAATATAGAGTTATAATTATTAGCGTTATAATCAGGTAAAGAAACAACTGAATATACTTCACCATTTTTTATATTCATAACAATTCCTGCACCTCCTTCAGCTTCAAATTTGTTTATTTGATCCAATAGTAATTTTTTGGTTATGTGCTGAATCCCACTATGAATTGAAAGATCAATGTTTTTGCCACTTTTAAGTTGAGCGTCATATTTCTTCTCTATTCCAGCAATTCCTTTACCATCAATATCTGTTCCACCAAGAATATGTGACGCAAGAGAATTATTAGGATAAATTCTTTTTGGTCTTTTTTGAATTTTCAGACCCTCTACACCTAAGTGTAAAAGTCGAGCATATTCTCTTGGTGATATTTCTCTTAGTAAATTTACATGCTTTTTATTTGTATTAAATTTTTTTAATAACCCCTTTTCATTTAATTGAGGAAAAATTTGTAATAATTTGTTTATAGTCTCGTGTTTATTTAAAATTTCTTGTGGATTAATGTTTAGGCTTAATGTGTTGATTGTTGTAGCTAAGATTTTTTTATTTCTATCGTAGATATTTCCTCTCGAGTTTTTATGAAAAGCTTTAGATTGAAGATTTTTGTATACAATTTTTGAAGTATTATCTTTTTTTATGCTAGCAAGTGATATTGTCCTATAGCCTACGACTGTAAATGAAATTACTAATAATAAACTACAAGTTAATAATTTGACTTTTCTAGATTTGGCATAATTATTTTTATTAATATAAAGATTAAATAAACCAAAATTTTTCACTTATGTTCACCATTATTAAGGTTGTCTTTTACGTTTTCTAAATCTTTTAAATTCCAAATATCTGTTGGCAATACTTCTTTCAATCCTAATTTATTTAAGGCAATATGTTCTATTCTATCAGGTCGTTTTAAATAACTTAGTTCAGCTTTTAATATTTTGAGGTCTGATTGAACATTATTAATTTTGTTTTTAACTTGATGTAATTCTATTTCTTTTTTTGTGATTACATGCTTAATCTGATACAGAGAAATTGCTGCAAATAATATTACAAAGACAATTAGAAAAGATGGATACCTTATCATTTAATTTCTCCAAATGAAGAGGTGTAAGCGGTTCTCTTTGCTATCCGTAATTTGGCGGATCTAGAACGGTTATTAAGATTAATCTCTTTTGTAGAGGGCAAAATTGGTTTCTTTGTCAAAATTTCTAAACTTGGTTTTTTTTGTGGAGGTTCAGGTAAATACCTAGACCAAGATTTATTATTTAAACAGTCTAAGAAGAAATTTTTTACAATTCTGTCTTCAATTGAATGAAAAGATACTACAGCTAATCTTCCTTCTGGCTTTAACACTTTTTCTGCTGCTATAAGCCCTTGTTCTAATTCATTGATTTCATCATTGAGATATATACGTATTGCTTGGAAAGTTTTTGTAGCTGTATCTAATTTACTCTTCTTTACTGGAATAGCATCTCTAATTATCCTGGCTAATTGTCCAGTTGTTTTAATTTTATTTATTGACCTCTGAATTATAATACTTTTTGCTATTCTTTTAGAAAACACCTCTTCACCTAATTTAAAAATAATACTAGCAAGAGTGTTTTCTTCAACTTTTTCTAAAAACTCTTCAGCTGTAGGGCCCTCGCATGACATTCTCATATCAAGAGGTCCGTCAAGTTTAAAAGAAAATCCTCTGTTTTTTACATCTAATTGAGGACTTGAAACTCCTAAATCAAAAACAACACCACCAACTTTATATATATTAAGCTCTTTTAAAAATTTGCCTAATTCTGAAAATCTTCCATTTTTAAAATAAAACCTATCTGTAAAAGTTTTTTTTATATTATCTGCAAAAATTTTTGTTTGAGGATCTCTGTCAATTGCAATTACTTTACAATTTTTTTTACTTAAAATAGCTTTTGTATACCCACCTAAACCAAATGTAGCATCGACATAAATCTCGTCTTTAGTTAAAGACAATGCATTAATTACTTCATCTAGTAAAACTGGTATATGCTCAACTTTATTAATCATATGAATACTTTTCATTCAATTTTTTTTTAAAATTAATTTGGGTAGACCTTTTTCTTTCAAAATTTCTTGAGATTTCATATATTGATTTTCATAATCAGCAGGAGACCAAATATAAAATGACTCTCCTATACCCATAAAAACTGCTTTATTGGAAAGACCAGCAAAGTTCATCAGAGCATCTGGAATGACAACTCTGCCATTTATGTCAAATTTTATTTCAAATGAATCTGCCATCATCATTCTTAAAACAAATGCTTCGTCTGATAAAGCATCTAACTCGTCAATAGCATCTATATATCTTTGCATCCGAGAAGAGGTTGTCCCTTCGATGCATTTAAATTGAAGGCTCTTAAATAATATTAAGTTTTCGTTAGATTTTTCTAATTTAACTCTAAATGATGCTGGTATCGATACTCTACATTTTAAATCAATCTTATTATGTGAGGTTGATAAAAACATTGATTTTAATATCCTTAACTAAAAATAATAAAACTACATAGGTCAACTTTTAGTTTAATTAGACAAATGCTTAAGCAATAAATATTATCATTATGGGATAACATGGGATTTTATAGTAGTCAATGGGAAATTAAATCACATTATGGTCGTTTTAAGTATTTTTATTTAATGATTAAGTGTGTCAGAGAGCAATAAGCCGGGTTTTGTATCAAAAATTATTCTAGTAGTTATTAATCTTGAAAATTTGTTACCAAATTTTTCTAGCGACCTACCCAAGAAACTTTATAGAAATTAAAATGTGTTTCTTCTATTTGGTCTTGCTCTAGGTGGGGTTTACCAAGCCATTTTTATCGCTAAAAATGCGGTGCGCTCTTACCACACCATTTCACCCTTACCAAACAGGCGGTATATTTTCTGTGGCACTTTCCCTAGGGTTGCCCCCGCTGGATGTTATCCAGCACCTTATTTCTATAGAGCCCGGACTTTCCTCTTTAAAAAGCAACTACATAGCTCTCTGACAAAAGTAAGATATAAGTTATCTATATTAGGTCAATACAAACTTTACTTTAATAGATTATTTATTTCATCATGTAGATTTTGTAGTTCAAGCCATTTATTCTCAGATTCATAAATAACTTTTTTTATGTTTGTTATTTTAATACTTACTTTATCAAAGGTTTTTCTGTCATTTTTAAATAAATTTTTATCATCTAAAATATTTTCATATTCTTTAAGTTCTTTTTCAAGTTTTTCAATTTTTAAGGGCAACATCTCTAAATCATAGGAATCTTTGAAGCTCATCTTTTTTTTGTTTATAATTTTTTTAGTATTTAATTTTTTATCTGAAATGTTATGTTGAGCTTGATTATTTTCTATCTTTAATTTTTCTAAACCAAATTTTTCGTAATAATATGAAAAATTTCCCTCAAGTTTTAAAATTTTATTATTGTTTTCGAATACAAGAAGTTTATCTACAGTATTATCTAGAAAAAATCTATCATGACTAATAATTAAAACAGTACCATCATAGTTTTTGATAGCCATTTTTAGCAAATTTAGAGTATCAATGTCTAAGTCGTTAGTAGGTTCATCTAAAATTAAAAAATTATGCTTACCTAAAAATAACTTAGCTAGTGATAATCTAACCTTTTCGCCACCTGAAAGTGTCGAGTTACTTTGCAAACATTTGTTTTCGTCAAAAAGAAATTTTCTTAAATATGATAAAACATGAATTTTATTACCCATAAAATCCACTTGTTCTCCATTTTCAGCAAGTGTGCTCCATGGTGTTTTGTTTAGATTTATACTTTCTTTATTTTGATCAAAATATTTAATATTTACATTTTTACCAAATTTAATTTTACCATTTTTGGGAAGGCATATACCTTGTAAAATTTTAACTAAAGTACTTTTTCCTGAACCGTTAGGGCCTATTATACCGATACGATCTTTTTTTCGGATTTTTAAGTTTAAATTTGAGATAATGTTTTTTTCATCATCAATGTTATGAGAAAAAGATAAATCAAATGTTTCAACTATATTCAATGCAGAATCACTTGTTTTATTAAGTATTATATTTAATGGTTTTTTTTCTATTACCTTTAGATTCTCGTAATTTTTAGAAAGTTTTTTTAAATCTCTTAATCGTCCAATGTTTCTTTTTCTTCGAGCTGATATTCCTTCAACAGCCCACTTTTGTTCAGTTTTAAGTTTTTGTTTTAGTTTATGAGACTCAATTTTTTCAATCTCTATTATTTTATTACTCCAATCATGAAAGTTGTTATAAGAACCATCTCGTTTTAAAATTTGGGTTTGATGCATCCAAAAAGTTTTTGTTGAAATTTTTCTTAAAAACTCCTGATCATGGCTTACTATTATTAAAGTTTTATTCAAAGATAATAACTTTTTCTCTAACCAGTATATAGTTGGCAAGTCTATATGGTTGGTAGGTTCATCTAATAGCAATAATTCAGCCTCACTGAGAATTAATTTCGCAATGTAAATTTTACGTATTTCGCCACCAGATAATTTAGTTTTTGAATTTATTTTTTTTAGATTTAATTCTTCGATAATTTCTTTTGTCTTAGATAAGTTAGGATATTGATTGTCTCGTGACAAAAAATCTAAGAGGTTATTAATATTAGGTTTAGCAGGGTCTTGTTCTAAATAGTCTATTTTTAAGTTAGGTGCTATCCAAATACTACCTGTATCACATTCTTCTTTGTTTTTAATGAGACTTAATAAGGAACTTTTACCACATCCATTTTTCCCTACTAAAACAATACGATCAAATTGATGAATAGAAAAATTTACCTTGTTTAACAAAGCTTTATTAGATTTTGACATACTAAAGTCTTGAAAAGTAATTAAAGTTTTAGGCATTTAAATTATTCTTTTTATTTTTTATTAAATCCCATGCATTATTTATTTCTTTTAGTCTATAAGTATTATTTTCTATTATATCTTGGGGTATCCCTTGAGAAATCAATCTGTCAGGATGATGTTTTATTGCAAGTGTTTTCCACTTGTTTTTAATTTCTTTTAATGGAGTGTCTTTAGCAACACCCAGGGTTTGGTATGGATCCAGATAATTATCTAGTTTTGAAGAACAAATTCTTTTAAAATCTTGGTCTGAAAAACCAAAAATATTACTAACTTCTTTCAAATACATTTTTTCAAGGCTTGTTATTTTTCCATCGGCTTCAGCTATAATTACTAATAAGTTAAGAAGCTCTTCCAATACAGATGAATTTTTTTCTAATAGGTTAGATATTTGTTTTGCGTAAACTTCAAAACCATTAGTTGTTTTTTTTGCTTGATCCCAAAGCCTTGCAACATTTTTAATTTCATTATCTGGAACGTTTACTTTTTCTTTAAAAGCTTTTATTTCGCTTTTAGTAACTTTACCATCAGCTTTGGCCATTTTAGCTGAAAGAACAATTACTCCAATAGTAAATCCAATTTGTTTTAATGCGAGTTCTTCTGGGAGTTTTTGTTTTATTTTAAACTTATCAAGAGCATGTCCTGCAGCTACTCCGAGTAGTGCACCTATTGGGCCTCCAATCGCAAATCCAGTTGCACTCCCAATAATTTTACCCCAAATGGTCATAATTTATCTATTACAATTAAGATTCATTTCATTCAAGAAAATTAAATTGGATTAGGTTATTAATTATGTGTAAAATATCTTCATATAGTCGAAATTAAGGAGTTCTCTATGATAGAAGAACATGATTTTACAGGATTAAAATGTCCTCTTCCTGTTTTGAAGGCAAAAAGAGTATTAAAGAATTTAGCTGAAGGAAAAAAAGTTTTATTTATATCAGACGATCCAGCTAGCCCAATAGACTTTACTCATTTTTCAGAAAATGAAGGTTATGAAATTTCAATTAAAAGTACTACAAAAGGTATACATTATTTTACAATGTATAAGTATGAAACTTAGAATACTGGGAAAATAGGGGATGATATTTTTAAGATCTCTTTTATTTAATATTCAATTCTATTTAGGCACAAGTATACTGGTATCCATTTGTCTGCCGTCTCTTTTATTTCCTAGAGAGGTGGTTATCTTTGTAAATAAAATTTGGTGTTCCATAATGACTAAAGGAATGAAATGGTGGTTAAATACTGAAATAAAAATCATCGGACGAATTCCTTCAAAAAACAGAGTTGTCATTTACGCAATTAAACATCAGTCAGCTTGGGAAACTGTTTTTTGTACTGATCTATTTTCGATGCCATCAATTGTTTTAAAAAAAGCATTAATATTTTTGCCAGTCATCGGATTATATTTCTTAAGAGCCGGGGCTATTCCTATATCAAGGGACCAAGGTTTAAATGCACTCAGAAAGATGGGTAGAAATGCACAAAAAGCAGTTAAAGAAAATAGATCGATGATGATTTTTCCTCAAGGCACCAGAGTAGATCCAGGTATTTCTTCGAAAGAGAAACCCTATCTACCAGGAGTTTTTTTCTTATATTCTCAAGCAAAAGTCCCTGTAATTCCTGTAGCTCACAATGCAGGATTGTTATGGCCCAAAAATAGTTTTTTAAAATATCCTAATAGACTTAGATCAAAATCTGTTACTATCCAAATTCTTCCTGAAATTCAACCAGGATTGTCAAAGAAAGAATTTTTGACAAAATTAGAAAATATTATGGAAAATGCCTCAAACAAACTAATAAAGTTGGAGAAATAGATGGATGGCTCTTATAAAAAAGGTGGAAAAAATAAACAACTCAATGTTCTCGGCGGGGACATTGAACCATGTATGTCTTCTGTAGATAAAAATGAAATTACAACTGGATTTTATCGAGATAATTGTTGTAATACTGGACCGGATGATTTTGGTTTCCATACTGTTTGTTGTATAATGACAAAATCTTTTTTAATATTTTCAAAATCAGTTGGAAATGACCTAAGCACTCCAATACCTGAATATAATTTTAGGGGTTTAAATGAGGGAGATCATTGGTGTCTTTGTGCTTCAAGATGGCAGGAGGCGTTTGAGGCTTGTGCAGCTCCTAAAGTAATTTTAAAATCAACTAACATTGCAACACTTTCAATTGTAAAATTAGAGGATTTAAAAAAATATTCTATATAATTTAAGGAGATCAATGATGCATTTAGATCAAAAAGTGATAGTTACATGTACAGATAATGATACTAGAAGTAATGGTAAAATCATTAGAATTTTTCCAAATGGAATAGATATAGAAGTTTCAGATACAATTATTAAGCTAAAAAAAACAAAGCCTAATTTATATGTTGGATCAATGGCTGGATTAGAATTTATAGTAAAAACTTAATTTTACTACTCATTAACTTTAGGCAGTATTTCTACAACCTTATCTTGTTTGTTTTCTATTTGTTTCATACCAGCAACGTTAATAATACCGCCTTCAAATACAGCAATTTGCTTGTAGAGAATATCACCAGATAGAACACCATTTTCCATTATTACAATGCTTTCAGAAATTATCTTGCCATTAACATTTCCACTTACAATTAACTCTGATGATTTGAGTGTACCTTCGACCACACCCTTTTCATCAACTATTATTTGATCAGCTGAAAGTTCACCAATAAACTTATTTCTTATTAAGATTGATCCTGAGGTCTTGTATTTACCTTCGAAAACTCCATCACCATCTAATTGAGAGCAAGTTTCTAAATTCTTAACCTTATCTTTTAAAGGGGAAGAAATTCTACTAATTTTGATCATGATTTACTCCTTGACGTGATAAATTATTCCCTTTAACTAAAGTGATCAGCAATAAAAAAATATAACCAATTGAAAAATATATATATTTAGCATAGATTTTGAGGCTTAATTAATTAATTTTTTTAAAGAAGAGAATCAGTTTCTATAAATAATTAAAAAGCAATACTTGAGGTACAAAACATGCTCCAACCCTTTTATGCTAGCTCTGCAATAAATCGCCATGGAAACTATAGAAATAATAAAACTTTATTAAATAAAATAATTATTGAAAAAAATACAAAATTCATCCCGTTCTATAATGGTAAAAATCTATTTTTAGAAATCAATAAAAAAATAACGCCTGTTATTTTTAATAAAATTCAACTTGATAAATTTTTCCCCAATGGAATAGAAGATACAATTTTTTTAGGCGTAGCACATACCTTAAATTATATGGGTGTAGACCTAAGTCTACCTAATCAAAAGTTTGAATGTTGGCTAAAAGATAATCAAATCATTATTGATGATTTAAGAAAATATGGTCCAATTATAAAAGATATAGAGGCATCATTCCTAGCTCTTTCTAATGGAATGTTTTTTTGGCATAATACTCATAAATTCTGTGGTTCATGTGGTTTTCAAAACTTTTCAACGGAGGGAGGTTTTGTGATGAAATGTTCTAATGATAAATGTGGTAAAAGTCATTTTCCAAGAACCGATCCAGCGATCATTACACTTATTTCTTTTCAAGATAAAGTTCTATTAGGCA
>CACMYY010000023.1 GCA_902618025.1 uncultured SAR116 cluster alpha proteobacterium
GTAACTTACTAAGTTAGTAGATACTTAAATATATATGGGGTTAAATTTAAAGGTAAACATGTCTAATTATCCAGATACAAACATTCACGATACACTTCCAAAAATCCTTAAACATAGAGCTGACACTATACCAAACACTGTCGCTTTAAGGGATAAGGACTTAGGTATTTGGAACGAAATCACGTGGAAAGAGTATAATGATAACGTTTCATATTTGGCACTTAGTCTTGCTAAAAAAGGTTTTAAATCAGGTGATGTAATTGGTTTAATTGGTGATAACAAACCTTCCTGGCTATTTTTTGAACTAGCCGCTCAAGCTATAGGTGGAATGAGCTTGGGTATATATAGAGATACATTAGATGAAGAAGTTGGCTATTTAATAAATGCTGCAAAAGTGAACTTTGTTTATGCGGAGGATCAAGAACAAGTTGATAAAATATTAACTATTAAAAGGCCTAAAAATAATCAAATCAATATTTTTTACGAAGATAGTCGTGGGCTTAAAGAACTAAATGACCCAAAAATCACAGACATGACTGATTTAATTGAAGAAGGAAAAGAGATCGCATCGAAAGAACCCAATAAATATAATAAAATGATAAAAAAAATCTCAGGTGAAAAAAATGCAATATTATGCACTACATCTGGAACAACCTCAAATCCTAAATTAGCGATGCTTCCAGGGGCTAAGTTTATTGAACATGTAATAAGGTATCTTAAAGTTGACCCAAAGTCTGTGGATGATGAATACGTTTCAGTGCTTCCTTTTCCATGGATTATGGAACAAACTTATGGTGTAGGTTTTAATATTGTTGGAGGAATGAAAGTAAATTTTCCTGAAAGACCTGAAACTGCTATGGAAGACATGAGAGAAGTTGGGCCAACTTTTATGCTTGGAGCTCCAAGGTTATGGGAACAAATTGCAGCTGATATGAGATCAAGGATTTTAGACGCTCCCAAAATAACTCAGTGGTTATTTAATACTATGGTAGAAAGAGGACTAAAAGCTGTTGATCAGGGGAAAAGGGATTTTCTTGCAGACAAACTATTATTTTCTTCATTGAAAGATAGACTAGGCTTTAGCAAAGTTAAATCTGCGGCCACTGGTGGGTCTGCTATTGGTCCTGAAACATTTAAGTTCTTTCTTGCTATGGGTATTCCTCTAAGACAACTTTATGGACAAACTGAACTTATGGGCGCGTACACACTGCAGGATGTGCCAGAAGGCACAATGGATTGTGAGACTGTAGGTGTTCCTTTTCCAGACTGTGAAGTAAAAATTGTAGACCCAGATCCAAATGGACTTGGTGAAATAATAACAAAACACCCGAGTATGTTCTCTGGATATTATAATAATCAAAAAGCCTACAAAGACACTATCAAAAATGGATGGATGTATACTGGTGATGCTGGCTTTTTTGATGAAAAAGGAAGACTTAACGTACTTGATCGAGTAAATGACATTGCTGTTAAATCAGATGGTGTTAAGTTTTCTCCTCAAAATATTGAGAATAAACTAAAATTTTCTCCTTACGTAGGAGAAGCTGTGGTTATTGGTTCTGAAAAACCGTACTTAACAGCAATCATTTGTATAAGATTTTCTATTGTTTCTAAACTTGCTGAGAAATTACAGTTACCATTTACCTCATATACTGGTCTAGCAGCACATAAAGAAATTTATCAACTTATAGAAGATGAAATAAAAAAAGTTAATGAACAATTACCTGATAACACTAAAATCGCAAAATTTTTATTGTTATTCAAAGAATTAGAAGCAGATGACGGTGAATTAACCAGAACAAGAAAAGTAAGAAGAAGCGTTATCAATAGTAGGTATAAAGATATTATTAAAGACTTATATCTTGATAAAGATACTGCTACAATTAATACAGAATTTACGCTAGAAGATGGAAGAAAAAGTAAAATAAGTGCGACTATGGAAATCAGACATTTAATAAAAACGCCTAACATAAAAATAAAGAACTCTACTTCTAAAGTAAAGAAATCAAGTAAAGGTAAAAAATAAATGAGTTTGGAAGATTTAAAAAAAATACCTTATGGAAAAACTGCAATTGAGCTTAAAAACATTAGCTTAGCTTTTGGAGGTGTTAAAGCTCTAACAGACGTATCCTTTGAAGTAAAAAAAGGTGAAGTTTTTGCAATAATAGGACCTAATGGAGCAGGCAAATCTTCGATGCTTAATGTAATTAATGGATTTTATAAACCAACAAGTGGCACAATAAATTTTGCTGGTACAGACAGAGGCGAAATGGAGCCCGAATTAGCTGCAAAAAGTGGTATTGCTAGGACATTTCAGAATATAGCTTTGTTTAAAGGAATGAGCACATTGGACAATTTAATGACTGGAAGATTGTTAAAACAAAAGCAAAATTTTTTAATGCAAGCACTTTATCTTGGACCAGTAGCGAAAGAAGAAGAAGAACACCGTGAAAAGGTTGAAAGAGTTATAGATTTTTTAGATCTACAATCAATAAGACGGACACCTGTTGGATCACTTCCTTATGGATTGCAAAAAAGAGTAGAACTTGGTCGTGCATTAGCAATGGAACCAGAAATTCTTTTACTTGATGAACCTATGGCAGGTATGAACGTAGAAGAAAAGCAAGACATGAGTAGATTTGTTCTAACAGTCAATAATGAATTAAAAACTACAATAGTTTTAATTGAACACGATATGGGTGTTGTGATGGATATTTCAGATAGGATAGTTGTATTAGACTATGGCAAAAAAATTGGATCTGGATTGCCTAAAGAAATTAGAAACAACAAAGCAGTTATTGATGCATATCTTGGTGTATCAGATGATTGATAAGGAAATTTTTTTATGAGTATAGAATTACTAAATTTTATTGAAACCGTATTAAATGGGCTAATGTCAGGAGTGATGTATTCACTAGTGGCTCTTGGCTTTGTTTTGATTTTCAAGGCATCTGGAGTCTTTAACTTTGCCCAAGGTGTCTTCGCTCTGTTTGCAGCACTTACTTTGGTTGGTTATCAAACTGGTCAGGTTCCATTTGCACATCTAATCAACGAACTTTTTGGTACAAATTATCATAATTGGTACGCCTCAATGCCAAATTTTCTTGCTATCATATTAACTATGATCACCATGATTGCTCTCGCGTGGATAATAGAACGACTGGTTCTAAAACATCTAGTTAATCAAGATCCTATAATATTATTTATGGCTACTATTGGTCTTGCTTTTGCGCTCGAAGGTGTTGGAGATTTGATGTGGGGATCAGATGTTAAAGTTTTAGACGTTGGTATACCAAGTGGAGGATCAATATGGTTAGAAGAAGCTACTATTGGGCTCGCTGCTGAAGGAAGTGATTATTACGGTATGTATATAGATGTTCTAAACGTATGGGCAACAGTAATTGCTGTTATTTTAGTTGTTACCTTAGCTCTTTTTTCACAATATACAAAAACAGGTAGAGCATTAAGAGCTGTTGCTGACGACCATCAGGCTGCACTTTCCGTGGGCATTTCACTAAGAAGCATTTGGATACTTGTTTGGGCTATTTCTGGTTTTATTGCAATGGTTGCTGGTATAATGTGGGGGACTGAATCAGGAGTTCAATTCTCTTTATCATTAATAGCCTTAAAGGCGTTGCCTGTGCTTATACTAGGGGGATTCACTTCTATACCTGGAGCTATTATTGGAGGACTTCTTATAGGTGTAGGTGAAAAATTGGCTGAGATTTATATTGGGGGTTATTTTGAGACAGGCGCACTTGAAAATTGGTTTGCATATGTTATGGCTTTAGTCTTTTTATTGTTTCGTCCACAAGGTTTGTTTGGCGATAAAATTATTGAGAGGGTTTAAATTTTATGATTTACAAAGAAACTGGTCAGTATAAATCTTCATATAAATCAGACCACGCCATTTTCCCACTTTTACAGGATAAAATAGCTTTCAGTACACTAATGTTCATTGCTTTTTTAATAGTACCTTTGGTAATTAATAGTTACTGGGAAAAAGCTATCTTAGTTCCTTTTTTGATATTTTCATTAGCTGCAATAGGGCTAAACATTTTGACAGGTTATTGTGGTCAAGTTTCATTGGGCACTGGTGGGTTTATGGCAGTGGGTGCCTTTTCTACTTATAAAATTATGACGTCATTTCCTGATATGAACATAATGATTATTATACTTATTTCAGGTTTAATTACAGCTGCTGTCGGTATTCTTTTTGGTTTACCTTCTCTCAGAATTAAAGGTTTCTATTTAGCTGTTGCTACGCTGGCCTCTCAATTTTTTCTAGTTTGGCTTTTTAACAAAGTCCCATGGTTCTATAATTACTCTGATACAGGTCAAATTACCGTTTCAGAAAGGACTATGTTTAATATTCCTGTAACTGGGGCAGATGCCCCACCTTATGCGACTTATTTGTTTTGTTTAGTTTTAGTTGTTACATTAAGTTTTGCAGCAAAAAATTTAATTAGAAGCAAAATGGGTCGCTCTTGGATGGCTATAAGAGACATGGATATCGCTGCAGAAATCATTGGCGTACCTCCACTCAAGACAAAATTATCTGCATTTGCAATAAGCTCATTCTACATTGGCGTTGCTGGTGCATTATACTTTGCTGTCTTTTTAGGTGCTATCGAAGTAACAGAATCATTTGATATTATGACAATTTCATTTCCAGTTTTATTTATGATTATTATTGGAGGATTAGGTTCAATGTTAGGATCTTTTCTAGGAGCTGCATTCATTGTCACCTTGCCAATTGGTCTAAAATTTTTGATGGTTGATATGGTTGGTCTATCAGCTGTAACTGCAAAACATTTTGAGATAACAATCTGGGGATTGTTAATGATAGTTTTTTTAATTGTAGAGCCACATGGCCTTGCAAGACTTTGGTCCATCGCAAAAGAAAAGTTAAGAAGATGGCCTTTCCCCTACTAAATTTGATTTAGTAGATAACGTTAATTTTTTCTCTAGAGGAGGATCTAATGAGAATAAAACAACTTTTAATAGGAATGACAGCCTCTGTTATTGCTGTTTCTAGTTATGTAGAAATGGCTATTGCAGATTTGAAATTTCCTATGTTGGTTTACCGAACAGGAGCTTATGCACCTAACGGCATTCCAAACGCCGATGGTTTTGTAGATTATTACAAAATGATCAATGCCAGAGATGGTGGAATTGGGGGTGAAAAAATACTTCACCCTGAGTGTGAAACAGGATACAAAACACAAGTTGGTGTTGAGTGTTATGAAAAAAATAAGAAAGACGCCATGGTTTTTCAACCTATGTCTACAGGTATTACTTATCAGTTAATTCCAAAAGCAACATCCGATGGTGTAACAATATACTCAACAGGCTATGGAAGAACATCTGCAGCTAATGGTAAAGTTTTTAAGTGGGTATTTAATGCTCCGGTTACTTATTGGGACGGTGCATCAATAGCTGTAAGACATATTTTGAAGCAAAATCTTGGTAACATAAGAAGTAAAAAGATTGCACTTGTATACCATAACTCTGCTTACGGTAAGGAGCCAATCAGAACATTAGAAACACTTGCAAAAAAGCATGGTTACAAATTAATGTTATTACCTGTTGATCATCCAGGCCAAGAGCAGAAAGCTACTTGGTTAAAAATACGTAAAGCTCGCCCTGATTATGTGCTTATGTGGGGTTGGGGAGTTATGAACCAAGTTGCAATTAAATCTGCTGCTTCTATAAAATTTCCAATGGAAAATTTTATTGGAATTTGGTGGTCAGGTTCTGAAAATGATGTTTTGCCAGCAGGTCAAGGTGCACACGGTTATAAATCACTAACCTTTAACGCTCCTGGTACTGACTATCAAGTACATAAAGATATCAAGAAATATGTACACGATAAAGGTGAAGCTTCTGGTGATGGATCTCATTTTGGAACAGTACTTTATAACAGAGGTTTGTTCCAAGCAATGGTTCAGGTAGAAGCTGCCACAGTTGCACAAAAAATTCATGGTACATCCAAAATCACTCCTGCTATGTATAGAGATGGTTTTGAAAATATTAACTTAAGTGCAAAGAGGCTAGAAGAGCTTGGATTTAAAAACTTTGCTCCTCCTTTCAAAATCACTTGTGAAAACCATGGTGGTAGCGGACTAGCTGCTGTTCAACAGTGGGACGCAAAATCCAAAAAGTGGAACATGATTACAGAGTATATGTATGGCGACTCTGATGTGGTTCAAAAGTTGATCGCAGAAGATTCATCCAAATATGCTACTGAGCAAAAAATTGCTGAGCGTTGTAAATAAAAAATATTGAGAGCCTATTAATTTAGGCTCTCTTTTACACATAGGAAAATAAAATGGATGACGTAAAAGTAACTAAAAGTAAAAAATCACATACATCTGAAGATGTTTTAATAGTAAATAACATAGAAGTTGTTTATAGCCACGTTATCCTTGTTTTAAAAGGCGTAAGCTTAAAAGTTAAGAAAGGCGGTATTACAGCTTTACTTGGTGGAAATGGAGCTGGAAAAAGCACTACATTGAAATCAATTTCAAATTTGCTGGCATCAGAAAGAGGTGAAGTTACTAAAGGTTCTGTAACCTATAGTAATGAATATATACACGACCTTGACCCCGCTCAATTAGTTAAGAAAGGTGTAATCCAAGTAATGGAAGGAAGACATTGCTTTGAACATTTAACTGTTGAAGAAAATCTTTTAACTGGTGCATATACAAGAAGTAATAATAAAGAAGTTAAAGAAGACTTAGAAAGAGTGTATAATTACTTTCCTAGACTTCGTGACAGAAGAACATCATTAGCTGGTTATACCTCAGGTGGTGAACAACAAATGATTGCAATTGGTAGAGCTTTAATGGCTCATCCAACAATGATATTGCTGGATGAACCTTCAATGGGTCTTGCACCTCAACTAGTTAAACAAATCTTTGAGATTGTTGCTGAGATAAATAGAAAAGAAGGTGTAACAATATTGTTAGCTGAGCAAAATACAAATATAGCTCTTCAATATGCTGAATATGCATATATTCTTGAGAATGGCCGTGTAGTAATGGAAGGCACAGCTGAATCTATGAGAGATAATGAGGATGTAAAAGAATTCTATCTTGGAATTTCAGGTGAAGGTAGACAATCTTTTAAGGATGTAAAACAATATCGTAGACGTAAGAGATGGTTATAAAATTAAATGACAAAAAATAATTTTTTTGATGATTTAGAAACACGTTCAATTGATGAAAGACAAAGTGATCATTTAGAAAAATTAAATAATTTAATTAAAATAGCTAAAGATAATAAAAATCAATCATTAAGACTTGATAAACCCCTTAAAAATTTAAACGATCTAGCCTCAATACCTTTGTTAAGAAAATCAGAATTAATTCAAAAACAATCTGATTTTCCACCTTTTGCACAATTAAATGTCTCTGAAATTAAGGATTTTGCGCATATATATAGGTCTCCAGGACCAATATATGACTTAGATGGTCACTCAAAAGATTGGTGGAGATTTTCTAGAGCATTACATGCTGCTGGTTTCTGTTATGGTGATATTGTACAAAACTGTTTTTCTTATCATTTTACTCCTGCTGGCGCCATGTTTGAAGAAGCGGCAAAAATCTTAAAATGTACAGTTTTTCCAGCAGGTGGAGAAAATACTGACTTACAACTTGAAGTAATGAGAGATATTGGCACAACTGCTTATGTAGGTGTTCCAGATTTTTTAAAAATCATTCTAGAAAAAGCTGACGAAAAAAATAAATCACTTTCAAAATTGACAAAAGCAATGGTAACCGGAGGACCACTATTTCCTGCAGTTGCTCAAAATTTTAGAGAAAGAAATATTCATGTAAGACAATGCTATGGAACAGCAGATTTAGGACTTGTTGCTTATGAGGCGGCAGATAATGACGGAATGGTTATAGATGAAAATGTAATTCTAGAGATCGTTAAACCTGGCACTGGAAAACCCTTAAATGACGGTGAAGTAGGAGAAGTTGTCGTAACTGTTTTAAATAATTATGAGTTACCTATAATCAGGTTTGCTACAGGTGATCTTTCAGCAATACTAGATGGAAACAGCTCAACTGGTAGAACTAATAAAAGGATAAAAGGTTGGATGGGTAGAGCAGACCAAACAACAAAAGTTAGAGGTATGTTTGTTCAACCGTCGCAAATTAATAAAATTTTAGAAAATTTAAAGATTAATAGCTCTGCCAGAATGATTGTTAGTAGATCAAATGATAAGGATGAATTAATATTGAAAGTCGAGGCTGAGGTTACAGATACAGATCAGATAAAATCTTTGCAACAAAAGATATCTGATGAAATCAAAAATGTCATAAATTTAAGAGGTAATGCTAAAATAGTCCCCATAAAAAGTTTACCAAATGATGGTAAAGTGATAGATGATAAACGTGATTTTGGAGAGTAAAATATGAAAATAGAAAATGTTAAAGCTGTTATTACAGGCGCAGGAAGTGGTCTTGGTGAAGGGACTGCTAGATACCTTAAAAATAAAGGAGCAGAGGTACTACTGATTGATTTAAATGCTGATGGACTAAAGAAGGTTGCTGATGACATAAATTGTAAATACGTTGTTGGAGATGTATCTAACGAAGAAGAAATGAAAAATGCCATTAATGATTTTAATGAGATAAATTGCTTAGTTAATTGTGCAGGTATTGCAGTTGGGGCTAAAGTTGTATCGAGTAGAGGTATGCATGATTTAGGATTATTTGAAAAGGTTCTCAAAGTAAACTTAATTGGTAGCTTTAATATGCTCAGATTGTGCGCTGACAAAATGCAAGCCAATGAACCTGACAAAGAAGGTGAAAAAGGGGTTGTCATTAATACTGCTTCAGTGGCAGCTTATGACGGTCAGGTAGGACAAGCAGCTTATTCTGCTTCAAAAGGTGGTATTGTTGGTATGACTTTACCTATTGCTCGTGAACTTGCATCGAATGGTATCAGGGTAAATACTATTGCACCAGGGTTGTTTGCCACTGCCATGCTTGCAGGAATGAGTGACGAAGTTCAAAAAAGCTTAATTGCTACTACTGTATTTCCCAAACGTTTAGGAACACCTTTGGAGTACGCGATGTTAGTAGAGAGCATTGTGACTAACGTATTACTTAATGGTGAAACTATTAGACTTGATGGTTCAGTTCGATTAGCTCCTAGATAATATATGTAGTGTATTTTCTTTATGAAACTTAAGCCAAAATATTTTGAAGATTTTGAGGTGGGTTTAAGTTTTGAATCTGAACCAACTTTAGTAACAAAGGATGAGATAATTGACTTTGCTTCAAAATACGACCCTCAGTCATTCCACTTAGATGAAGAAGCTGCTAAGAATGGTCCATTTGGTCAGTTAACGTCAAGTGGATTTATGACACTAGGTAAATCATTTACACAAATTTTTAAAACTGGTGTTTATGATGGAACAAGCATGGGTGCTTGGGGAATTGACGAGCTAAGATGGACTAAACCTGTGTATCCGGGCGATTTATTAAAAACAAAAGTAGAAGTTCTAGAGGCAAAAAAATCAGCAAAAAACCCTAGAAGGGGCACCGCAAGGTTAAAGCATACTGTAACAAATCAAAATAATGAAATTGTTATGACATGGATATCTAACCAAATGCTTAGAACAAAGTCTTAATTTTATAAAAAAGCTTTCATTGCAGCCACTAGCGCAACCCCATAAACAATCATAAATAATAGCAATGTATTAATTGAAAACCCTTTCATGAATGAAGCTTTAGCTAATTGAGAGGCTTGAAAAATCAAGTCCGGCCATGTGTAAGATACAAAATCACCTTGTGTAAAAATCACTTTAATTTTACCGTCAGCATCTACGACTGGCAATCTTCTGAATCTGTCATTTGACATTATTCTTAACCAATCAAGAACATCATCATTTTCATTGGCTACTCTTGGGTTAGGGGTCATTATTTCTTCTAGTTTGGTAGTTTTAGGTGATTTGTTATTTTTCACTAACTTTTTTAAGATGTCTCTTTCTGTAACAATACCAACAACTTTTTGTTTATTATCTACAATGACAACTGATCCATAATTTTTATCAGCCATGACGTTGATCGCGTCAGACACTTTTTCTTTTCCTAAAAATGTAATAGGTTGTGGTTTAGATTTAAATTCTGGCCTATCTATAAGACGACCACCTTTGCGAGTTTCCAAAATTACCTCATTTTATTATTTTTAATTACTATATAGATATATAAATCATTTTGTTGAAACAAGCTATAAAGCCTTAATTTAAAATAAATTTTATATTTGATTCATATTTATCCAACCTTCATAACCCTCATCCATGCTAAAAACATTTTTAAAACCGTGATGACTGAAAAAATTGGCAGCTGATTGGCTTGAGTTGCCATGATAACAGTAAATTAAAATTGTGTCGTTTTTATCTTTTTCTTTAAGAAAGTTTTGAATATTTAAATCTTCAACATGAATTGCATTATCAATATGCCCATTCTTGAACGAATTGTAATCTCTTATATCTATTAAAATTAGACCATCTTTTGATAAAAGATCTTTTGCATCTTTAATTGAAATACGATTGTAAGACATTTTGTTTTATAAAGCTTGGATAATGACTGCTATTCCTTGTCCTCCACCAATACACATAGTAGCAAGACCATATTTTCCTTTACGTTTTCTTAATTCATATACAAGTTTTGTCATAATAATTGCACCGGTTGCACCCACAGGATGACCTAATGCAATAGCTCCTCCATTAACATTAACTATCTCAGGATTAAGACCTAATTGTTTATTAACGGCACATGCTTGGGCAGCAAAAGCTTCATTAGATTCAATTAAATCTAGATCCGCAACCGTTAATTGAGCTTTATTTAGTGCCATTTTTGACGCAGGGACTGGTCCCATACCCATTTCGTCAGGATCAACACCACCAAATCCGTATGAAACTATTCTTGCTAATGGCTTACCTTTTTTTGCCTTTTTTTCATTAGCGAGTATTAGAGCAGAAGCTCCGTCATTAATTCCTGAAGCATTTCCAGCTGTTACTACACCATCTTTTTTAAAAGCAGTTCTGAGACCTGCTAATGTTTCCATACTGGTTTCTGGTTTTGGGTGTTCGTCTATTTCAAAAATATCAATTCCTTTTCTTGTTTTAATTTCAATAGGTAGAATTTGATCCTTAAATGCACCATTTTCGATAGCTTCATATGCTCTTTTTTGACTAATTAACGCAAATTCATCCTGCATTTCTCTACTAATTTGATATCTACTAGAAATATTTTCAGCAGTTATACCCATATGTCCATGACCAAAAGGATCATGAAGTGCACCTAACATCATATCATGAACTTGTCCATCACCCATTCTAGAACCCCATCGAAACCCTTGAACAATGTGTGCACCATTTGACATAACCTCTACACCTCCTGCCATTGCAACTGAAGCGTCTCCAAGCATGAGAATTTGAGAAGCACTTACAATTGCCTGAAGCCCAGAGCCACAAAGTCGATTTACAGTCAACGCAGCAGATGCTTTGTCCATTCCAGCCTGTAATGCAATAACTCTACTCACATACATATCTCTAGGTTCTGTATGTATAACATTACCAAAAACAGCATGCTCAACTTCATTAGCCTCAAATCCAGATCTTGCAATGGCTTCTTTTGCCACTAAAGTTCCAAGATCAACGGGACAATGGTTTTTAAGAGTACCTCCAAATCCTCCAATCGCAGATCTGTTAGCTGACATAATGTAAACATTGTTCATTTTAATTTTCCTCCAGAAATTAACTTTTGTTCTAATTTTTTAAAATCAAGTCTAAATCTCCTAAATCTTCAAAAAATAGATTAACTCGAGTTTCATCAACATCTTGAATATTATTGGGTTTCCAATTAGGTTTTCTGTCTTTATCTACAAGCATTGCTCTAACGCCTTCAAAAAAATCTCCAACTTCTACACAACGTTGAACCATTCTATACTCCATTATAAGTTCATCTTTCAAACTCATATGACTAGCTTTTCTGATTTGCTTTAAAGATATTTTTAAGGAAGTTGGAGATTTATGTTTCAACTCTTCATATTGAACCTTCAAAAATTCATTTTCAACAAGTTTTTCACATTCATTAAATATTTGTTCAATTGTATCATAAGAGAAAGCTTTTTTTATAAATTCTTCATTATCTATCAATACACTATCTTCAGTTTGTGGTTTTGATGAAAATTGATCAATAATGTTGTTAACCTTTTGATTAGAATTTGGTGAAGAAGAAATGATTGAATTCTTTAAAATCTCAACTTTTTCTGAGGAAACATAATGAGTTATTAGTTTAAGCTTCAACAAGTCATGAGCTTTAATTCTTGCACCAACTAAAGACAACCAAGCTCCAATTCCTTTATCTAGCTGTCCAAGCAGCCAGCCTCCTCCAACATCTGGGAATAATCCAATTGCTGTTTCTGGCATTGCAAACATTGTTTTTTCAGAGGCAACCACGTGACTACCATGCATTGATACACCAACACCTCCACCCATGGTAAATCCATTAATTAAGGAAATGTAAGGTTTTTTATAATTACTAATTTTATAATTAAGAGTATATTCATCATAAAAAAAAGATTTAGATAAGTTGGTTGGTGGGCCACCATCTGCTAAAACTTCTTTTCTTAACTTAACAACATCTCCTCCAGCACAAAACGAACGGTCTCCAGAACCCTCAATTATAATACAGTTTATATTATCGTTAATTTCCCAAGAATTGAGATTTTTATTTATTTTTTGAACCATTGAATAAGTAAGAGCATTTAATCTATCTGGTCTATTTAACGTAATTACACCTACGCCATTATCTTCAGTAAATATAACTTCATCTTGCGTCATCAAATTATCCTTTTAAATGTCTTGAAATAATAACTCTCATTATTTCATTAGTCCCCTCTAAGATTTGATGAACCCTTAAATCCCTTACAAGTCTTTCTAACGGAAAGTCTTTCAAATATCCATAACCACCATGAATTTGAAGAGCCATATTACATATCTCAGAGCATACATCAGTTGCATATCTTTTAGCCATTGCACATAGTTTTGTTGCTTGTTTATCTGCAGTGTCTAATGCACATGCCGCTCTTAAAACCATGAGACGAGAAGCCTCCAACTCAGTTGCCATATCGGCTAACTTAAATTGTGTGACTTGGAATTTGTCTAGTGATTTGCCAAATTGTTTTCTTTCTGCAGAATAACTCATAGATGCTTCTAAAGCGGCCCTTGCTCCACCTAAAGAACATGCGGCAATATTTACTCTTCCACCGTCTAGACCTTTCATTGCAATTTTAAATCCATCTCCTTCATTTCCAACAAGATTATCTATTGGTATTTCACAATTATCAAAATTTACCATAGATGTGTGTTGACTATTCCAACCCATTTTCTTTTCTTGTTTTCCAAATGATAAACCCTTTATTCCTTTTTCTACTAATATACATGAAACACCACTAGCGCCTTCTTCACCTGTTCTGCACATTACTGCAAAAATATCACTTGTAGGTCCCCCTGATATAAAACTTTTTGAACCATTTAACACGTAATGACTATTCCCCTTTTTTGTAGCTTTAGTTTTCAATGCCACAGCATCTGATCCAGAACCTGGTTCAGTAAGACAATAACTAGACATCATTTCCATAGTTGATAACTTTTTAATAAATCTCTCTTTTATATGATCTGACCCATGAGCATCTATCATCCAAGTAACCATATTATGGATAGATATGTACGCAGCAGTAGACACGCATCCCCTAGAAAGTTCTTCGAAACAAATAGCAGCGTCCAACCGACTGAGACCTGAACCTCCATAATTCTCATCCACATAAATAGCAGCCAAACCAAGTTCAGCTGCTTTTTTTAGAGTTTCGACCGGAAAAATCTCGTTTTGATCCCATTCAGATGCATAAGGCATGAGTTCTGTTTCAGCAAAATTTTTTGCCATTTCTTTTATATTTAACTGATCTTCGTTATATTCAAAGTTCATTTTTTACCTCTTCATTACCCATTTCATACTTACTAAATTTTATGTGACTGTAAAATCATCTCTGATGCCTTTTCAGCAATCATTAATGTCGGCGCATTGGTATTACCAGAAGTTATAGTGGGCATTACCGAAGCATCCGCAATCCTAAGCCCATCTACTCCTCTTACTTTTAGATTGCTATCTGTCACTGAGGTTTTGTTTGAGCCCATTGCACACGTGCCGACTGGATGAAAAATCGTTGTACCAATATCACCAGCAACTTTTTTGAGTTCATCTTCAGTCTGAAACTGTATACCCGGTGCAAATTCTTTTGGATTATATTTTTTCATTGCAGGTTGAGAAATTATTTTTCTAGCTAACTTTATAGATTGAGCAGCTACAATTTTATCTTTTTCTTCAGATAAATAATTGGGGTTTATTGATGGAGCTATCTTGTAATCTTTTGAAGTAATATGAACTTTGCCTCTGCTTTGAGGGTTTAGGTTACAAACACTTGCTGTTAAACCTGGAAAACTATGCAACGGATCTCCAAATCTATCTAAAGAAAGAGGCTGAACATGAAATTGAAGATTGGGTGTTTCATACGATGTATCAGACATTGCAAATACACCTAATTGACTTGGCGCCATTGACATTGGTCCAGATCTCTTGAGAGCATATTCCAAACCAATGGCTATTTTACCAAGTAAAGAGTTCGCTTTTTGATTGAGTGTTTTGGCATTTTCTAACCTATAAATAACTCTCAATTGAAGATGATCTTGTAAATTTTCACCAACATTATTAC
>CACMYY010000024.1 GCA_902618025.1 uncultured SAR116 cluster alpha proteobacterium
TTTAGGATGGACGATTTTACTAAAAATATTTTTCCTCCGCCATATAGCGGACCAAAACCAGGAAATATAATCCCAGATATTTTTATTGAAGATAGCTTTTCCAAAGATGACGATAGACTTTGGGTTCCCTTATCTCCTGGTCGTTGGTCAAGACCATTATGCTATAATATTAGTCAAGGTTATTGGGTTCATCTAACTAAGGTTATTGGTGGTGGCTTTTTATCTAGACACAGACATCCCGCTCCAGTTCATGGTTTTGTAATTAAAGGTTCATGGAGATACCTTGAGCATGATTGGGTTGCCAAAGAAGGGTCTTATCTGTTTGAGCCTCCAGGTGAAATCCACACACTAGTTGTTGATGAGGATTGTGAAGAAATGATTACATTATTTCACAATTCTGGAGCTTTAATTTATTGCGATCAAGATGGAAACACAATTGGCACGACTGATGTTTTTGATAGAATTGAAGCAGCTAAAAAACATTTTATCAAAGTGGGATTAGGCGAAGAATATGTAAACCAATTCATTAGGTAGTTTTTAAAGAGCTAGTCCTTTTATATAAGAAATATGCTCCAGTTAAAACTAATATTATAGCTACTATCATTCTCACAGGACTACCCATTAAAAATAATGGTAATGACAATACAATCATAGAAATTGGAACATAAAGTTTTGCGAACAATGTTTCTTTCTTAGCTTCTTGATAAAAAGGGAATATTACAGAGATTACTGCCATCAACAAGAAAAACAATGACCATGGCCTTGAAATAAATAACAACATATCATCGCTTATTCCAGTAGCTCTAGCTAAGTTAAGTTCTGCTAATTTGCCTAAGACAACACCAAGTATCATAGGAGCAAGAGGAAACCCTAGTTTTTTCATAAAATATCCAATTACTCCAAAAAAGAACATAACCCATATATCAAAAACTATATTGTGTAATGCAAAAACTCCAATAGCACAGTATGCTAGAATAACTGAAGCTAATACATACATTGGGATTTTCGTAACAAGTAAAAATATTCTTAATGAGAATGCCTGTAATCCAACCATAAAGAAATGAGCAACGAAAAACGCTATAAAAACACCGTAAGCTAATAATGGTTCGTCTTGAATGAATGTTGGACCAGGAATGATATTGTGGATCATTAATGCTCCTAACATAACTGCTGTTACAATATCTCCAGGAATACCAAGTGCCATCATCATAATCAATGCTCCACCAGCAGTTGCATTATTAGCTGCTTCTGGTGCAATGACACCATCATATTCACCTTTTCCAAAATTTGATCTATTAGCTGAAGCTTTTTTTGCTTGATCATATGCTAAAATATTTGAAATTGAACCACCAGCGGCAGGTAAAATTCCAGTAAAAATACCTATGAAACTTGACCTAAATAAATTAACCCATCTTTTTAAAATTATTAATATTGCTTGCCTATGCTCAACTTTCACAACAGTTCCAGACTGAGACATAAGTGGGCTCTTTGCCCTTTTGTCGTCTTCTACATCTGTTAATAATTGTGAAAAAGCAAACAATCCAATTAGAACTGGTAAAAATGCAAATCCTTGTTTGAAATCATCAAAACCAAAGGTAAATCTTGCAACTCCATTAATCTCATCTTCACCAACTGTTGCGGCAAATAAACCAAGTAGTCCAGCAATCAAACCTTTAGTAATATTACCACCTGATAAACTTACTGTGATTGTTAGAGCAAAAATAATTAATGAAAAATAATCCCAAGGACCAAATTCCAATCCTAAAAAAGCTAATTGCGGTGCTAATGCAACTAAAATTACTGCACTTATCATTCCACCAAAGAAAGAAGACCATAATCCTAACCCTAGCGCGAGGCCTGGCCTACCTGATCTTACTAACGGAAAACCATCAAAGGTTGTAGCAACTGAAGACGGAGTTCCTGGTATCCCAGTTAACATGCATGACATCAATCCTCCTGAGAAGCCTCCAACAAAAACCCCAAGCATGGTTGCTAATCCTTGAACTGCAGTCATACCAAAAGTAAATGGTAGCGTTAAAATTACGCCCATTGCTATAGTAAAGCCTGGAATAGCACCTGCTAAAATACCAGCGAGTGTGCCTACAAACATTAATCCAAGTGTAACAGGATCTAAAACTATGCTTGCAAAGGCCTGTAAAATAACATCTATCATAAATTTACCAAATTCTTAAAATTTCGCCCTCTGGTAAAATAACTTTTAAACCAAAGGTAAATATTGACCACATAATTCCTATTGTAATAATTGAAATAATTGAATGATTTATAATTTTTTTTATCTCAAATCCACCTAATAAAGTAAGTAACCCAAACACAAACAAAACACCTCCAATTAACATTCCTAAATAATCTAGAAATGCTAAAAAAAGAATAAACATTAAAAAACATATTGAGGCATTCTTATATTTTAAAAAAATATTTTGTGAATTTGTATTTTCAGAATTTAAGTTATTGTCAGTTGTAGAAACCATAGATTTGATTAACATAACGAATGACATAACCGATAATAGACACAAAACTATAGTTGGCCAAAAACTAGCTTTCATTCCTTGATAACCAGGGTCTTCAATATCAAAACTACTATTGATCATTATTCCACAGAATAATAATAGGAATATAGCTACGATTGTGTCTTTATTAATACTCATAATGATTTATTTAAAGAAGAGATAAACCAGTTATCTCTTCTTTTTCAAATTTAGTCTTTTCTTTTATATACACCAACTTGTTTTGCTATTGGCTTCCAATAATCATAAGTGGCTTGAAAATGTTTCTTATAATCTGCAGGCCCTTTATAATTAATTAAAATACCTTTTTTGTGCATAGCAGCTTTAAAATCTTTATCCATGGCTGCGCCTTCAAACATTTTTGCGTAATGATTTACAATTTCTGGAGATGTTCCCTTTGGAGCGACAACCCCTCTTTCAACAGCAAATATAACCTTAGCACCCTGTTCTTGTGCTGTTTTAATATCAGGAATTTGATCAAGTCTTGCATCATTAGTAACGCCAAGCGCTTTTAATTTACCAGCTTTGATAAATTTAATAGCTGCAGCCAAATTGATCTCTCCCAACTTTATATTATCTGCTAACAAAGCAGTCATTCTTTGTTTTGTACCATCATATGATACATGTTTAAATTTTACACCAGTTGCATCCTCTAATAAAAGAAAAACAAACTGACTTGTTGAACCAAAAGTTCCACCTGCTGTGATAGTTCCTGGTGCCTTTTTCGCAGCAGCAACTAATTCTGATATGTTATTATATGGTGTGTTTACATTTGCGCCTATTATAGAAGGTGTTGATGTAACCATAGAAATAGTTTCAAATGCATCCCAAGTAATATCTATTCTACCAGTAAAATAACTAGTTATAGCACTTTGGTGAATTGCAAACAAAGTACAACCATCAGGTTTAGCTTTAGAAGCTTGTTTAGCTCCTTTGTTTCCACCTTGGCCGCCAACGTTCACGACTTGAAGCTGTGGCTTTGCTCCACTTTTATTTACTTTTTCGACCATCTGTCTAAATATGACATCTGTACCACCGCCTGCTCCCCATGGAACAATTAGTTTTGCAGTGCCACAAGGAATACTTGGAGCTGCTGAAGCTCCTGTTAATGATAAAGCTAATAAAGCTGCCCCAGCCAAACTCGCTTTAAATAAATTTTTAATAGGCATTGTTATCTCCACAAATTTGTTTATTTTATTTTTGATGATTATCAATTTTTATATTCTCTTAGTTCTTTAATAAGAGTCAATTAATAAAATATTATATTGAAAATAATAAAATTTTTATATTGGAAATAAAATGAGTAAATTTACTACAAGACCTGAAATTGTTGGCAACTTTGGAGTTGTTACTTCTACTCATTGGATTGCATCTGCAGTTGGTATGTCAATTTTAGAGAAAAATGGAAACGCATTTGATGCTGCTGTTGCCACTGGATTTGCACTTCAGGTAGTTGAACCTCACCTGAATGGACCAGGTGGAGAGGTTCCTTTAATCTTATGCCCTAATGGAGAAAACCCTGTTGTAATATGTGGCCAGGGTGTTGCTCCAAATTCTGCATCTTTGAAAACTTTTAGTAGTATGAATTTAAATATAGTTCCAGGAAGTGGCTTGTTGCCTGCTGTTGTTCCGGGCGCATTTGATGCTTGGATGCTTCTTTTACTTAACTATGGAACTATGTCATTAAGGACTGTTTTAGAACCAGCGATAGGTATCGCAATAAAAGGTTATCCTTTAGTTCCAAACATAATTAATACAATCAAATCAGTTGAAGAACTCTTTAAAACAGAATGGACAAGTTCAGCAGGAATTTATCTCCCTAATGGGAAAGTTCCTTCCATTGGTGATTTTTTTACTAATAAAAAAATGGCTAATTCATACTTAAGAATTATTGAGGAAGCAGAAAACAAATCCAATGATCGTAAAGAACAAATCAAACAAGCTCGTTTAATATGGAGTCAGGGTTTTATTGCACAAGAAATAGAAGATTTTTGCAAAAATAATGAGTTTATGGATACAACTGAAAAAAGACATAAAGGTTTATTAACTGGAGATGATCTAGCTAATTGGTCTGCAACTATTGAAAAACCCTTATGTTATGATTACAAAAACTATACAGTTTGCAAAACTGGACCTTGGGGCCAAGGTCCAACTTTTTTACAGCAATTAGCATTGCTAAAAGAATTTGATTTAGATTCATTAGATGAAAATTCTCCTGAGTTTGTACACTTAGTTGTAGAAGGAACCAAATTAGCTTTTGCTGATAGAGAGGCTTTTTATGGAGATACAAATTTCAACGAAGTGCCTATGGATATTTTATTGAGTGAAGAATACAATGTTACAAGAAGAAATTTAATATCCAAAGAAGCCTCGATGGAAATAAGACCAGGAGTTATACCAGGTTTTGGAGGGAAAGTGTTGGTAAGACCAAAAGGTGGTACGCCAGAGTCATTTTCAAAATTTGATATTGGAGAACCTACAGTAGCGAGGTTTGACGAACCTAATCCATCCAGTCTTGGGGATACAAAAGGAGACACTACTCATTTTGATATAATTGATAAATGGGGAAATATGATTGCTGGCACTCCCAGTGGAGGTTGGTTGCAAAGCTCTCCAATAATTCCAAATCTTGGATTTTGTTTATCTAATAGAGGGCAAATGTTTTGGTTAGACGAAAACTCCCCAGCTTGCATTGGTCCAAAAAGAAGACCTAGAACTACTTTATCTCCAAGTCTTGCTTTGAAAGATGGACTGCCTTATATGGTTTTTGGTACACCAGGAGGTGATCAACAAGATCAATGGTCTCTTCATTTGTTTTTAAGACATGTACATTTTGGACTCAATCTTCAAGAAGCAATTGATGCCCCAGGTTTCAGCACTGCACATTTTCCAAATTCATTCTATCCAAGAGAAACTGATATTGGTCATCTAGCAATTGAAAGAAGATTTCCTAAGGAGACTATTGATGAACTTATTAAAAAAGGACATAAAGTAATAATTGATGATGACTGGAGTCTTGGCAGAATGACTGCAGCTTCAAAGGATAATGAAATTTTAAAAGCGGCAGCTAATCCAAGATTTATGCAAGGTTATGCAATTGGAAGATAAATACATAAGGGTAAAAAGATGAATGTTGGTATCGTTGGTTTTGGCTCAATAGGAACAGAAGTAGCTAAAGCACTCTTAGAAGGCGTAGAAAATTTTTATCTATATGGAATTTCTTCTAGAAGCAAAACAAACGCGGAAGAAAGAATTTCAAAATTAAAAAAAAGTATCGAAATTTTTGACCTAAAAACTTTGATTAATAATTGTCAAATCATTATAGATTGTGCTCCAAAAGAAGCATTTAGAGATATTGCAACTCGATGTATTGATGATGGTAAAACATTAATAACTGTTAGTGGTTCCGGTATACTTGATAATTTTGATTTAATTGAAACACCAAAAAAAAATAACTCTCAAATAATTTTAGCAACAGGTGCTATATTAGGTTTAGATGCATTAAGAGCAGCTGCAGAATCCACAATTCATTCTGTTAAAATGACTACTCGGAAACCACCTAATGCACTTTCAAAAGCACAATATGTCATAAAAAACAAAATAGAACTTAATCAATTATCAGAAGCTAAATTAATTTTCAAAGGCTCAGCTACTGAGGGTGCAAAAGCTTTTCCAGCAAATGTCAATGTAGCTGCCGCTGTTGGGCTAGCGGGTATAGGTGCTAATAAAACACAACTTGAAATATGGGCAGATCCAAATCTAGAAAGAAACACCCATAAAGTCGAAGTAAAATCGGACAGCGCAGAATTTGAAATGTCTATTCAAAATATTCAAACACCAGAAAATCCAGGAACTGGAAGAATTACAGGATTAAGTGTGATTGCTTGTTTAAGAGGTTTAAAATCTTCCCTTAAAGTTGGATCTTAAAAATTAATTTAGATTTTCTTTGTAAATTTTCATCCTTAAATAACACGCTTTAAGAATTGGGCAATCAAGGTTAGATTTTTCTGCTTTTGCAATTAAATCTCCAAATATTTCTTCATGCTCAGTGAATCCTTTTTTTTCTATGTCTCTAAGCATTGAGGCTTTAATAAGTGATCCGGGTGTCATTATATTTTTCAAAACATTTTCTGTTTCCAAATCACTAATAATATAGCCATTAAATTTTGCTATTGATCTACATTCATCGTACAAGTCAGATAAAGTTTTTTTACCAACTGCATGTTCACTTATTTCTCCAAGTGGACAATTAAACAACGTTGTAGCCCCAGCAACAGTTGCAATAAAAACCCATTTTTTCCACAAATCTAAGGTAATATTTTCTGATATAGAAACGTCAAATTTAGTACTTTTGCAAATGTTATAAAATGATACAAGATCATTACTTTGGTGTTTTTTTCTATCACCAAAAGTTATTTTTTTAAATTCACTAAAATGTTCTATTGCACCATCTTTATTTATAGTTGAGCTTATGTGAGCTACACCACCAATTACATTTTCACTTCCAAATTCTTTATCTAATTTTCCCATGTGAGTAAACCCATTCAAAAAAGGGATAATCATACCCTTTCCTCTAACCCCTTTTAAATCTCGCATAGCTTGATCTAAATCATAGGTTTTACAGGAAACTAGAACAATATCGTAGATTGGTTTTAATTCATTCGATAAAACTAAATTAGGTTCTAAATTTAGGTTACCAAGTGGACTAATAATCTTTAAATTATTTTTTAATAATAGCTCTTTTCTTTTTGGTCTAACTAAAAAAGTTACATCAGCACCACTATCTTGAAGGTATCCTCCAAAAAAACCTCCGATTCCTCCAATTCCTAATACTAGTATTTTCATATAAACCCTGACACTTTAATTTTATTATTTAAGTTATATGGTTGCTTCAATCTTAAGTCGATATAAATGTAAAATCAGATAAAATTGGAATTTTGTAATTCAGATATCTTTATCAACAAATCATCTGGCAATGACCCCATCTCAACTGCTTGCAAAGAATTTTTTAAATGGTCTAACGAAGCTAAGCCTAATACAACACAGTTCAAACTTTTATTGGATAAACCATATCTCAGAGCGAATTGAGCTCTGTTGCCATAGGAGTCACCTACTAATTGAAAAATTTTTTTAACACGCCTTTCTTCTTCTTTCATATTAATAACGTGAGTAACTGGAATTTCTCTACCATGCCTTACATCTGTAGCTAACAATCCAGCTGCAAAAATCCTTATACCCATTATGCCCATCTCAAACTTTTGACAATCTGCAATTAAACCAGAAAAATCATGGTCACCCCAATTACCTCTTTCTCTAAAATTAGCACTTGGATTTAACAGATTATAATAAATTTGAGCTGTATCAAAATGACCAGTTTGTATAATTTTTCTTATAGATTCTGTATCCCCTAAAGCTGTAAGTCCAATATTTTTAACACGTCCATCTTCTTTAAGCTTTGTCATTGTCTCACAAACATTATTAGTTAATAATTGTGAGGAGGTTAGAGTATCATTACTTTCTTCAATAGTTATTCTATTATGTAATTGATATAATTCTAATTTATCTACCTTTAATCTATTTAGTGTGTTGTCTAATTTTCTATCTAACTGTGAAACGAACGTTTCTGAAATAGTAGGATCTAATCTAGCTTTCGAAGATATCTGTAATTTATCTGAAGCAGGAAGAGAACTTATTAAATAACCAATATTTTTTTCAGATCTACCATCGCTATAACTTTCAGCTGTATCAATCCAATTAATGCCAGCCTTAATTGAAAGTTCAATTGCTTTCTCCATTATATCAAAATTAGGGTCAATAAATAATCCTCCAACCCAACCACCTCCTAGAATAACTTGGGATATATCTAATCCTGTTCTACCTAATTTTAATTTTTTCATAATATTACTATCTTTATCTATTTTTAGTTGTATTAGATTAGTAAGTGAATACTTCTTATTTCAACTTATTTAAAATAAAATAATGAATAAAGACAAAATAATTTTTAAAAATCTAATATTAGGATCATTTTTTGCGTCCTTTTCAGCGGCACTTGGTGGATCAACTTTTGTTTTCACAAGACTAATTGTTGATGATTTAGATCCATTTACTCTTAGTTTTTTACGTTATGGATTAACTGGACTTATTTTGTTTTTGCTCTCTATTTCTGTATTTTTAAAAACAAAATTTATAAGAGAAGACAAAATTCCTTTAGCAATTTTGGGATTAGACATGATAACAATTTTCCCTAACTTTATGGCCGCAGGACTTGAACATACAACTGCAGCAAGAGCAGGATTACTTTATGCAACCATGCCACTTTGTACTATATTAATAGCTTTTTTTTTAATATAGAAAAAATTACAATAAACAAGTGTGTAGCTGTTTTTATAGCTGTTCTAGGAGTATCATTTTGCTTGTCAGAAAGTGTGAGCAATAATTTCAATCAAACATTAAAAGGTGATTTTTTAATGATGATTGGAGTAATTGCTGCGTCATGTTTTACTGTTTTTTCAGGCAAGTATCTAAATAAATATGGAAACATACCAGTCATGATTTATGTAATGGGCACTGGTACATTGATCAATTTTCTTATATCTTTGTTTTTTGGTTCATCTTTTGAAAACATGTATCAAATAGATGAAGTTCAAATCTATACATTATTAATGTTAGTCATTCCAGGCGGAGTTTTAATGATGTATTGTTGGGGAAAAGCACTTCAATTAATTTCTCCAACTCAAGCAGCAATTTCTCTTGGATTCAATCCTTTATCTGCGATTTTACTTGGCTCTTTTATACTTAATGAAGAAATAACTTTAAAATTGATTGTAGGTTTTTTATCAATAATTTTCGCAATTACACTAGCTAATTGGAGAATAAAGAAATAATTATAAATAGTTTTATTTAAGTTTCTCTTTAAGTAGTTTATTAACAACGCCTGGATTTGCTTTACCTTGAGATAATTTCATAACTTGTCCTACAAAAAAACCAAAAAGTTTATCCTTTCCACTTAAATATTCATTAACCTTATCTTGGTTGTCTGAGATTACTTGATCTATCAATTTTAAGATTTGTGAATCATCAGAAACTTGCTCAAGTCCTTTTTCTTTTACAATTTCAGAAGGTGACTTTTTACTTTTCATCATCTCTGAAAATACTTCTTTTGCAATTTTACCTGAAATAGTTCCATTGGATATCAAAGAAATTAATTCTCCAAGATTTTCAGAAGTAATTGGTGATTCTGAGAAAGACAAATTATCTTTTTTTAAAGCACCAAATAATTCAGTTATCATCCAATTTGCCGTAAGCTTTCCGTCTCTCCCATTTGCTGCTTGTTGGTAAAAATCAACGTAATCTTTTTCCTCTACAAGAATAGAGGCATCATAAGCAGTAATACCAAAATCTTTAACTAGTCTTTTTTTAAGACTGTCTGGAAGTTCTGGAAGTTTTTCTTTAATATCTTGAACCCAATTTTCTGTAAATTCTAGAGGTAATAAGTCTGGATCAGGAAAATATCTATAATCGTGAGCATCTTCCTTACTTCTCATTGATCTAGTTTCTCCTGTGGAAGTATCAAAAAGTCTTGTTTCTTGATCTATTGTTCCACCCTCCTCCAATATATCAACTTGTCTTTCTGCTTCAGATTGTATTGCTTGAATAATAAATCTAATTGAATTTAGATTTTTTATCTCACATCTTGTTCCAAATTCTTCTCCAGATTTTCTAACAGATACATTGCAATCAGCTCTGAGTGATCCTTCTTCCATATTTCCATCACAAGCACCAATATATCTCAGTATAGATCTAATTTTTTTAACATATGCACCTGCTTCTTGAGGTGATCTTATATCTGGCTTTGAAACTATTTCCATTAAGGCAACACCAGTTCTGTTTAAATCTATATATGATTTTGTTGGATGTTGATCATGAAGTGATTTTCCTGCATCCTGTTCCAAGTGTAATCTTTCAATACCAATTGTCGTTTGTTCGCCGTTTTCTAAATCGACTATAATCTCACCTTCACCTACAATTGGTTTGGTAAATTGACTTATCTGATATCCTTGAGGTAAATCTGCGTAAAAGTAATTTTTTCTATCAAAAACTGAAACATTATTTATTTTAGCATTTAGTGCCAGTCCTGTTTTAACTGCTTGTTCCACACAGAACTCATTAATAACTGGTAGCATACCAGGCATTGCAGCATCGACTAAGGATACATTTCTATTAGCTTCAGAACCAAAGGAAGCGGACGCTCCTGAAAACAATTTTGATTTACTTGAAATTTGAGCATGTATTTCAAGTCCAATCACCATTTCCCATATACCAGTTTCACCTTGAATATGACCTGGCTTCAAAGTTGAAGTGTCATTCATTTTGCAGCTCCATCAGCTATAAAATTAAACCCTGCACACTTTTCTAATACGCTAGCTGTACTAATCAAGCCAGGTTCATCAAAAGAATTTGCAATTAATTGTATACCAATTGGTAAACCAGAATTATCTAGGCCAACTGGCAAAGAGATTCCAGGCAATCCAGCCAAGCTTGCTGGTACTGTAAAAATATCATTTAAATACATAGTTAGTGGATCTTGTTTTTTTCCTAATTCGAAAGAAGTTGTTGGTGTTGAAGGGGTCAAAATATAATCTACTTTTTTGTAAACGTTCTCAAAATCTTCTTTTATCAATCTTCTTACTTTTTGAGCTTTTAGATAATATGCGTCATAATATCCTGAAGATAACACATAAGTACCAATCATTATCCTTCTTTTAACTTCATCGCCAAAGCCATTACCACGAGTTAATTCATACATTTCATCTAAACTTGAAGCTTCCTGTCTTGCGCCGTATCTAACCCCATCATATCGAGCTAAATTACTTGAAGCTTCAGCAGGAGCAATAATATAATAAGCAGGCAGAGCGTATTTAGTATGAGGCAACGAAACTGGAATTATCTCAGCTCCTTCATCTTTTAACCAATCAATTGATTTCTCATAAAATTTTACAATATCTTCAGAAATACCATCTTGCGTGTATTCTTTTGGTATGCCAATTTTTTTTCCTTTTATACCTTTATCCAAATAATCCATTAAGTCTGGCATTTTTAAATTTGCTGATGTGGAGTCTTTTTGGTCATAACCAGCCATAGAATTTAACATTAAAGCAGCATCACTCACTGTTCTAGTTAGTGGACCTGCCTGATCTAAGGAAGAAGAAAATGCTACAATTCCCCATCTTGAACACCTTCCATATGTAGGTTTTAAACCAGTTATGCCACAAAAAGCTGCTGGTTGCCTTATTGATCCACCTGTATCTGTACCTGTTGCTGCCAAAGCGGACCTTGCAGCAACAGCTGCTGCTGATCCACCTGAAGAACCACCTGGAGACATTTTTTTATTTTTCAACCATGGGTTGATTACATTACCTTTAGCTGCAGTTTCATTACTCGAACCCATTGCAAATTCATCACACGATAATTTTCCAAGAATAACTGCGCCATCATTCCATAGATTCTGAGTTACTGTACTTTCATATGTAGGTATAAAATTTTCTAAAATTTTTGAAGACGCAGTTGTTTTTATGTCTTTGGTACAAAACATGTCTTTAATTCCTAAGGGAATTCCTTCTAGAGGTCTTGCTTTGCCATCAATCAATTTTTTGTCTGATACTTTTGCCATACTTATGGCCTTATCCTCTACTATTTCAAGATAAGCACCTAATGAAGATGTATCACTGATAGATTTCAAATAAGCTTTAGTTAATTCTAATGACGAAATCTCTTTATTTTTAAGAGCTTTAGAGGCCTCAACTAAATTTAAATCAAGTAATTCAGACATTATTCAATAACCTTTGGAACAACAAAAAAGCCACTAGAGCTTTCAGGAGCATTTTTTAAAACTAAATCTTCAATATTACCATCATTTACATCATCACTCCTAAGTGGCAACTTATGTCCTGTTACAGAAGCTAATGGCTCTACATTAGAGGTATCTACTTCATCAAGCTGTGCAACAAAGCCTAAAATATTATTTAAATCATTAGTAAGACTTTCTTTATTTACTTCTGGAATATCTAAACGAGAAAGCCGAGCTATTTTATTTACAGTAGGAACATCTACAATTATATCTTTGTTAAGCATGTTCAACCCTATATTAAATTGATAAATTTTAATTTATATGAAAGTCTGTTAGCATCAATTATGCCTATCTTCAAGCCTGATCAATTTTTGTTAAATATTTTGCCTAAAAAAAGACTGTTAGGAATTGACCATGGCACTAAAACACTAGGTATTGCAATAAGTAACTCCGATATGACAGTTGCTTCACCAATAAAAACCATAAAAAGAGACAAACTCAAATCCGATTTAAGTAAATTGATTTCAATTTTTGATGATTACGATATTACAGGATTAGTAATGGGTTGGCCACTTAATATGGATGGGAGTGCAGGTCCTAGATGCGACTCAGTAAGAGATTTTATAAATAATGTTTTAAAAAAGAGAGATCTTCCAATTTTACTACAAGACGAAAGGATGTCCACAATGGCCATTGAAAAGCCAATGATTACAGCAGATATGACAAGAAAACAAAGAAGTTTAAGAACTGATAAACTGGCAGCTTGTTGGATTTTGCAAACTGCACTGGACGTATTAAAAAAAAAGATGTAGTAAGTTATTTTTGATGAATAAATTACTTAAAAATAATTCTGAAGTTAATAAATCTTCCCCTGTAAAATTATCATCACATCACCTTTTAGCAATAGAAGGCATGCAAAAAACTGAAATTCAGAAACTACTTGATAGAGCTGACTATTTTGCAAATTTAGATAAACACGCCGACACTAAACATCTGTCTGGATATGTGGTACTAAATGTCTTTTTTGAAAATTCTACTCGTACTAGGGTTTCATTTGAACTTGCAGCTAGAAGACTTGGAGCAGAAGTAATTAATATTTCTCTAATCAACTCATCTATAAAGAAAGGAGAAAGCTTATTAGATACCGCTAGTACTTTAAACGCAATGAAACCTGATTTATTGATAGTGAGACACCCACATAGTGGCGCACCACTCTTATTCGCAGAATATTTAAGTTGTAGTATTATCAATGCTGGTGATGGAAGACACGAGCACCCTACCCAAGCTTTATTAGATGCTCTAACAATCAAAAGAAGAATTGGATACCTAGAGGGTTTAAAGATTAGCATATGTGGGGACATTTCTAACAGTAGAGTAGCGAGATCAAATATACATTTGTTAACAACTATGGGTGCTGAAGTTAGATGTGTTGCTCCATCAACATTAATGCCTTCGAACTTAGAAAATTTAGGCGTTAAATGCTTTAATGATATGAAAGAAGGAATTAAAGATGCTAATGTAGTAATGTTATTACGTCTTCAAAATGAAAGAATGTCAGGCACGGAAAACCCTTCTGAAAGAGAATATTTTAATTTTTTTGGCCTTGATGAAACAAAACTTTCATTGGCCAACCCAAATGC
>CACMYY010000025.1 GCA_902618025.1 uncultured SAR116 cluster alpha proteobacterium
ACTACATTTTTAATATATTTAACAATTATAAAATTGTTTTGATAAATTTTAAAAATAATTATTTAACGATCAAAGCGAATCGTTGAAATAATTATTTTTTATAATAAAAAAGAAGATATCTTTTTATTTTTTAATTGAAGAAGATTAGTTTATGCTATTTTTTTTATACGCGAGGAAAGTCTAGATAATTTTCTTGAAATTGTATTTTTCTTAAATACACCTTTTGATACAGATTTGTGCATTTCTGGCTGAGCTTCTATAAAAGCTTTTTGTGCCCCAGATTTATCAGCATTTTCTATAGCTAATTCAACCTTTTTGATAAAAGACCTAACTCTATTTTTTCTTATTTTGTTTACAATTTCCATTCTAGAATTTCTTCTTATTCTTTTTTTTGCAGAAGCATGATTAGCCATTATATCACCTTTAAAATTTTTATATGAATTAGATTTTTCTTTATAAATTGTCAAGTTTTATCTTAGTAAAGTATTTAGTGCAATTGTTACTTTTGACATGTGCTACAAAAAAAAGTAGATCTACCAGTTATATTTATTGAAGTTATCAAATTATTACATTCAAAGCATTTATGTTTTGCTTTACCATAAACTTGAAGCTTTTGAACAAAGTATCCAAGCTTTCCATCTGGTTGTAAATGATTTCTTATTGACGTACCCCCAACGCTTATTGATTTTTTTAAAATATATTTAGTTGCTTTAATAATATATTTAAAATCATTTTGATTTAAGCTGTTAGCGCTTCTTAAAGGATTAATCTTTGCTCTGTATAAAATCTCACTTGCGTATATGTTTCCAATTCCAGCTACAATACTTTGGTCCATTAAAATGTTTTTTATACATGTTGACCTTTTAATAATTTTTTTTTGTATATATTCATTTGTAAAACTTTTACCTAAAGGCTCTACTCCAATTTTTTTTAATAAAAAATGATTTTTAAAATCTTTTTTGCCAAAAAGATCTATAAATCCAAATCTTCTAGGATCGTTGTAAATAACTGAATAAATTTTTTTTTCCTTTGTCTCTATGATCATTCTAAAATGATCATGTTTAGATAAATGTTTAGAATTATCTCTAATCTTTATTTGTCCACTCATTCCCATGTGAATGAGTAGTATATTTTCTTTAAAAGTAGGTATTAGGATATACTTTCCTCTTCGAAAAGGTTTTTTTAATGTATCTTCCTCTAAATCTGATTTAATTTTTTCTCTGAGTTTCCACCTCAAGTCTTTTCTCAAAATATTAATACTAATTACTTTGGAATTAATTAGGATTCGAGACAAGGCCAAACATACTGTTTCTACTTCCGGTAATTCAGGCATTTTTATCCTTTTTGTTCTATCTTTAGGTAAATTTAAAAAGTATATTAAAAACAAATTAAATTTAATATATTGTTCAGGCAAATAATGGTAAATGAAAATAATGTAGATTTTGGTTACAAAAAAGTTAAAAAAACTGAAAAACAAAAATTAGTTAATAAAGTATTCAACTCAGTTGCTCAAAAATATGACCTTATGAATGATATCACAAGTTTGGGTATTCACAGAAATTGGAAAAATGATTTAATTAATTGGATGTCTCCTCAAAGCACACAAAAATTAGCTGATATTGCGGGGGGAACAGGAGATATTGCACAAAAATTTATAAAAGCTGGCGGCAATTCTGCTAATGTTTTTGATATAAGTGAAGAAATGATGCAAATAGGTAAACAAAAGTATGAAAATTGTGATAAATTAAATTGGACGATTGCAAGCGCTGAAAAAATTCCGGCACCAAATAATTCATTTGATAGAGCGACACTGAGTTTTGGATTAAGAAATTTTACAGATAGAAATAAATCATTAGAAGAAATTTACCGTATTCTTAAGCCTGGTGGTAGATTGATTTGTTTAGAGTTTAGTCATATTGAAAATGATTTTCTAAGAAGACTTTATGATTTATGGTCTTTTAAAATCATGCCATTAATCGGAGAGAAGATCACTGGAGACAAAGAAGCTTATATATATCTAGTTGAATCTATTAGAAAATTTCCAAAACAAGCGGAGATCTGTCATATGCTTTCTAGAGCTGGTTTTTCAAGAGTAAAATACAGAAACTTGTCTAATGGAATTGTTGCTCTACATAGTGGATGGAAACTCTAAATGCAGATAAAACAAAAGTTAGAATTTCCCATTTGGAAAATACCATATCTAATTATTATAAGTATTATAATATTAATTAAATTCATTAACACGGGAATTTTGACACGTTTAATTGAAAACAACTATTTTGACAATCGTATAAAGTTAATTTTAAAAATTTTAAATTTTGTTTTAGCTAATAAAAACCAAAAGGAGATTGGAAAAAAACTTCGTAAATGTTTAATTAATTTAGGTCCAGGATATATAAAGTTAGGCCAAGCTTTGTCAACAAGACCAGATATTCTTGGGAAAAAAACATGTGATGAACTAAAAACTTTACAAGATAATCTAGAACCTATCTCAAGTTCTATTGCAAGAAAAATTATTCATAATGAAAATGAAAATTTTATTTTAAATGATCTAAATACTTTTGAAGAAATACCAATTGCAAGTGCTTCAGTAGCTCAAGTATACACTGGTTTCCTTAAAAATGGAAAAAAAATAGCTATAAAAATTTTAAAGCCAAATATTCATAAAAAATTATTTAAAGACTTTACTTTTTTTTACTGGATTACAAAGTGTCTTGAATTTTTTATTCCAAGTATTAAACGATTAAAACTTTCGACAAATGTAGAATTATTGTCTGAAGTATCTTTGAATGAACTTGATTTAACATTAGAAGCTTCTGCTGCAGATGAGTTGGCCGTAAATTTTAAAGATCATCCAAACTATAAGGTACCAAAAATTTATTGGGAGTTTACAACTAAAAATATGCTTGTTCTAGAATTTATAGATGGAATTCGAATTGACGATTTGGAATCTCTTAATTCTGCAAAACATAATATTAACAAAATAACGGAAATAGGTACTGAAGTTTTTTTCCTTCAAGTTTTCCGTGACGGTTTTTTTCATGGTGATATGCATCCAGGAAATATTTTGATAGATAAGAAAGGCGCTCTTGTACCCATTGATTTTGGGATTATGGGTAGACTTTCAAACAAAGATAGGCAATTTCTAGCATTATTGCTAACATATTTATTGAATAAAAATTATAAAAAAGTAGTTGAAATACATGATGAAGCAAATATGTTGGGCAAGGAAATTTCTCATGATCACTTGGCTCAAGCGATAAGAGCGATTACAACTCCTATTTTAAATAAACCCATTGGTGAAGTGTCTTTAGCTAAATTACTTGGTCAAATTTTAAGTTTATCTAAAAAATTTAATATTGAAGTGCAACCACAATTTACGTTATTACAAAAAACAATGTTGATGGCTGAAGGAACAACAAGACAAATAAATCCAAATATCAATATGTGGGAATTATCTAAACCTTTAATAAATAAATGGATAAATGACACACACGATCCATTTAAGATTATAGAGGAATGGTTTCACAAAAATAAGCTTGTTTTACTTAAAATTCCTGAAATAGTAAATAAAATCGATAAAAAATTATCCAAAAAGTGAAATAATTCATTTATTTTTCATAAAATTCAGATATTATACTTTTATTTAGGCTTTCTCTTATGAACAAAATTTCACAACTTATTTCATTACTTGGTGGAACAGGAGTAGTAGCAGAAAAATTGAACATCCAACCTTCTGCAATTTCTAATTGGAAAAAACTTAATAAAATCCCAAATAAGAAGCATGAAGCTATTTTAAAATTAAGCTCAAATCTTGATATAAACATTGAAAATTTTTTTCCTAAAAAAAATATTTTGAATGTTAAAGACACTAAAGTAAGAATTTTGTTGATTATTTGTGGTGGTATAGCATGTTATAAATCCCTTGAGATTATAAGATTAATTAAAAAAACAAATATTGAGCTTGATGTGGTTTTGACTAAATCAGCACAAAAGTTTATCACACCTTTATTAGTTACAAGCTTAAATGAAAGGAAATGTTACACTGATTTATTTTCTGTCGAAGATGAAACCAAAATGAATCATATAAAACTTGCTAGAAAACCAAACATTATTTTAGTTGCCCCTGCAACAGCAAATATTTTAGCAAAGCTTGCTAATGGATTTGCTGATGATTTAGCAAGTTCTATTTTACTTGCATCTTTTTCTAAAATAATTTTAGCACCTTCAATGAACCCTATTATGTGGAATAACTTGGCAACTCGAGAAAATTGTAAAAAATTATTAGATAGAGGAGTAAAGTTCATAGAACCAGATACTGGGGACATGGCTTGTGGTGAAAATGGTACGGGAAGATTTCCAGAACCTAAATTAATTTTCGATATCATAATGGGGTATATTAATAAAAATCAAACGCTTGTTAATCAATTTAAGAATATTTCAATTTTAATTACAGCTGGACCAACAATTGAAAACATTGATCCAATAAGATTTATGAGTAATAAATCCTCTGGTAAACAAGGCTTTGAGATTGCATCTGAATTGGCAAAAAGAGGAGCTAAAGTTACTCTAGTTACTGGTCCGGTAAATATTCCTTATCCTAATTGCGATAATATCATAAAAGTTACAACCGCTCAGGAAATGTTTGATGTTGTTACTCGACAATTACCAACTGACATTTTAATTTGTAGTGCTGCAGTTGCGGATTGGAAACTAATCCCCAAAATATCTTCAAATAAAAACATTGATATAAATAATAAAATTAAAAAAAATAATGATAATTTGTCATTTGAAGCTGTGGAAAACCCTGATATTTTAGGTACAGTTGCTAAAAGTAATCTTAGGCCAAAAATTGTAGTTGGTTTTTCAGCAGAAACAAATAATTTAAAAAAAAATGCGTATTCTAAATTAATATCAAAAAATGTTGATTTAATTATTGCTAATGATGTGAGCGATAACAAAGTTTTTGGAGAAGACTTTAATAAAGTATGTCTTATTGAAAAAAATAATTGTGAAGAATGGAAAAAACAAACTAAAAAATCTATTGCTGTTCATTTAGCTAATAAAATCAATCATCTTTTAACTAATTTCAATCAATGAGACATAGATGCTTAATGATGATGATTTAAATAGATATGCAAGACAAGTAATTATTCCAAACTTTGATGAAGACGGACAAGAAAAATTACTTAAAACAAAATGTTTAATTGTTGGTGCAGGAGGTTTAGGTTGTCCAGTAGCTCTTTACTCTTCTGCAGCAGGGTTCGGACATATAGAGATCTTTGATTATGATATTGTTGAAAAAAGTAATTTAAATAGGCAAATTGCTCATAAAAATAAGGATATTGGTAATAATAAAGCTGAAAATTTAGTGAAGGAATGTCAACTAATAAATCCAAGTATTTCCATAAGTTCCAAAAATGATATTTTTAATGAAACCGTAGATATAAGTGATTTTGATTTAATTTTTGACTGTTCGGATAATCCTGAAACAAAGTATATTACGAATTTTTTATCACACAAATGTAAAAAAATACTTATTTCAGGTTCTGCAGTTCAAATGGAAGGGCAATTAGCAATTTGGAAAAGTGGATTGAGTAGAGATTACCCATGTTATGAATGTATTTTCCCAAAAACAAGTAAAAAAGCTCCTATTACAAATTGTAGGGAATCTGGAATAATCGGACCCATAACAGGATTAATTGGAAGCATGCAGGTTAATGAAGCTATAAAAGAAATTGCACTAAATAATTACCAATCGACAGCTGGAAATTTATTTTTATATGATGGATTAACACAGAATTTGGAGAAAATTAAACTGATGAAAAACCATAAATGTCCTGTATGTTCAAATTAAATGCCATAAAATTCTACATGTTTATTTTTATAGGCAAACTCAATTTGTCTTTTTTAATATTTTTGATTATGATTTTCTTATTATTCACAGAAAACGCCTTATCTTTCACTAAAGAACAAAAGGTTTCAATCAATGGAAGTGGTTTAAAAATACCAAGAATAGTTTCATTAAAAAACTCTTTAACATATATGAGATCAGGTCCAGGAAAAGAATTTCCAATAAAATATGAATTCAAGAAAAAAGGATACCCACTAAAAATTATTGCAGAGTATAATAATTGGAGGAAAGTAACTACATCTAACGGAATAAATGGTTGGATACATACACAATTACTATCTTCATCTAAGACAGGATTGATTACTAAATCTGCTTTACTAAAAGCTATACCCTCTGATTCTGGAAATACTTTAGCCAAACTTTTGCCTAATTTATTAATTAATATACAAATTTGTAAAAAATATTGGTGTAAAATAAAGATAGTAAAAGGAAAAATATATGTAGGTTGGGTAAAAAAAAATACCATTTGGGGTTCGACAAAAAACTAATTATCTGCAATTGTTTTGTTTATTGTTTTTTTTAATTGTTGTAGATTTATTTAATTATTATGAGAGTATTATATTTTGGCTTTATTTAAAGATTCATTTAATTATCAAGAATTAATTGATTGCGCAAAAGGAAAATTAGCAGGAGTTGATTTTCCTAAATTACCATTACCTCCTATGCTTATGTTTGACGAAGTGACAAGTATTAAAGAAACTGGAGGAATTTATAATAAAGGTACTGCTCATGCCCAATTTAACATTACTCCAGATAAATGGTTTTTTTCTTGTCATTTTGAAAATGATCCTGTTATGCCTGGCTGTTTAGGAATGGATGCTTTATGGCAACTATTAGGGTTTTCTCTTGGAAATATGGGCGGAAGAGGAAAGGGCAGAGCTTTATCAGTAGGTGAAGTTAAGTTTACTGGACAAATATTACCAATATCTAAAAAGGTGGAATATTTGCTTGATTTCAAAAGAATTATAATGAGAAAACTAATCCTTGGAATTGCTGATGGCAAAGTTGTGTGTGATGACAAAGCAGTTTTTGAAGCAACTGATATAAGAGTCGGGCTTTTTCAAGATCAGCCTCAATAAATTAATAGGTTAAACTATGAGTAACATGAAAAGAGTTGTTATAACTGGAATGGGCATTGTTAGTTCAATTGGCAACAACGTTGAAGAAGTAAGAGAATCATTAATTAATCAAAAATCAGGAATTGTTAAATCTGACATATACAAAGAAATGGGCTTTAGAAGTCAAATTCATGGTGAAGTAAAAATTAACATAGAAGATCATATTGATAAAAAACAATTGAGATTTATGGGCGCTGGCGCTGCTTATTCAGTACTTTCAATGGAACAAGCAATTAAAGATGCTGGACTAACAGATGAAGAAATTTCTAACCCAAAAACTGGGCTAATTGCAGGATCAGGAGGACCTAGTACTGCAAATATGCTTCAATCATTTGATATTGCTCGAGAAAAAGGGCCAAAAAGAGTTGGACCCTTTATGGTTCCAAGATGTATGAGTTCGACAGTATCAGCGTGTATTGCAACTTTTTTTAAAATTAAAGGTGTCAATTTCTCAATTACTTCTGCCTGTTCCACATCTGCGCACTGTATAGGAATTGGTGCAGATCAAATTAAATATGGTAACCAAAATATAGTATTTGCAGGGGGTGGTGAAGAACTTGATTGGACGCTATCTGTTTTATTTGACGCTATGGGGGCTATGTCTAGCAAGTTTAACGAAACACCTGAATTAGCCTCTCGGCCATATGATATAAATAGAGACGGTTTTGTAATAGCTGGTGGTGGCGGGATGCTTGTTTTGGAAGAACTTGAACATGCAAAAGCCAGAGGTGCTAAAATTTATGGAGAATTAGTTGGACATTGTGCTAATTCAGACGGTTATGACATGGTGGCACCAAGTGGTGAAGGTGCAATTAGATGCATGAGTGAAGCTCTTAAAGGTATTAGCCAAAAAGTCGATTATATTAACGCTCACGGCACAAGCACACCAGTTGGAGATATGCAAGAACTTCATGCTGTAAGAGAGGTGTTTAAAGATAAAGATTATGTTCCAAAACTTACAAGTACAAAGTCTCTAACTGGACATTCCTTAGGAGCAACTGGTGTTCAAGAGGCCATTTATACTTTGATAATGATGAATAACAATTTTATATCTGGTTCAGCAAATATTAATGATGCTGACCCAGAAATTGGATCTATTGAAATCCCAAAAAAAACAATCAAAGGTATTGACGTAAATTTGGCATTATCCAATTCCTTTGGTTTTGGTGGAACAAATGCTTGCCTTGCTCTATCTAAGTTTAATTAAGAGTATGTAGTATGTCTATAATGAGGGGTAAAAAAGGTTTAATAATGGGCGTAGCGAACGAACGTTCAATAGCTTGGGGTATTGCAAAGATATTAGCTGATAATGGTGCTGAATTAGCTTTTTCATATCAAAATGAAGGTTTTAAAAAAAGACTAACGCCGTTGATGAATTCAATAAAATCAGACAAATGTTTCGAATGTGATGTGTCTAAAACTGCTGATGATGTGAATTCTATTGAAAATATGTTTAAAAAATTTTCTACAATCTGGAATGAAATTGATTTTGTTGTACATGCTTTAGCCTATTCAGATAAAGAAGAGTTAAAAGGAAAATATGTGAATTGTAGTAGAGAAAATTTTTTAAATTCTTTAGATATATCTGCATTTAGTTTTACAAGGATTTCAAAATCAGCTCTACCTCTTATGTCTTCAAAAGGAGGGAGCTTATTGACTTTGTCTTATATTGGTGCTGAAAGAACTACACCAAATTATAATGTAATGGGAGTAGCAAAATCAGCTTTAGAGGCCTCAATTAAATATTTAGCAATGGATTTAGGCAAGAGTAAAATTAGAGTTAATGCTTTGTCAGCTGGACCAGTAAAAACGCTTGCTGGAGCTGCCATTTCTGGAGCTCGACACGTATTTAGGTATTCTGAAAATGTTGCTCCACTTAATTTTAATCCTCAATTAAAAGAGGTAGGAAATGCGGCTTTGTACTTAACTTCTGAATTGTCATCTGGTGTTACAGGGAATATTCACCGCGTAGATGGTGGATTTCACAGCGTTGCTATACCTAAACAAGAAAATTTTGAGTAATTTTACACTATTTATTTTTCCAAACAGGTTTTCGCTTTTCTGAAAAGGCCTCCATTCCTTCAACATGATCATCAAGTGCAAAAGTTGAATAAAATAATGCTCTTTCAGATCTAACACCTTCTTCTAACGTTGTTTCATAAGCGATATTCACGGCTTGTTTAGCAAGTTTTGCTAGTGGTTTTGATTGATTTGCAATCTTATTAGCAATGTTTTCAAGGGAAGCATCGAAGTCTTCATTTTTAAACACCTTAGCAACTAAACCACAATTTTCAGCTTCTTCTGCTGATATCATATCACCAGTAAGTACAGCCAACATAGCTTTTGACTTTCCAATAGATCTTGTGAGCCTCTGTGTCCCACCAGCACCTGGTATTGCGCCAATATTAATTTCGGGTTGCCCAAATTTTGCATCATAAGTAGCTATTATGAAGTCGCACATCATAGCAAGTTCACAACCTCCACCTAATGCATAACCCCTTACTCCAGCAATTATGGGAGTTTGAATTTTAGGTATCTCTAGCCAACCATTTTCAATATACCTACTTTCAGATACAGATGCATAATTTAGTTTAACCATTTCCTTTAAATCTGCACCTGCTGCAAATGATTTGTCAGAACCAATTAGAACAATACATCCGATCGATGGATCATCATCATATTTTTGAGCAGCATTCTTGATAGCTAAAATAAAGGCGGCTGATAGAGGATTTAATTTATTTTCGTGACTTAATTTAATCCATCCTACACCATTTTTAGACCAAGTTTGTATCCATTCTGTTTTAGGTATTACATTATTCATAAAAGCCTCTTATGTGTTACTTATCTTCTTGATTTAAAGTCTCGATATCCTCGCCTGATGTTTGATCAACTCTTTTCATTGATAATTTTACTTTTCCCCTATCGTCAAAACCTATAACCTTAACCTTGACTATGTCACCTTCTTTACATATATCAGTTGTTTTTTCGGTTCTAGCATTTTGTAGCTCTGAGATATGAACCAACCCATCTTTAGTCCCAAGAAAGTTTACAAATGCTCCAAAATCAACAGTTTTTACTACTTTTCCAGTATATATGACTCCTAATTCAGCTTCAGCAACAATATCATTTATTTTCTTTAATGCAGCTTCAGAAGATTCGTTATCTGATGCCGCAATTTTTACTGTTCCGTCATCTTCAATATCAACTTTAGCACCTGTTGTGTCACAAATTTCTCTTATAACTTTTCCTCCGGGACCAATAACATCTCGTATTTTTTCAAGTTTTATTTTTAAAATTGTTATCTTAGGGGCTGTATCTGCCAAAACTTCTCTTGATGTATTAATCGCTTTACTCATTTCGTTTAATATATGAATTCTTCCTTCTTTAGCTTGTTCAAGAGCAATTTCCATAATCTCCTTAGTTATGGAAGTAATTTTGATATCCATTTGAAGACTGGTGATCCCATCAACTGTTCCAGCAACTTTGAAATCCATATCACCCAAGTGATCTTCATCACCTAGAATGTCTGACAAAACAGAAAATTCTTTTTTTTCTTTGATTAGACCCATAGCTATACCAGCCACTGGTTTTTTTATCGGAACACCTGCATCCATTAGTGCTAAAGAAGTCCCACAAACAGTTGCCATGGAAGAAGATCCATTTGATTCTGTAATTTCAGATACAATTCTTACAGTGTAAGGAAAGTCATCATCTGAAGGTAATAAAGGGTTGACCGCACGCCATGCTAACTTTCCGTGTCCAATCTCTCTTCTTCCTGGAGAGCCAACTCTACCGGCTTCTCCAACTGAGTAGGGTGGAAAATTGTAATGCAACATAAACTTTGATCTATATTCTCCTTCCAAAGAGTCAATTACCTGTTCATCTTGCCCCGTTCCTAAGGTTGCAACTACTAAAGCCTGAGTTTCCCCACGAGTAAATAGTGCAGAACCATGTGCTCTTGGCAATGTTCCTACTTCTGCTACAATTGGCCTAACAGTGTTGGTATCTCTTCCATCAATCCTTTCTTTAGTTTTTAAAATATTGCCTCTTACAATATCAGCTTCTAAATCTTTAATTAGAGAAGATATGAGTGAATTATCAGATGTTTCATCAAACTCTGACAAAATCTCATTTCTTATATCTATTAATAATTTAGATCTATTTGATTTATCAATTTCTTTATATGCTTTTTCAAATTTTTTTCTAAATGGCTTTATTAATTTTTTATATTCACTTTTTTCAATTGGTTCCTCAGGAAGAGGTCTAGGCTCTTTTGCAGCAACTTCAGCTAATTCTATAATTGCCTTAATTACAGTTGCCATCTCCTTATGACCATAATCAACAGCACCCAACATCACTTCTTCAGAAAGTTCTGCAGCCTCTGATTCAACCATTAAAACGCCTTCTTTTGTACCAGCAACAACTAAATCAAGACTTGTATCTTTCATTTGTTCAATTGTAGGATTTAAAATGTAAGCACTCCCATCCCATCCAATTCTGCAAGCGCCAACAGGTCCCATAAAAGGCAGACCTGAAATTGTCAAGGCAGCCGATGCGCCTATAATGGCAATAATATCAGGATCATTTTCCATATCATGAGCAAGAACAGTGGTTATTATTTGAGTTTCATTTTTATAATTTTTATGAAATAAAGGTCTAATAGGTCTATCAATTAGCCTTGACACTAAAGTTTCCTTTTCCGAAGGTCTTCCTTCTCTTTTAAAGAATCCACCAGGAATTCTACCGGCTGCAAATGCTTTCTCTTGATAATTTACTGTCAAAGGAAAAAAGTCTATGCCTTGCTTGGCAGACATAGCGCCAACTACAGTACATAAAACTGTAGTTCCTCCATAAGTAACCATAACAGCTCCATCAGCTTGTCGAGCAATCTTACCAGTTTCAAATGTTAGTAATTTACCACCCCATGTGATTTCTTTTCTATATACTTCAAACATTACATTCCCTCTAACTTCTAATGCTTTAAAAATATTAATGAATATTTTTTTCTATCTTCTTAAACCTAATTTTTTAATTAGATTTGTGTATCTATCATCATTTTTATTTTTTATGTATTGTAACAAATTTCTTCTTTGACCCACCAAACTCAGAAGACCACGTCGTGAACCAAAGTCTTTTTTATGCAATTTTAAATGCTCAGTTAAATTTTTAATTCTTTCAGTCAATATTGCAACTTGAACATCTGCTGATCCTGAGTCCTTGTCATTACTACCAAAAGCCTTAATAATCTCAATAGTTTTATTTTTTTCAATCGACATCATATATTCCTTTCTAATAAAAGTTTATAACTCTTTTAGGCTTTACAAATCCATCAGTAATCTCAATAATCGCAATGATTTTATTATTAATAATAGTAAAAATTTTTTCAAACTTTTGATAATTTGGATACTTTATTATAAAATCATTACAAAATTTTAATGAACTTAACTTGAATTTTTGTCCTTGCCTAAGCTTCCTTGCCTCTATTTCAGTTAAAAAAAGTGCCGGGATGTCGTCTAGCACTTTTTCGATAGGTTGTATTTTATTTAAAATTGATGGACTATGTATTATTTCTTCAAAAAAATCTATAAAAATCGTATCTTTTTCTTTAAAATTACCTACGAAATGTCTTCTAAGCTTAATAACATGCCCTTTTGTATTTAACTTTTGTGCTATATCTCTGGCTAGAGCTCGAATATATGTACCTTTGCCACAAATAACTTCAAATTCAGCAATATCATTATTAACAATTTTTTTTAAGCTTATTTCAAATATTTCAATTTGCCTAGGTTTATGTTCGATCGCAACGTTATTTCTAGCTAAAGTGTAAGAACGTTTACCATCAATTTTAATTGCTGAGTAAATCGGAGGTTTTTGATATATTTTACCAATAAATGAAATCAAAGTTTTATTAATCTGATCTTTATTCGGCCGAATATTTGATTTTTCTAACACCTTTCCTTCAATATCATCTGTATCTGTTGTTTCTCCCCATTTTATAGTGAATGAGTACTTTTTATTTTTATTCTGTATAAAAGAAATAAATTTAGTTGCTTCTCCAATGGCTATTGGTAAAACTCCTGTAGCTAAGGGATCTAGAGTTCCACCATGACCAATTTTTTCAACTCCTAAAAAATTTGAAATTTTAGTAACAGCTTGGCGAGAAGTTATACCTTGCTGTTTGTCCAATATTATCCATCCATTGAATTTATTTATGTTTGACTTAACCATTCAATATAATAAAAACTCTAATCTTTTATTTTTTCAAGAATATTATGAATGTTTTCTGCATATTCAAAAGTTTCGTCTATCTGAAATAAAAGTTTTGGCGTTTGTCTTAAACTAGTATTGGTAGAGATAATTTTTTTTATACGACCCGAAACTTTATTAAGACTATTTAATACATCGTTCTTATTTTTACCACCTAACGGCATTATGTAGATTTTTGCATTCTTAAGGTCAGGACTCATATTGACTTCAGTAATGGTTATATTATTATTCTTAATATGTTCATCATAAAAATTTTCACGAAGTAAGGCATTTGAAATTAGGTGCCTTAATTCTTCACCAACCTTAAGCTGCCTTTGAGACTTAACAGAATTTTTATTAAATTTCTTTTTTGAATTAAATAAAAAATTATTAGCCATAATGATAAGCGTTATCCAACTTTTTTATCAATTGACTCTAAACTTCTTGCAATTTCTTTAACTTCAAAACATTCCATGATGTCACCTTCGTGAATATCATTGTAATTTTCGAAACCCATTCCGCATTCGGTACCTTCACGCACCTCTTTAACCTCATCTTTAAATCTTCTTAAAGTTTTTAACATTCCTTGGTGAACTACGGTATTATCTCTTAACAAACGAAAACTGCAACCTTTCTTCACTACTCCTTCAGTGACAAGACATCCCGCAATTTTACCAATTTTAGAAACAGAGAAAACTTTTTT
>CACMYY010000026.1 GCA_902618025.1 uncultured SAR116 cluster alpha proteobacterium
ATGTTTACTTATTAAGAAACGAAAAAAAAAATATAACAAGCGTTATAGATCCTGGAGATGCAAATCCCGTAGTGCAATTTTTAAACAAAAAAAAATGGCATTTAAATGAAATAATAAACACTCACCACCACCATGACCACATTGGAGGTAATAACAGACTTATAGATATATACAAATCAAAGTTAATTGCCCCTTTTTATGATAAAAATCACATATCTAACGTTGATCTGTTTGTGTCTGATAATGAAACCCTATATGTTGCAGGTATATTAACAAAAGTAATTCATACACCAGGCCACACATTAGGGCATGTATGTTTTTATATGCCTGACGAAAAAAATCTGTTTTCAGGCGATACCTTATTTTATTTGGGTTGTGGGCGAGTTTTTGAGGGCACAATGGATCAAATGTGGTCAAGTTTGTTAAAAATCAGGTCATTGCCAGACGATACAGATGTATATTGTGGACATGAATACACATTGTCGAATATGAAATTTGCTAATTATGTTGACCCCAATAATTCTTTATTAAATAAGTATAGCTCAGTAATTAAAAATAAAAGAAAACAAGGACTTCCTACCGTTCCATTTAATTTAGGTATTGAAAAGCAAATTAATCCATTCTTTAGAGCAGATGATAAGGATTTTATAAAGTCACTTGATTTAAGTAACGAAAACGCCTCTGACTCATTTAGAGAAATTAGGATCAAAAAAGACAATTTTTAAATATTTGATAGCTCGTAAGCAACCTCACAATCACTAAAAATATCAGGTTTAGAGATCTTTACTTTAACACCAATTACATAACTGTGTATCATTAGGTTTGAATATATCTTCTCTACAAGTATTTCTAATAACTGAAAATGTTGACTTTGAATAATATCAACTAGGCATGATCTGAATTGACTATAATCTTGTGTTGCTTCTAAATTGTCGTATTTTGGCTCAGATTCATTTGTAAGTAATAATTCTACATTTACTATTATTTTTTGCTTATATTGTTTTTCATGTTCATAAACGCCAACTGATGCTAGAATATTTAAATTATTAATAAATATTTTTCTATTTCTTACCATCATGCTCATACCCTAGTTATAAACCAACATCTCTTCTTGGAGGAGCAAGATGCGCTCCACCGTCAAGTAGTGTTACATGCCCTGTCATTGATTTAGAACTTATAATGTGTTGAATTGAATATAAAATTTCATCAACTGTTGATGATGACTTCAATAAATTTTTTTTATGAGATTTTTCAAAATCTTTTTGATTTTGCCCTGGTGCTAGCAAAGTTATTCCAGGTGCTATACCATTAACTCTTAAACAAGATGCATAACTAAGCGCTGACATTTTTGTTAGGCCATACATAGCTTGTTTTGATAATGTGTATGTATAATAATCAGGATTTAATCCAAAAATCTTTGCATCAAGTATATTTACAACAAATCCTTGAGAGTCTTTTTTTTGTTTTTTAAGCTTCATTGTGTATTTAGCTAATGCTTGCGTTAAAAGTGTAGGAGCAGTAAAGTTTACTGACATATGGTTTTGAAGATTTTCTGCTTGAAAACTTGTTCCATTGTCATAACTGAAATAACCAGCATTATTTATTAGTCCAACCCATGTTGAGTCTTGAGCTTTAATCTCTTTAACTAACTTTTCTATATCATTTTTTCTGGACAAATCAGCTTGATGTATACTTACACTTCCACCAACTTTGGATAAATAATCAGCTGTTTCTTCTGCTGATGTTTTTGACTTGTAATAATGAATTGCTACTTTCCAGCCACGTTTTACTAAATCCGTAGCAATAAATTTTCCTAGTCTTTTAGCAGAAGCAGTAACTAATATTGTTTTTTTTTTATTATCCAAATTTATTTTTCCTTTTCTAAAACTGAATATGAAGTATCTCTTATTAATTTTAAATAGTCATTAAAAGATTTGTTTTGTAATGATTTTCTCAGACCTAGTTTTTGCCAAGGTTGATTGTTGTCTCTTTTCGGAGGTGTTAATTTTTTGATTATATTTACAGGGGCAATTCCTGTTACTAAAACTTCATCACTAATTAGAGCAGCTTCTTCAATTGAGTGTGTAACCATAATAACTGTAAGAGCTTCTTTTTTAATAATTGGGACAAGTTCAGCTGAAATAATTTCTCTACTTAAATTATCTAGCGCTGCAAATGGTTCGTCTAATAGCAATAAGTTTGGTTTAAAGAATAAAGCCCTTGCAATTGCAACTCTCTGCATTAACCCACCTGATAACTGATGGGGGAAATATGATAAAAATTCTACCAAACCAATATCTTTAATAATTTTTTTTATATTATCATGATTTGGATATTTGTTGGATAAATTCGCTAATAAAATATTGTCGTAAACATTAAGCCAAGGCATCAATGACGGATTTTGTTGAATAAGTGTCATCTTTTGATTTGCATGATTTAAAACTTGATTGTTAAACTTAATTTCACCTGTTTCAGGTTTTATTAACCCAGAAATTATTTTTAATAAGCATGTTTTACCTGTACCAGATGGACCTATAATACTTGTAAATTTACCTTTTTTAATTTTGCAATTAAATCTATCCAATATGATTTTTTTTGTGTCTTTCTCGTAAAATGAAAAACTCAAGTCCTTTAATATTAAATCGTTTTTTGTATACTTATTCATACATTATGGACTCTCAACAATATAATCTGGAGTGATATTAGTTTTTTTAATTATACTCCCTACATTAGTGTTTTTAAAGAAGCCATGGTTTGTCATTAAAATAGACTTTAAACCAAAACTATTAGCACCCAATATGTCAGTATGTAATGTATCACCAACCATACCTATTCTTGACAAAGGAATGTTTCTTCCAGAGAGTTCATTCACCCTAGAAATAGCAAGCTCAAATATTGTTGGAAAAGGTTTTCCTAGCCAAAATGGTAAATGAATACCATTTTTTAATAAAAGTGAAACATAATAAGCTGGTTCCAAACTAAAGCTTCGATCTTGAGGAGCAATTAAGTCAGGGTTGGCAACAAATAAAGGTCTGGGATTTGATTTCAAAGAATTAAAAAGAATTTCTTGCCATATTGTATCCCATTGAAGTGTTCCTAACAAAATAAAAGAATTCATTTTATCAAACATATCTATATCTGGCTCGAGTTCTATGCAATCAAGCTTTGAAATATTTAAATAACTACCACCATTACCTAAAACACCTAATGGTTCTTTTGGTCTATTTAATGACAAGAAAATTTCAGCTACTTCTCGACTTGAAATTATTTCTTCATTTGAAAATTCGAGACCTAAAGACGAGAGTTGATCTCTTTTTTTTGACGAATCGAAACTTGCACCATTAGTTACTACCATCAAAGTAATATTCTTTTGTCTTGCCTTTTCGAGTGTTTTTATAATTCCAGGGACAAGAGAAGATCCAACATTTAATACACCAAATGCATCCAGTAATAATGCGTCAAAATTATCTAAAATATTTTCTAATCTAGGAGCTAAATATATGTTTTGGTTAACATATTGGAGTTGTGGAAAAAAATCTCTCATACCTTCGTAAATATTTATAACAGATTCTTCGTTTATATTTTTGACTGAGGGAATCTCAAAATTTTCATCAAATTTGAATTTTTCTAATATAAATTCAGATTGAACAAAAAAGTTTTCCATAATTTTTATAATTCCTTTAAACTTTGATTTTTTTCGAAAGGCAAAAATGTCAAAAAAAATATTAATAATTGGTTCAGGCATAGCAGGAATTTCTTCATCATTAAAGTTAAAATCTTATGGTTTAAATTCATTGATTGTGGATAAAGGTAAATTTATAGGTGGAAGGCTTAGCACTAGAGAGACTAAAATTGATACTAATTCTAGTTATTTTTTTCATGGAGCACAGTTCTTTACTGCTAAAACACCCAGATTTGAAAAAATAATTAATATGGGAGTAAAAAAAAAATACATTAAAGAATTTGGAAATTTTTACCCTAAAAGATATAGGGGCAATAAGACAATGAGAGAATTCTTGCTAAATTTATCTAAAGAATTAAACGTCCAACAACAAAGTAAAATTACTAAAATTATACCAAGTAATAATAAAATAAATGTATTTGACGATAGTAAAAAAAAGTGGGTAAGTTATGATGCTGTAATTTCTACGCCTCCTGCTCCTCAAAACTATCATTTGATGAATGAATTTCCATTATTACAAAAAACTTTGAAAACAGGTTCGTACCACGCTTGTATAGCTATAATGTTTTCTTTTGAACAAATTCCAAATGAGTTGAAAAACTACTATGATTTTTATAAAAAACCTGGAATTTTTAGTTGGATGGCTGCAGGAAGTGATCTCCATGTTTGGACTGCTCACACTAATGAAAAATTTTCAGATTTAAATTATGATAAAGATAAGGATTTTCTAAAAAATAAAATAATGTCTAATATTAAAAAAATTTTTTTTAATTCAAAAATAAAGTTTCATAATTTGCATATTTGGAAATATGCTAAAGTAGCCAATAAATGTTTAGGATATCAGATTGACCCTAAATACACAGTTGCAATAGCAGGAGATTTTTTAGAAGGACCAAATGTTGAATCCGCGTTTGTTTCTGGAGAGAAAGCAGCTGATTTAATTTTAAACAGATTTGAGTCAAATAAGTAAAAAAATTTATAAAACATCTAAGAAGGAAAAAATGATTAAATTAAAAAACTCAGCTATAAAACTTGTTGAAAATGCAAAAAAACAAATTCTTAATTTAAATGTAGATGATGCTATCAAGATGCATTCCAACAAAACTAATTTATTCATTGACGTGAGAGATATAAGGGAAATAAAAAAAAATGGACGCATATTAGGGGCAAAACATGTTCCTAGATGTATGTTAGAGTTTTGGATTGACCCTGAAAGTCCATATCATAAAAAATTTTTTAATGATAATTATCACTTTATTTTTTATTGTGCGTCTGATTGGCGATCTGCACTTGCTACACTTTCAGCAAATGAGGTTGGTCTTTTAAACACCTCACATCTGATAGGTGGATTCAATAAATGGCTTGAAAAAAAAGGACCAATTGAAGTACCAAGATAATCTTTTATAATAGTTTACCAAAAAAGAGAGTTATTCAGATTTTTAATGTAATACCAATACTTTTTGTAATACTATGGTCATCTGCATTTATTACTAGTAAAATAATTGTTGATAATGCCCCACCATTTCTTTCACTTTCAATGAGGTTTGGAATAGTTGCGTTATTTTTTTTTCTCTTTTTTATTTTTTTTTCAAAAAATAAATATATTTCTCTTAAAGCTTTCAGAGATGCGTCTATTAGCGGACTATTATTTCATGGTTTTTATCTAGGAGGTGTTTTTTTTGCATTATCTAAAGGAATATCAGCTACAGTGATAGCATTAATAGTCTCGTTACAACCTATTTTAACATCTTTTCTCGCAAAGATTTATTTAAAAGAAATGCTTACTATCTTCCAATGGATTGGTATCATTTTAGGTTTTAGTGGTGCGTGCATAATCTTAATTTCTGATCTTATTAATGGTCTAACATTAATTGCTTTTTTTTCTGGTATTGTTGGATTGATTTCATCCTCACTAGGTATTATTTGGCAAAAAAAAATAGCGGCTAATTTATCTTTATCTGGAAATAATTTTTTGCAAGCGTTAAGTGCCTCAGTTTTTCATCTTTTGCTAGCACTTTGTTTTGAGGAATTTTTTATAAACTTTTCAAATGAATTTATTTTGGCTATATCGTGGCAAATATTTGCTGTTTCACTTGGTGCATTTTTGATTTTGATGTGGTTAATATCTAATAACAAAGCAAATGAAACATCTACTTTATTTTTTTTAGTTCCACCTATTTCTGCTTTACTTGCTTTCTTGATATTAGGGGAAAGATTCACTTATATAGACTTTTTAGGTTTGTCTCTTTCTTGTCTAGGTGTCTTTATGGTTTCAAAAATCAATATAAAAATTTAAAATACTATACTATTGTTTTTAATTTTAAAAATTGTTAGTATAAAAAAATCATAGTCTTTTTGTGTGAGAGAGTTATTTTTAACCGCCGAAGGAGCAACCACCCCGGAAACTCTCAGGCACCTGAAACATAAAAAGTTGATAATCTGGAGAGCGATGATTTTATCATCCACCGAAGGGGTAAGCCATTCGTGGTCAATCTTTCAGGTTCCGTGACAGATGGGGTAACTTTTACTTTACAAAAACTTTGTCACGGAGTTTATGATGAAAAATTTAGCAATCATAGGAGCAGGGATAACTGGGATAACCACCGCTTACCAACTTTTAGAAAGAGGTTATAATGTATCTGTTTTTGATAAAAACCGTTATCCAGCTATGGAAACGAGTTTTGCAAATGGTGGTCAGTTATCTGCGTGTAATGCTGAAGTTTGGAATAGTTGGTCAACAATAGGCAAAGGCATCCAATGGATGTTAAAAAAAGATGCACCATTGCTATTCAATCCTAAGCTTAACTTTCATAAAATAAGCTGGATAATGGATTTTATAAGTAATATTCCAGACCACAAAAAAAATACAATTTTAACAGCTAAAATGGCTATCAATAGTAGAGATGAATTTAAAAGAATTTTGCAAAAGGAAAATATTGAACTAGACCTTGAAGAAAAAGGCATCATTCATTTATGTGAATGTGATGGCTCATTGGAACACGGTAGAGAGGTTAATAATTGGCTTTTAGAAGCAGGATTAGATAGAAGAGAGATTTCAAAAGATGAGATATTATCCATTGAGCCAACTTTAAATCTTAAAAATTTTATAGGTGGATTTTATACAAAAAGTGACATGTCTGGGGATATTCACAAATTTACCAAATTTCTTGCTGATGCTTGTGCAAGAAAAGGTGTTAAATTTTTTTATGAAACAGAAATTGTTACAGTCAATCATGATATGAAACAACCAATACTCACTTTTAATCAATCCAATAAAATTCAAAAACAAAATTATGATGGTATTGTAGTTTGTGCGGGCGTTAATAGTAAATTCATAGCAAATCTATTGGGCGACAAAATCAATATATATCCTGTAAAAGGTTATTCAATTACAATATTACTTAATGATAAAGAGAGCGTATCCAATGCTCCTTATGTTTCTCTACTAGATGATAAAGCTAAAATTGTATCAAGCAGGTTAGGAAAAAACAGATTTAGAGTTGCTGGTACCGCTGAGTTTAATGGTTACAATAAAGATATAAGAGCTGACAGAATTAATCCTCTCATTAAGTGGTGTAACGAGCTTTTCCCTGCTGTCTCCACTGAGCATTCAATTCCATGGGCAGGATTAAGACCTATGACACCAAGTATGATCCCAAAAGTTGGAAGTGGAAAACTTCCTGGTGTATTTTATAACACTGGCCATGGACATCTTGGATGGACTCTAAGCGCATTTACATCTAAACAAGTTTCAGACCACATCTTAAGAAAAGATAATGTTCTAAACTAAGTCTATATGTCTAAATTACTTACTTTAAGCGCATTATCCTGAATAAAGTTTCTTCTGTATTCTACAGCTTCACCCATAAGTGTCGAAAACGTTTCTTCTGCTTCACCCTCATTCTCAACCTTTACCTGCATTAAAAATCTTGAATTTGGGTCAAGGGTCGTTTCCCATAGTTGAACAGGATTCATTTCGCCTAAGCCTTTATATCTGTTAACTTGAGATCCCTTTTTTCCCAGATCTGTTATACTGGAGGCTAAATCAAGTGGGCCTTTTAATTCGTAACTTTCTGCATTAGAAATAAATTTACAATTTCCAGAAAAATAATGATTCAAAAAATCTTTTGAATTATCTAAAGATTTTATTTCTTCAGATCTCAAATCTTCTTCACTCATTTCAAAAACATCTTTTACTCCTCTATTAATTCTCGAAATTTCTAAATATTTCTTATTATTATAATCATTTTTATAAATATATTTTGAAGACCATTCATTATTTGAATTAGCTAAAACCTTGTTCAGTCTATTAGTAATTTTTGTTAAATTTTCATCATTCTCAAAAAGTTGTGGATTTAAAATACCTAAAATAGCTAATTGAGAAAGAATTTGTGGAAATCCCAATTTTTTTGATACATTCTCAATAATTCTTTTTATATTTATACATTTTTCGACAGATATCTTTAAATCCTCACCATATATAGTTTCATTGTCTCCTATTGATAAAGAAACATCTTTTATTCCCGAATCTATGAGATAATCATCTAATGCAATTTGATCTTTTAGATAAACTTCAGATTTACCCTGTTTAGCTCTAAAAAGAGGTGGTTGAGCAATATATAAATATCCAGCGTCGACAAGTGGCCTCATATGTCTAAAGAAAAACGTTAAAAGCAAGGTACGAATGTGGCTTCCATCAACGTCTGCATCAGTCATAATGATTATTTTATGATATCTTGCTTTTTCAATATCAATTTCAGAATTACCAACTCCTGCTCCAATAGCAGTAATAAGAGTACCAATCTCAGCTGATGATAGCATTTTATCAACTCTAGCTCGCTCTACATTTAAAATTTTTCCTCTCAATGGAAGAATTGCCTGGTTAGATCTATCTCTACCTTGCTTGGCCGAACCTCCAGCTGAGTCACCTTCTACTAAGAATATTTCAGATTTTGAAGGATCTTTTTCCTGACAATCTGCTAATTTTCCAGGTAAACTAGCAATATCCATAACACCTTTTCTTCTGGTAAGTTCACGTGCTTTCTTTGCGGCTTCACGTGCACTTGCCGCCTCATAGGCTTTCGCAACTATTTTCTTAGCTTCTGTGGGATGTTCATCAAACCATTGATTAAGTGATTCTGAGACAAGTTGTTCTACAACAGGGCGAACTTCACTCGATACTAATTTATCTTTCGTTTGACTTGAAAATTTTGGATCATGTATCTTTAACGATAAAACTGTTGTTAAACCTTCTCTACAATCTTCTCCCGACAATTGAATTTTTTCTTTTTTTGCTATTCCAGAAGTTATTGAATAATTATTAATTACTCGTGTAAGAGCAGCTCTAAAACCTGCCAAATGAGTACCTCCGTCTCTTTGAGGAATATTGTTTGTAAAACAAAGTGTGGTCTCGTGATAACCGTCGGTCCATTCTAATGAGATATCAACCGTGATCCCATCTTTTTCATGACTTGTCGCTATTACCTCATGTATTGCATTTCTAGATCTATTCAGGTATTCAGTATATGCTTTCAGACCACCATTGTAAAAAAAGGAAACTTTTTTATCTTCTCTTTCTCTCTGGTCAATTAAATCTATATGCACTCCACTATTTAAAAATGCCAATTCTCGAATTCTATTTTCTAAAATTGAATAATCAAAAATACATTTCGAAAATGTCTCTTTACTTGGTTTAAAATTAATTTCCGTACCGGTTTTATTATGTTCTTCTCCAGTTATCTTTAAACGATTTTTTGGCACTCCATTTTGAAAAGATATTTCGTGAGCTTTCCCATTTCTGTATATTTTTAAATTTAAATTTTCTGACAATGCATTTACTACTGAAATACCAACTCCATGTAACCCTCCAGAAACTTTATATGAGTTATTATCAAATTTACCACCTGCATGTAGTTGTGTCATAATAACCTCTGCTGCAGAAATTCCTTCTTCTGGATGAATGTCAACTGGTATACCTCTACCATTATCATTGACAGTAACAGAACCATCACTTAATAATTTTACCTCAATAAGATCACAATGACCTGCGAGTGATTCATCAATTGAATTATCTAACACTTCGTAAACCATATGATGTAACCCAGTGCCATCATCAGTATCACCTATATACATTCCTGGTCTTTTTCTTACAGCATCTAATCCCTTTAAAACTTTTATTGAGTCGGCATCATAATTGGTACCATTTATATCTAAATTTTTTTCAGACATTAAATATCTCCATTTCTAAAATTATAATTGCCATTGAAACTTTCCTTAATTTTTGGTAAATTAATCTTATTTATAAAACCAGGGTATTCAGAGAAAGCATCTATATTAGTGCTTGTAAACCAAGATTGAGCGTTGTGCCTAGAAGTTTCTAAAAACAATGCTGATCTATATTCTTTATCTATATGTTCAACAATATCGTCCAACAATAAAATTGGAGCCATTTTGAACTTATTATGTAACAATCTAGCATGTGATAAAATAATTGAAATCAATAAAAGTTTTTGTTCGCCTGTTGACGAAATGTCTATATTTTTATTATTCTTTTTATTAAATATCTCTACACAAGCATTATTAGGTCCAGAAGTAGATAAATCGTGACTATATCGTGATTTTTTTAATTCAAATTTAATATAATCTTCAACCTCTATAGCAGGTTTTTCGATTAGTAAACTTTCTATCTTCCCTTTGATTACAATACCTGCAGAAGGAAAAGTTTCAGCCAAAGAACAATTTTTAACTTCTTTTTTATATAAATTTTCAAGCTCTTCAATTAAATCTAATCTTCGAGCAGTGATTGCAATTGACAATTCCGAAATTTGGGATTCTAAAGTATCAAGCCAAGTATTATCAAAATTTGATTGAACTAAAATTTTATTTCTTTGCCTTAATAATTTTTCATATTTGTACACTCTATTTAAATGTAAATTATCTATTGATGAAGTTAATCTATCTATAAAACGTCTTTTCTCACTCATACTTGATAGACATAAAACACACATTTGGGGTGTAATCCAAGATATATTTAAAATTTTTCCTAATGAACTCAAAGGGACGTAGTCTAAATTTACCCTTGCAATTCTTGATTTTTTTGAGGAAGTTTTGTTCAATCCTGTTCCAATATTGAATTTACCATTTGGTCCTACGAAATCTACATTTATTCCCCAAGATTTAACTTGATCGATAAATGTCGCTTCTTGTCTGAGAAAGTTTTCAAGATTTGCTTTTCTTAATCCTTTACCTTGACTTAACAAAGAAATAGCTTCAAGTATATTTGTTTTTCCACACCCATTTCCACCATAAATAACTATAGATGAATTTTCTAAATTGAGATTTAAAATACTGTGATTTCTAAAATTTTTTAAAAATAATTTTTCAATGTAAAAATCTTTATGATCTTTTATTTTACATATGTTTTTTTTAAAACTTAAAATATTATTGTTCATTTTTCTTTTAGATTTCATAGTTAAATCTGATAGAAGATCAAACTCTCATTGGCATTAGAACAAAAATGACACCATCTTGGTCAGGGTCTGTAATTAATGCAGGTGATGCAGAGTCTGACAGTAAAATTTCAATTTCTTTACCTTGTATTTGAGAAGCTATATCTAAAAGATATTTTGAATTAAATCCAATTTCTAAACTAGCGTGATTATATTCTATTTCTAAATCCTCTGACGCATTTCCTACATCATGACTACTTACATTTAGAGAAATGAGATTATGACTTAATGAAAGTTTTACAGCTCTTGATTTTTCCATAGAAACTGTTGATACTCTGTCAACTGCTTTTGAAAATTCTGAGTTTGAAACAATTAATTTATTTAAGTTTTCTTTTGGAATAACTCTTTGATAATCAGGGAATGAACCATCAATAAGTTTTGTTGTTAAAATAGAGTTTGGAAAAATAAATTGAGCCTTGTTATTTGAAACAAAAATTTTAATTTCACCATCTGTTTCGTCTGTTAACTTTCTAATTTCACCAACAGCTTTTCTAGGTAATATTATTCCCGGCATATCTTTGGCACCTGGTGGAAGAGGTATTTCTGCTTGTGCTAATCTATGACCATCTGTTGCAACTGCTCTAAGTTTATCTACATTTGACCCAGGCACATGTAGATAAATACCATTTAGATAATATCGTGTTTCTTCAGATGAAATAGCAAATTTTGTATTATCAATTAAATTAGCTAGATCTACAGAGTACACAGTAAATTCATAAGTTCTTTCAATATTTGTCATAACTGGGTAATCATCTACAGGTAAAGTTGGAAGTACGAATTTAGATTTACCAGCTGACACTTCTACATTTAAATCTTTCAGCTCAATTTTAATTTCAGATCCATCAGGACATTTTCTTACAATATCATGTAATGTATGTGCTGCTAAAGTAGCTTTACCTTGGCTCGAGACTATACAAGTAGTTTCTTCTACAATGTCCATATCCATATCTGTAGCAGTAAATGATACTTTTGAAGAATTAGTTTCTATTAATACATTAGATAAAATTGGAATTGTATTCCTTCTCTCGACCACTGAGTAAACATGTCCAAGTGGCTTTAAAAGTGCATTTCTATCTATTGTAAAATTCATAATAATCCTCAATTACTTTTCAAAAAAGATAACTTTATTACACATTTATAACATGTTTAGGCTTGTTTCAGCAAGAAATTACGATCAATTAAATGTTCTAAAAAATTAGGTTTAATGAGAAAAAATAGACTCTTTTAAGTCACTAATTTGTTTTTTTAATTTTTGATCATCATCAAGCAATATTTCAATTTTTTTTACTGCATGTATTACAGTGGAATGATCTTTTCCTCCAAAAGCTTTACCTATTTCAGGATAAGAAAAACTAGTTAACGCTTTACAAAGAAACATTGCTATTTGTCTAGGTCTAGCTATATTTATTGATCTTCGTGAAGAAGTCATATCTGATAATTGCAAGTTAAAATAGGATGAAACTTTTTTCTGTATAATATTAATAGATATAATTTTTTGATTAACAGAAAGTATGTCACTTAATAAGTTTTTAGAATTTTGTAAATCGATGTTTTTTCCTGTTAATTCATGATTTGCCCTAATCCGGTTCAAGGCACCCTCTAATTCCCTAATATTTTTGACAACATTACTTGCAATAAAATCAAGCACATCTGAGGGAATTATTAGATTTAACGCTTCAGTCTTTTTTTTCAAGATGTTTAATCTTAATTCAAAGTTAGTAGGTAAAAATTCTACAGCCAAACCGCCTGCTAATCTGGATTTAAGTCTTTCGTCTAAATGTAATATTTCTACAGGTGATCTATTGGATGATATAATTATTTGTTTACCTTGGTTAATTAAGTCATTAAAAGTATAAAAAAATTCTTCTTGTGTGGAACCTTTTCCACCTATAAATTGTATATCATCAATGATTAAAATATCAATCGACCTAAATTGTTCTTTAAATTTGATTGTGTCTTTCAGTCTTATTGCTTTTATAAATTGATACATGAACCTTTCTGCAGACATTAAAACGATTTTCAAATTTAAAAAGTTCTTTTTTAAATCGATTGCAATTGCATTTAACAAGTGTGTCTTACCCATACCAACATCTCCATAAATATATAATGGATTGTAGGCCAAAGAATTTTTTTCGCATATTCTTCTTGATGCTGCATAGGGCAGGTGGTTTGAATTACCAACAACAAAATTATCAAAAGTAAGATTATTATTTATTTTCATAGAAACAATATCAACAAATGACAGTTCATTTTGTAATTTATTATGTGTTACAATTGAGTTGTGTTTTTCGTAATTAATAGAAGAATTGTTTTTTGAATTTGAAGATATAATTTTAAATTTAATTTTTGTTATAGGTTCAAAAAAATTTGAAGCATAAAAAAGAATAGTTTCATAATATTGAGTCTCGGCTCTATTACAAATTACTTTAGACTCTGTTGATAGATATAAAATTTCATTCTCATACTTTTCAAATTTAAGAGGCTTTATCCAGGCTTTCCAAAAAATTTCTTTAATTTTTTTGGATATTAAAATTTTGATCTTTTCCCATTTCTGTATTTGATCATTTAAATTATCAGAATTTACAATATCTTTTTCATTACCTAATTCTAGACCATAATTTAATTTAATTTTAGACATTTAACAAAAATCCTGCACAAGTAATATGTAAATATAGATATTAGCCT
>CACMYY010000027.1 GCA_902618025.1 uncultured SAR116 cluster alpha proteobacterium
AACAAAATCTGGAACTATATAATCTAACAACCTTTGGTAATGCGTTATTACAACTATTGCGTTATCGACATTTCTCTGTGCATTAACGCCATCAGCGACTATTTTTAAAGCATCAACATCTAGACCTGAGTCGGTCTCGTCTAAAATTGAAACTTTAGGCTTTAGCATTGCCATTTGTAATATTTCAAAACGTTTTTTTTCTCCTCCAGAGAAACCAACATTTACAGCTCTTTTTAACATATCATCTTTAACAAACATTTTTGAAGCAACTTTTCTAGCTTCTTTAACAAATGCTAAATGATCTAGTTCTTCCTCACCTAAAAATTTTCTCCTTGAGTTAACAGCTTCTCTTAAAAAACTCATCCCACCTACACCCGGTAATTCAACAGGGTATTGAAAAGCTAAAAACAAACCAGACCTTGCTCTCTTGTCAGCTTCCATTTCCGATAAAGACTGTCCATCTAAATAAATGTTTCCACTTTCTAATTCATAGCCATCTCTACCAGCTAACATGTATGACAAAGTACTTTTACCTGAGCCATTAGGCCCCATAATAGCATGAACCTCACCCTCATTAACTGATAAAGACAAATCTTTCAAAATATCTTTATCATCAAGTTTCAATTTAGCATTTTTAATTTCAAGCAATGACATACTTTTTCCAAAAATAATTAACTCTTTTAAATTATCCTACTGAGCCTTCCAAACTAATTCCTATAAGTTTTTGTGCTTCAACTGCAAACTCCATGGGTAATTCTTTCATTACTTCTTTACAAAAACCATTTACTATTAAAGATGTAGCCTGTTCTGTATCAAGACCTCTTTGTAAACAATAGAAAAGCTGATCTTCAGATATTTTTGAAGTTGTTGCTTCATGTTCAACCCGAGCATAAGGTGTAAACTGATTAATATATGGAACAGTGTGCGCTCCACATTTGTCACCAATTAGTAAAGAATCGCATTGAGTAAAATTTCTTGAACCTTTTGCATTTTTTTGGATTTGAACTTGTCCTCTATATGTGTTTTGGGCTTTACCAGCTGAAATTCCTTTTGAAATAATAGTTGATTTTGTATTTTTTCCAATGTGGATCATTTTTGTTCCAGTATCAGCCTGTTGTGCATTATTCGCAACGGCTACTGAATAGAATTCACCAACAGAATCGTCACCTTTGAGTACGCATGAAGGGTATTTCCATGTGATAGCAGAACCAGTTTCTACTTGTGTCCACGAAATTTTAGAATTTTTTCCGATACAATTTCCTCTTTTAGTAACAAAATTGTAAATACCACCTTTACCATCTTTATCACCTGGATACCAATTCTGCACTGTTGAATATTTTATTTCTGCGTTCTCCATAGCAACTAATTCTACCACTGCCGCGTGAAGTTGGTTTTCATCTCTTTGTGGAGCAGTACATCCTTCTAAATAAGATACATAAGTATTATCTTCTGCAATAATGAGCGTCCTTTCAAACTGTCCAGAATTTTGTTCGTTAATCCGGAAGTAAGTTGATAACTCCATAGGACACTTAACGCCTTTTGGTATGTAAACAAAAGACCCATCTGTGAAAACGGCGGAGTTTAAAGCAGCATAATAATTGTCACTAGTTGGTATAACTGATCCAATATATTTTTTTACAAGATCAGGATGAGTCTGAACTGCTTCCGAAATAGGACAAAAAATTATACCTTCTTTAGCTAATTTTTCTCTAAATGTGGTTGCAACTGATACAGAGTCAAATACATAATCTACAGCAACACCAGCTAAAACTTCTTGTTCTTTAATTGGTATACCTAATTTTTCATAAGTTCTTAATAATTCTGGGTCAACTTCATCAAGACTATTTAATTTTGGTTTGGCTTTAGGTGCTGAATAGTAATAAATATCTTGAAAATTAATTTTAGGAAAATCAACCATAGCCCAATTCGGTGCTTCCATTGAAAGCCATTTTTTGTAAGCTTTAAGTCTCCATTCTAATAACCATTGAGGCTCTTTTTTCTTATGTGAAATAAACTTAACAATATCTTCACTCAAACCAAGAGGAGACTTTTCAGCTTCAAGGTCAGTAACAAAACCATATTTATAAGTACTAGAAACTTCTTTTACTTTATTAATTGTTTCTTTAGTAGCAACCATCTAATTTCCTTTTAATTAATTCTATCAATCAAAACATCTTTATTATCATCTATTAAAATTGCATTTTCATAACTTAATAGATCTTTTAAAGATATATCATTTAAGAATTTTCTGGCAATCTCATTAATTTTATTCCATTTTCCATCTAAAAAACAAATATCACTTGCTTCACAAAAACTTTCAGAATTGTCAACACAAAAAGTTAAAGTTGTAGGTTCATCCAATACTTCTATATTTTCTACAATTGAAATTTCCGAAGAATTTCTGTTTAATATATAACCACCTAGTACTCCACGATTTGCAATTATAATATCACTTTTTGAACTAAATAGTTTTAATAATTTTTGGACAGTATACGATGTTAATCCTGTATCTTTTAACAATTCATTTGCCGACATTGAATACCCAAGTTTTCGTGCTAAAGTGCCGAGGCAAACAACAGCATAATTGGTCATTGTACTTAATTTAATCATGATAATTATATAGTACAGTTTTAGTACTAATTAAAGATTAAAGTTAAAATTAGTTTCTTACTTCATTTCTTAAATGATACTTTCCCTTTTTCATGCCACTGAAGATTTCATCCAAATCTGGATGTTCAAGGGGACCATTTTCTCCATCATCAACTAAATTTTGTTGAGAAACATAAGCAGTGTAAAAGGTTTCTGTATTTTCAGCCATCAAATGATAATAAGGTTGATTACGAGAAGGTCTAATCTCTGCTGGTATAGATTGATACCACTCTTCAGTATTAGAAAATTCAGGATCAACATCAACAATAACCCCTCTAAAGGGATAAATACGATGTTTTACAATATCCCCTATATTAAATAAGGGTTTCTTGTAAACCTTAATATTATTTGAATTTTTTGACTCAGTGCTAGAATTATCTATTTTATCTTCATCTTTTTTTTTGCTAGACATTTTTTTACCTTAATTGATTTGATAAAATTATATAAAATTAGGTCTTTGACTTAATATTTATAACTTGTCTACCTTTATACATTCCCGTTTTAAGGTCAATATGATGAGGTCTATGTAATTCACCAGTGTCTTTACTTTCAACATACGCATCAGGACTTAAGGAATCATGAGATCTTCTCATGCCCCTTCTTGATCTAGTAATTTTACTTTTTGGTACAGCCATAATTCGTTCTCACCTTAAAAAATATAAATATGGTGGAGCTGGACGGGATCGAACCGACGACCTCCTGCTTGCAAAGCAGGCGCTCTCCCAATTGAGCTACAGCCCCCTTTAGTTTATAGTTGTCTAGATATCTCTTGAAACCCACATCGTCAAGATTTTTTATATATATAATTCAATTTAATTAACATTTTTTACTATATATTATATGTTGCTTACTTATGTAACAATCAATAAGGAATAAAATGTTTTTTGGTGAAGTGAAAACTGAATCATCTTTAGGTGGAATTATATCATCCTCGATAGAAATTTATAAAAATAAAAATAAAATAAAAATTTCTAAGGGAACAGTTATTAGCAAAAATTTAGTTGATCTTTTGTTGTTAAATAACATTGAATACATTAAATGTGCTAAGTTGGACGACGATGAAATTGACGAAAACTCAGCGGTTCACGAGATATCAAAAAAGATTATTATTTCAAAAAAATCAAATATTAAAATTCAAAATCCCAAAAATGGTAGATGCAACTTAATATCCAGAGTTGATGGAATAATAGTATTTAAACCTAATCAATTGTTTTCAATTAATTCGGTTACAAATGACATCGGTGTAGCCTCTGTAAAAGAATTTTCAAAGGTCAAAAAAAGCCAAGTCGTTGTATCAATTAAAGCTGTTCCTTTTGGTATTAAACAAAATTACCTTCAAAATATAATCAATATTGCTAAAGGTTGTTTTAAAATTTTGCCTTTTCAAAAAAAGAATATTCACCTTATTCAAACAACTAATCAAAATACTCGTTCAAAAATATTAGAAAAAACTTTAGAAGTTACAAAGTATAGGTTGTCTTCTTGTGGAATTAATAAAATTGTAGAAAAAAAATGTTTCCATGAAATCAATTCTATAAGTGAACAATTAAAAAACAGCGTTAATGAAGATGCAGATATAATTTTAATATTCGGAATATCTGCTATATCTGACATTAATGATGTAATACCTCAGTCAATAATTGAGATTAATGGTACAATTTTACGTTTGGGAATGCCAGTTGAACCTGGAAATTTAATTCTGCTAGCTGAATTTGAAAATTCAAAAAAAAATATTTCAATAATTGGTATGCCTGGATGTGCTAGATCAAAAAAAGAAAATGGAGTTGATTGGATTTTATGGAGGAAATTATGTGACTTAAAAATATCATCAGACGACATAAATCATATGGGTAATGGAGGGTTATTATAACAAAGATTAGTTTTAATATTTATCATAAACCAAGATGTTCAAAATCCAGAAAAGCATTAGAACTTCTCAATTTTAAATAAAAGACTTTAAAACAACAAATTACCTTGAAGATGGAGTTCATATTATTGAACTCAAATTCATACAAAGCTTAAATAAAATTTCTAACAATTATTGAAAAGCCCCAAAAATAGTTCTCAGTTTGTCTTAACTAAATTTTAGGTTTTAACTTGACCAATGTGAGATTGATTTTTTTTTCTAGAGAGTTCAATTTGTTTTTGTCTTTCTTTAAATCTCTTTTTTTGTTTATCATTTGAAGATTTAAAACAATGATGGCAACTCTCTCCTTGGACGAAATCCTTATGCATTTTATCATTTTGACTTATAGGCATTCTACAAGCAAAGCACATTTCATAATGACCTAGTTCTAAGTTGTGATCAACAGAAACTCTATAATCAAATACAAAACAACTGCCATTCCATTTACTTTCATTTTTTGGAATGTTTTCAAGATATTTTAAAATTCCACCCTCTAAATGATATACTTTTTCAAAACCAAGAGACTTCAAATAAGATGATGATTTTTCACATCTGATACCACCAGTACAAAACATAGCAATTTTTTTATTTTTAATTTCAGGATATTTATTTATTAAATTTTTAGTTACCCAATCTGGAAATTCTCTAAAATTTTTTATATTTGGATTTAAAGCATTTTCGAATGAGCCTATTGATACTTCATAACTATTTCTTGTATCAATTAACAACAAATTTTTATCTGATATTAAATCATTCCAATTTTCTGGCTTAACATAATTTCCAACAATCTTGTTGGGGCAGATTTCTGGCAACCCAATAGTAACAATTTCTTTTTTTAGTCTTATTTTCATTCTAAAAAAAGGGTTTTTATAACTAAAAGAGTATTTTGGCTCTAAATCAGTTAAAAAATCTAAACACCAAATTTTTTCTAATGCTAATGTAATATCACTAGTTTTTCCTGCTATTGTTCCATTAATACCTTCTTTTGCAATTAAAATTGTACCTTTAATTTCGCCGTTATTGAAAATTGATTTTAATGTACCTTGTAATGCCAAAGTATCTCGAACTTCAAAAAATTTATAAAAAGTAACTACAACTTTTACTTCAGATGTATTTAGTTTTTTTTTATTTAGTTTTAAAAAATTAAGATAATTTGATTTAGGTGACATTTTGATTTATTTAAAATTAAAAGATAAAAGATTTAAATTTATTAGCATAAATAATTATATAAGTTAAAAAAAATTTAAAATTTCTAAATCAATATGGAGAGTTTATATGTCTGAAATAATTATGGAACAAATTACTTTAGAAAAAGCAAATTTGATAATCCAAAACTCAATTAAAAAAGCAAGAGAAATTAAAATTAATCCTGTAATGGTTGTGATTTTAGATCATCGTGGTGCAATTAAAGCATGTTTAGGAGAAGATGGAATAAGTAGTTTACGTTTTAAGATTGCACATGGTAAAGCAAATGGAGCTTTTCAAATGGGAATGGGGTCAAGAGCATTATTTAAAAGAGCTGAACAACAAGCTTATTTCGTTAATGCTGTTAATGCACTTACAAATGGTGAATTAGTTCCAGTCCCTGGAGGTGTTTTGATAAAAGACAAAAATAATAACATTATAGGTTCTGTAGGTATATCAGGAGATACATCCGATAATGATGAAATTGCTGCTGTTTTTGGCATTGAAGCTGCTGGATTTAAACCTGATATTGGATAAGTTAATTAACAAATAGTAATATAAAAACTGGCAAAATCGTCAAAATCAATAACAAAACAAGGCCAACTAATGGTTTTTCATTAATTGAAACAATGTTCATTATTTCAATCCTTGAGTAACCATCCAGAACTCTTTGTATAATCTTCATTTTTTTTACAATTTGATAATACAATATAGCTGAGATGTGCATTCCAATTAAAATATATAACATATAATGAAAAATATTATGAATATAGGTCCAATCACTTGTATAATTTGGTGTTAAAAAAGCAAGTGGTGCATCGTACAAAATATCATCACTTGAAAATAAACCTGATACAGATATTAATAATAAAACAATTATAAATAACAAAGTAGAATAGCATCCTATAGGCGTTCTGACTGATTTAATATTATTAGTTTTTGAAAATTGAGATAATGCTTCTACAATTGAAAGATTAAAGCTTTTAAATGTCGAATAATAAGTTCCAAAAAATCCCCAAAATATTCTAAAAAAAACTAAACCTATTAATGCCACTCCGAAATACTGATGAATATCTAACATATTCAATTTTGCTGATGATATAGACCCTAAGATAAGAAGAATTAAACTAATATGAAATAATCTTAAAGGGAGATCCCATATTTTTTTATTTCTTATATTTTCTTTCAAAACAATTCTTCTTTATGTTAATTGTAATTTTATTTATTATATAGAAATAGCAATGAATTTAAAATGGAATAGTAAAATGCTCACGGCATTTTACAAGATCAAAAAAATAGACGAAAACTTCAGAAAAATATTTGACGAGTTTGGATTACCAGAAAACCGTGCTATTGAAAAGAAGTTTGAAAGCATTGTGAAAATAATTATTGGACAACAAATTTCAACAAATGTTGCAAAAATAATATATGAAAAACTTGCTAAAAATAATATGTTGAGTGAACAAACGTTATCAAAATCAAATATTGAAGAACTAAAAAATTTTGGATTATCAACACAGAAATCTTATTACATTAAGAATTTAGCTATATTATCATTAAATAAACATTTAGATATAAATTCACTGGATAAATTATCAAGTGAAGAGGTAACTAAAGTGTTATTACCTATAAAAGGAATTGGACAATGGACGATTAACAATTTCAAAATATTTGCCTTACAAGACGTAAATGCTTGGCCGTCAGCTGATTTAGCACTGCAAGAAGCAGTAAAAATTATGCTAAATTTAATTAAAAGACCTACTCAAGTTGAAATGGAAAATTTAGGTCAAAATTGGGTGCCTTACAGAGGTGCAGCTGCCTTGTTCCTTTGGCATTTTTATAATAAAAGTAAGATGAAATCTTCAAAATCATGATTACCAAAAATAAAATAATTAAATTAATTGAATTAGCAAAAAAATGTAATGAATGTGCTCTTTACCATTTTAAAGAATTTGATAAAAAATTAGTAAATTTCAAGGATGATAATTCACCATTAACAAATGCTGATATTAAAGTTAATGAGATTGCTGTTAACGGACTTAAAAAATTATTTCCTAGTACAAAAATCATTAGCGAAGAGTTATACAAGTCAAATAGTGAATTTAATAATAAAAAATATTTTTGGCTAGTTGATCCTATCGATGGAACTAAAGAATTTATAAATAAAAGACCAAATTTTACTGTCAATTTTGCTCTTATAAAACATAATTCTCCTATTTTTGGTTTAATAGCCCAACCAACGACAGGAATAATTTGGTACAATTTTAATAATAAGGCATGGAAATTAGATAAAGGTAAAGATTTCAACAATTCTCAGAGAATACAATGTACTGAAATAAATTATAAAAATTTAAGGACTTTAAGTAGTTTTAATCATAGGTCTAAAGAATTAGAAGATTGGATGTCTTTTGTTAATCCAATTTCAGATCAAGACATAGGATCTAGTATTAAGTTTTGTTATTTAGCTGAAGGCAAAGTAGATTTTTATCCAAGAACATCCCCTACTATGGAATGGGATATTGCAGCAGGACATAGTATTTTAAAATCTGCTGGTGGTAATATTATTTCTGATTCTGGTATTGAAGTTAAATATGGAAAGATAAAATTTCTAAATGATATTTTCCTTGCCCATGGAAAGACACAAAATATCCCAAATACATTTTTGATAAAATTAAAAAACAAAAAATATGATAGTTATAAAAGAGATTTAAAAGAAAGTATTACTGAATTAAAAAGAGAAAATTTGGTAGTGTTTCCAACCGAAACTGTCTATGGACTTGGCGCTATAGGTAATAGTAAAAAAGCAATTAAAAGCATATATAATGCAAAAAAAAGACCCTCAAATAACCCACTAATTGTTCATACCTTTAATAAAAAAGAAGCTGAAAAATATGGTGAATTTACAAGTACAGCTAACATCTTAACAGAAAGATATTGGCCTGGTCCATTAACCATAATTTTACAGACTAAACAAAATAATTTAGCAAAATTATTATCCCAAGGTAAAAGTACAATAGCTATTAGAGTGCCATCCCATCCAGTAGCTAGAGACCTATTAGAGCGGATAAAAATCCCTATATTGGCACCAAGTGCGAATAAATCTGGCGGCGTAAGTCCAACAGAAATCAATCACGTAAAAGATGATTTTGGACCTAAGTTTAAAGGAAGAGGTTGGAATTTGTCTAAAATAATTGATTACGGATCATGTGAAGTAGGAATTGAGTCAACAGTGGTTGATTGTAGAGGAAATCTTCCAATTATACTGAGACATGGTTATATAACTTCTGAAATGATCTCAAATATATTTGAATCTAATATTTTAGACCCTCAAGATTTTGATGAATTCATATCACCTGGGCTAATGAAAAGACATTATTCTCCAAAAGCTAATCTTTATATAAACCAAAAATTTAGAATGGATCATAGTGCTTGGCTAACTTTTGGGAATGTTCCAAAAACATTGCAGAAAGAACAGATTATGTTTAACTTAAGTCCTAGTGGAAATTTATTTCAAGCTTGTAATTTATTATATTCTGGTATGCGATATTTAGATTCATTTGGAATTAAAAATATACAAGTTATGCCTATTCCCATGAAAGGTATTGGTATTGCAATAAATGATAGGTTAAAAAGAGCATCTTTTAAGAATTAAAAAAATGGACCATACTTCTTTAGAAATAAAACTTAAATCACTGAAATTACAACATAATCCAATATTCACAAAAAAAGATCATTTAAAATATGTTCAAGATTGGAGAGGACAATATAAAGGAGATGCTGCTGCAATATTAAAACCAATTAACACAAAAGAGGTTTCGCGTATTTTGAAACTTGCTAATGAGAACACAATTAGTGTGGTACCTCAGGGTGGAAATACAAGCCTTTGTGGAGCAGCAACACCAGATAATACCGGAACATCAATTGTAATTTCATTTGAGAAAATGAATAAAATTCGGCAGTTTAATAAAGAATCTCAAACAATAACTGTAGAATCTGGTGTTATCTTGAGTCAAATCCATGATATTGTAGAAAAAGAAAATTTGTTTTTTCCACTAAGTTTGGGAGCTCAAGGCTCATGTATGATAGGCGGTAATTTATCCACTAATGCTGGCGGCGTAAATGTTTTAAAGTACGGAAATACAAGAGAACTCTGTCTCGGCCTAGAAATAGTTTTGCCGAGTGGCAAAATTATGAACTTAATTTCAGAGCTTAAAAAAGATAATACTGGTTATGATTTAAAAAATCTTTTTATAGGAGCTGAAGGAACACTTGGCATAATCACAGCTGCTACCTTAAAGCTTTTCCAATTACCTAAAATGATTACAACCTTATTTGTAGAAGCGAATGAAATTTCTAATGCAATAAAATTATTAAATACTTTCAAATCTTATTTTCCGGACAGAATTGAATCTTTTGAACTTATGCCAAAAAGTTTTTGGGAAGTGGCAAAAAATAATATTGAGGATATTTTAATGCCCCTTGAAAAAATGCCTGAGATGGGTGTTTTAATTGATGTTTCTAGTTTTTCAAAGAATGAAATTACTCCAAATAAAAAAGGAGAAGTTCAAATTATAAAATCAATTGAAAATGTATTAGAAGAATGTTTTGAAATTAATCTAATTTCTGACGCCACAATTTGTATCAATGAAAATCAAAAAAGATCACTATGGTCAATAAGAGAAGCAGCTGCAGAATCTGAAAAAAAAGAGCTTGAAAATTCAAATTTAATAAAATGTTTAAAACATGACATATCCTTACCAATTGAATCGATTGATGATTTTCATAAAGATGCACAAATAATGATTTCTAACTTTTTACCAAATCTTAAAACAATTTATTTTGGTCATCTGGGTGATGGTAACCTTCATTACAATGTTTTTGGAAATGGATCTTTACCTGATGGATTTGAAGGAAAAAGTCTAGAATTTACAAAAGAACTTTATAGAATTGTCCATAATTATAACGGATCATTTTCTGCTGAACATGGAATTGGTCAGTTAAAAAAAGATAGTTTGAAAACGCATAAAGATGAAGTAGCATATGCAGTAATGAGTACAATTAAAAATCAACTGGATCCAAAGGGAATAATGAACCCTGGAAAAGTATTGTTTTAAATTTTAAAAAATTAATCTAAATTAATTGAATATTAGACAATTGAAATAAGTAAAAATGAAAATCTTAAGTATATTCTTTATATCAATAATTATCCTTTCTAGTAAAACCTTTGGAGAGGCCAACAAAAACTTATCACTGGATAATAATGAAGTTAAATTTACAAGCGACACGATAAAAATTGATGAAAAAAATAAAATTGTTACAGCACTTGGGAATGTTGTTATTTCAAATGACATAAGAAAAATAAGTGCTGATAAAGTCGAATATGATCAAAATCTTGATAAGGCTGTAGCATCAGGAAAAGTCATACTAACTGAACAAGATGGATCTATCTTTGAGAGTAACAAAGTTATTTTAACAAACGAGTTTAAATCTATTATGGCAATGCCTCTTTTAGGTAAACTAATAGATAAATCGAGTATTAAAGCCAAAAGTCTAAAAAAAAACAATTTTGGAGAAAGTTATTTTAATGAGGGTGTCTATACAGCATGTGAATGCGATTTAAAAAAAGATGAAACACCTATCTGGAGAATAGAATCTAAAGAAATAAAACATGATCCAGCAACCAAAACTGTTTATCTAAAACATGCTGTAATGAGAATATTTTCTTTACCTATTTATTACCTTCCATATTTAAGTTTTCCTGACTGGACAGTTAAAAGAAAATCAGGCTTTCTAACACCATCCTATGGATACTCCAAGAGAAATAGATTTTATATAAAAGTTCCATATTATTATGCACCTGAAAATAATCAAACATGGGATATGACTTTTACTTCACATCAAAACGGAAAAACAGGAAATGTGGATCAACTAAACATTAGAAAAAAATATGATAGTTCTTCTTTAGAAACAAATATATTTAATGGGAATTTAGATACTAATAAATCAGATGGTGATGATGTTTTCGCTGCAAATTTATACGTGAATTCTGTTTTTAGAAATAATTGGAAGATGACTTTAGAAGGCAAGTATGCCGATCAAGATACTTTTATGAGAAGGTATAACTTTGATAATGAAAATATTTATAAAAGCTTTATAAACTTAGAAAAGATAAGGAATAACTCAATTTCAAATATTGAAATTTATAATGTAAAAAATTTAGAAGAAACAAACCTTAACAATGAACCTACTATGGCTCCTTCTATATCTCATAATATTTTTAACAAAAATGACGCGTTTAATTATGATATTACATTAAAGGCACACTCAATTCAAAATGACGAGAATTATGACATAATGAGATGGTCAGGGCTAGGTAATATAAATAAAAAAGTCTATTTAGAAAATTTTTTAATTGAAGCCGACGCTAACCTTGGTTTAGATTTATACTCTATTCAAGGAAGACCATATTCTGATACAAATAATAATAGATATATTGATAGGCTTTCGTCCGGGCTTTCTATTGCCACAAGTAAGCAATATGGTTTGTCAAATGATGAAAGAGACTTAATAATTGAACCTAAAGTACAACTTAGCACTTTTTTATCTCCAGATAGAACAGCTCAAGTTCCAAATAGAGACTCGTCAGAGTTTATTATAGATCAAACTAACTTGTTTTTTAATAATCAATATCAAGGCAGGGATAATTTACAAAAAAACGATCGGTTAAACTTTGGTATTACATCTCTATTAATTTCAGACAGCCTAGGTGAAATTGATATTTTTGTTGGACAAAGTCAAAAATTAAGTGGGACACAAAAAAATGTCTCTGTACCTAATATAAATCGTCAATCACACATTATTAATTCAATAAGTTGGAATGTGAATGAGAAATACAACTTTTCATGGTTTGCTTTAAATGACCATCATGATTTAAAAGTTGATACTTCAGACTTTAGTTTTAATGGTACAGTAGAAGGTTGGTCATACTCTGCAAATCACAGATCTGTTAATAAAGAATTTGTCTCTGACAATATTGATAGAGAAGAATTAACTTTAAGCCTATCAAAAAACTTTTCTAACTTAAAAACAAGTTACTCCAGAAAATATGATCTTAGAAATAATGATGAGGAACTCATTTCAGAAATTTTAGGACTAGAATATAATGATACGGGATATATGTTTGGAAATTGTTTGACAATATTGTTTGAATATAAAAGTAACAGTGAAAATTTAAACAGAGATTTACTTGCTGATGATTCAATTAATATGACTCTCAATTTCAGAAATATTGGTGATTTAATATATAAACTTTAAAACTTTGGGTATATTTTTATTATCTAAATTACTAATCAAAAACATATATAAAATGATTTAATAATTCCTGAGCTAATGATCTATTATAATCATTTGGAACTCTGAAAACCACCTGGCGACCGCATTTTTGTTCATATTTTAATATTTCTTCAACTACATGATAATGTGGTCTGTTTATATAGTCATCAAAAACAATTAAACTGTCTGTTTTTGCATTTATTAAGCTATATAAAAAACATGCTACTCTAAACCTACCGTCAATTAAAGTCACATCTGCCTTGATATTAAATTTCCAGACATTACTAATATAATTAAAAAAATCTTTCCTATATCCATAAGTTCTAGGGCGCCCCCAGTTTTCTAAATCACCAAGATTAATCCAGTTAATTTTTATTCTTTCTTGGTATTTAGAAATATTTATTTTATTTATCCAATATTTGTCTGTATCGACAGATATTATAATGCATTTAGTATTTTCTAAAACCCAAATTGTTGATTGACCAACTCCGTATTCAAAATAAATTTTACAATTTTTCAAATATTTTTTAAATAAGTTGTCATCACCATCAAAAAGAATCCTATCTCTTATTAATTTTGCATTCATTATTTATTTAAATCTCTTAAAACTGCAAAAAAATTGAACCAATAAAATCGTATTATACCTAGGAAAGATTTATTCTTTTTGAGTCTATTATACTTTTCTAT
>CACMYY010000028.1 GCA_902618025.1 uncultured SAR116 cluster alpha proteobacterium
GGTGACCAAATTCATCTTGGTGCAATGGTCTTCATGTCTGCAGAATATAAGAGATTGGCTATTTTTTGTTTAGTATGCATTATTGCTCTATATTTTTCTTTAGGCTGGCAAACTGCTATTTCATTTATCCTTGGAGCATTGTGTTCAGGAACAGCCGGCTTTATTGGTATGTATTCTGCAACAAAAGCAAATGTTAGAACCGCTGTTGCTGCCAAAGAAAAGGGAGCTTCCGAAGCTTTGAACATAGCTTTTTTTGGTGGTTCTATCATGGGACTAACTGTTGCCGCCATGGGGTTGTTTGGCATAGGAATTTTGTTTCATTACTTTGCTGGAGATATAAAAACTATTCATGCTATCGAAGGCTTTGCAATGGGTGCATCATCAGTAGCATTATTTTCAAGAGTTGGTGGTGGAATATTTACTAAGAGTGCTGATGTTGGAGCTGATTTAGTAGGTAAAGTAGAGGCTGGAATACCAGAGGACGACCCTAGAAATCCAGGAGTGATTGCTGACAATGTTGGCGACAATGTTGGAGATGTCGCTGGTATGGGATCTGATATTTTTGAATCTTATTGTGGATCAATGATAGCTTGTATTGCTTTAGCTGCTTCTATGACTAGTGCAACTATTAATTCTTTAGGTGGTAATCAATACTTACTTCAATTTATGCCTTTAGCACTAGCATCTTTGGGGATAATATGCTCTTTATTAGGTATTCTGACAGTAAAATTATTTTCATCAAAAAGTGCTGAAACTGCTCTTAGATATGGTACTATAGGTTCTGCAGTTCTTTTTGTAATATTGTCATATTTTTTGATTGACTTGATGGCTATATCCACTGGGGTATGGATTGCAGTGCTAGTAGGATCTGTTGGAGGTATTGTAGTAGGATTAGTAACTGAATACTATACGGGTGGAAGTCCTGTTGAAAAAATAGCAAAAGATGGTGAAACAGGATCTGCTACAGTTCTTATTGCTGGTTTAGCAACTGGAATGCAATCAGTAGCAATACCAGTTCTTACCATTGTATCTATAATTTTTATTTCAAATATTTTTGCTGGTCTTTATGGAGTTGGTATAGCTGCAGTTGGTATGCTAAGTACTGTTGGTATTACTATGGCTATTGATGCTTATGGCCCAGTTGCTGATAATGCAGGGGGTATAGCTGAAATGTCTGAAATGGGTAAAGAAACTAGAAAAATAACTGATTCTTTAGATGAAGTTGGTAATACAACAGCTGCGATTGGTAAAGGTTTTGCCATTAGTGCTGCCGCACTAGCTGCCTTAGCACTAATAAGTGCATATATAGAGAAAATATCAATTTCGGATGAAAATTTTGTTTTGGCTATAAACGATCCACTAGTTTTATGTGGGATGTTTTTGGGTGGAATTTTTCCATTTATTGTAAGTTCTATGACGATGACAGCTGTTGGTGATGCTGCTTTCGACATGATTAAAGAAATTAGAAGACAGTTTAAAGAAATCCCAGGATTATTAGAAGGCAAAGCAAAGCCAGATACTGCGAGATGTGTTGATATTGCAACTAGAGCTGCCCTAAGAAAAATGATTGCTCCTGGGTCATTGGCCGTATTATCTCCAGTTGTTATTGGATTTTTGTTAGGTCCTAAAGCTCTTGGTGGAATGTTAGGTGGAGCACTCATCTGTTGTGTAATGATGGCTTTAATGATGTCAAATGCGGGTGGAGCTTGGGATAACGCAAAAAAATTTGTTGAAAAAGGAAATTTTGGTGGAAAGGGATCTGAAGTACATAAAGCTGCTGTTGTTGGCGACACTGTTGGAGATCCATTAAAAGATACATCTGGCCCTTCTATGAATATACTTATTAACGTTATGGCTATTGTAAGTCTTGTAATTGCTCCTTTGTTAGTTAATTAGCTTTATGATAAAAAACCCTATACGGGATTGAGTTTACAATATGAAAATATTGATTACAGGTGTTGCGGGTTTTATAGGTTATCACTTAGCTAAAAGCTTAATAAATGCAAATTATGAGATAGTCGGCATAGACAATTTAAATAGCTATTATGATTTAGATCTTAAAAAGGCAAGACTAGCTAATCTTAAAAAAATTAAATTAAGCTTTTATAAGGTTGATATCTGTGATCAAAAAAAATTAAAAAATATTTTTTTTAAAAATAGTTTTGATGTGATTATCCATCTTGCAGCTCAAGCTGGTGTCAGATATTCAATTGAAAATCCACAAGAATATATACAAAGTAATATAAATGGGTTTTATAATATATTAGAATTGTCTAAAAACAATAATATTAAACATTTAATTTTTGCGTCATCCTCCTCAATCTATGGTGAAAATGAAAATCCTAGTTTTGAAGAAAGTCAAGTCACAGACTCACCAAAAAACTTGTATGCTGCATCTAAAAAAAGTAACGAATTGATATCTTATTCTTATTCAAATTTATTTAAATTACCTTGTACTGCTTTGAGGTTTTTTACAGTTTATGGTCCATGGGGACGTCCTGATATGGCATATTTCAAATTTGTAAAAAACATTTATGAAGGAAAACCTATCGAAATCTTCGGACAAGGAAAAATGTTTAGAGATTTTACATATATAGATGATGTTATAGATGGTATTTTAAAAATATTAAATAACGGTCCACCAGTTCTAAGTGACAAAAATAAAAAATCTTTTAATAATACACCCTGGGAAGTCTATAACTTAGGTAACAATAAATCAGTCTCTCTAGAAAAATTTGTAAACACAATTGAACTTTTGACTGAAAAAAAAGCTACAAAAATTTATTTAGATTTGCAACCTGGAGACATGAAGTCTACATTGGCTAATATTTCAAAAGCTCAGAAAAAATTTAATTTTAATCCCCAAACTGTAATTGAAAATGGTTTGTTTAAATTTATTAAATGGTACAAAAATTTTTATAATTTAAAATAACTCTAAATTTCCTTTATTATTGCAGAAAAGTCCTTTTCTCCATTAACTCCTTCAGCCATTTTTGTAAACATTTCTTCAGCTTTTTGGCCAAATTCTATGTTTGAATTTGTTTGTTTTGCCGCATTAATAGCGAGTTTTAAATCTTTAGACATTAATTTAGCCGAAAAACCTGGTGCAAAGTTATTATCCGCCGGGCTGACTGGACCAACGTTTTTTATTGGGCAATAATTATTAACAGACCAGCAAGAACCAGTTGCAGTGCTGATTACGTCATATAAAATATTCAGGTCTAATTTAAGATTTTTGGCCATATTGAAGGACTCTCCAACTCCAATCATTGTGATCGCTAATAACATATTATTACATAATTTCGTGGCTTGGCCAGAGCCCGCATTCCCACAATAGACAGATTTTGAACCCATTAGATTGAAAATTGGTAACATTTTATCAAAGATATCTTTTTCTCCTCCTACCATAAAGGTCAAAGTACCGTTTAAGGCCCCTATTGTGCCACCAGAGACAGGAGCATCCAATAATGGGATATTTTTAGATAATGAAAGTTTATACAAACTTTCAGAAGTGTTTACATCAATTGTAGAGCAATCAATTATTGTTGGATAATTTGAGATATTATTGAAGACATCATTGAGAACCTCATTAACAATTTTACCATTAGGTAACATTGTAATAATTAAGTCTTTATTTTTTGAAATTTCAGAAACTGAATTTTCTTTTTTAATTCCAAATTTTGCAACTTCATCCATTAACTTATTATCAATGTCAAATCCCGAAACATTATAGCCAGCCTTAGATAGATGAACTGACATTTTTGATCCCATATTTCCAAGTCCAATAAAACCAATTTCTTTCATTTGCATACTCCTATGATTATAAACTTCTTAATTATTAATTAGATAACTTGCTAATGCTTTTGTTTGTGTTTTCACAATTCTTTCTGAATTAAAATCATTTGTGAAAATTTTTATGTCATGTTTTAAACCTAGTAGAAAAGGGTACCATTCTCTAGATAACGGACTTTTCCAGTTCCATATCAAATAGTCCAAACTAAGTAAAATTTTTTTTGACGTTTCTACTTTATTTAGAACTGGACTTTCACCGAAATCTGGTTTTAAAAAAAATTTACAAATATCAAAAAATTGCACTGGAACATTATGTTTTTTTAATATCTTCTTCCATTCTTCAAATGGTTTTAAGCTATTTTTTGTTACTTTAATAATATCTAATATTAAAAGATCTGTTTCTATTAAACCTGTTGGATTAATCATAATATTTTCTATTCCAGCACGTCCGACAAAAGGTCCCAAAAAGATTCTTCTTGGACAGTAATCATTAGAATAAAAATTATCCCAAATTACTAAATTTGGAGATAAAATTTTAGAAATTTTTTTTATTGTATTGTTATTGATTGATTTTGACACAATATTTTTACCTGTATAAAAACATATAACATTTTTATAAATATGTTTTTTAAAATCTGATAAATAATTTTTATCTTCATATATTAATTGGTCAGAATAAATCCTTGGAACTACAAAAATGGATTTATTTAGCAAAGAAGATAATTGATTGGTTAGTTTGGCATGAACAGAACCCTCGGAGATAGATAAATTAAAATTATCTTCAAAATTATTTGGTAGATCATCAAAAAGCAAAGCAATTTCGTTAGCTCCACTATCTAAAAAATATTGGAATTTTTGGTATAGGATTTTTAAATCTTTTGTCATTTTATTCTTTGAATTAAAGTTAAGAATTTCTGAGAAATCAAAGCTATAACCGGGTGATATACCTATAATTACTTTTACATAATTTTTATTAGCAAAATGACAAAATTTCTTGAATTTTTTAGTCCATTCAATTTTATAATTGCTCTTCCAATTTAACCTATGCTTTTCATCTTCTTTTGGAGCATAGAAATAAAAATTCATTTTATTTTTCTTCAAGTTTAATATGATTCTATGTCTATCCTCCCAAGTTAGAAGCCTGCCATAATATCCTTCTATGTAACCATTCAGAATTTTATTATTTCTTTTCATTGATTTAGCTTATTTAAATTTATAATGTTTATTTTAAACAAAATAGGAAAAAATAGAATGAAAATTTTGGCAATAGGTGCTCATCCAGATGATATTGAGATTTTCATGTATGGTATTCTTTCGGTTTTTTCAAAAAGAAATGATGAAATATTTATGATTGTTGCTACAGACGGAGGTGCAGGCAATGTTACCACAAATAAAAATCTTTCTGAGATAAGAAAAAAGGAAACAGTAGAAGCATTAAAAATTTTAGGAGTTCCAATTTTTCTTGGTTATTTGGATGGTCAATTGTCTTTTCAACCAGATATAACAAGTAAAATAAAAAAACACCTTGATAGTATAGATCCAGATTTAATAATAACTCATCCACCAGAAGATTATCATTCTGATCATAGATCTTTATCAAATTATGTGAAATCAAGTGCAGGTTTTAAGTATCCAATATTGTTTTGTGAAACATTGATGGGAGTAAATTTTAATCCTGATATATATATCGATATAAGTGAACATTTTGAAGATAAGACAAGAGCAATATTAAAACACAAAAGCCAAAATCCTGAAAAATTTTTAAATGCAATTGAAATTAATAATAAATTTAGAGCTGCACAATGTAATGCAGGAGGTAAGAGTTATGCAGAAGTTTTTAGATTTGAATCGACATTTCCATTTGTAGATATTAGATCTTTATTACCATCTACGATGCCAATTAGGCCATATTACAAAAATATACCAAGTTCATTAATCTAAAAAATTGAAAATCTCACCACCTGTACACGGGGCATTTACACCTGTTGTATTTGGGTAGGTAATAGGTATATTAGCTAAACGTCGCATTGCCAAGTAAGCAATCATGTCAGCTTCCACGTAATCGCCATCAATTCCAATATGATTTGCTTTAATAATTTCAGTTGGAAGAGATAATTTTAATTTTTTCATCAAATGTTTATTGTGTTGTCCTCCACCCATAATTATGAATTTATTTGGAATGGATGGCAACATTTCAATACCTTTTTGAATTGATAGTACTGTAAATTCTAAAAATGTAGATAGAATGTCAGAATGACTCAAACTTTTTAATGGCAAGTTTTGAACAAAACTGTCAAATTCTAACCTGTCAATTGATTTAGGGTATTTTTTTTTAAAAAAGGGAAGCTTCAAAAAGTTGTTAATTATATTAAAGTCAGGTTGTCCTTGAGAGGCAATTTCGCCTGAATTATCGAAAGGTATACCTAAATGTTTTTGGCAATAAACATCCATTAATCCATTACCTGGCCCTAAGTCATACCCAATTAAGGTGTGTCCATCCCAATAAGTAATATTAGATACACCACCAATGTTAATAAAAGAGCAAGGTAGATCAATGTTAAACTGTTGCATAAGAAATTTGTGATATATTGGTGATATAGGTGCACCTTCTCCCCCATTATTAATATCGTTTTGTCTAAATTTAGATACAACTTTTATTTTACACAATTTTGAGAGTAAATATCCATCACCCATTTGTATGCTAATTTTTTTTTTAGGATTATGAAAAACTGTTTGACCATGAAATCCAATCAAATCTGGTTTAATTCCAGATATCTCTCTAATTTCTGAAATGGCATTGTTGTGATCACTAACAATTTCATTCGATAATTGATTTTCAAAGTCTTTATTATCTTTTAATTTATGATAATTAAAAACATATTCTTTGAGTAAACTTGATGTTGATCTATTATAATTTAAAATTATTTTGTAATCTGTTTGTTCAAGTACCTCCCCATTGGTTTTTACCAACGACGCATTTATACCATCCATACTTGTACCTGACATTAAACCTATAACGTATTTAAGTTTCATATATTTTTTTAAATTTTTGTTTTTCCCAATTAAGAGCAGTTAATATAATAGTGTCTATATTATTTAGTGCTGGTGCCCAATTATATTTGGTCATCATCTTATTGCTATCAGCCACTATTCTTGAAGCATCTCCGTCCCTTCTTCCAACTATCCTAGTTGTGTAATTTACCTTTGATACTTTCTTAACCCTTTCAATTATTTCTAAAACACTAAACCCCCGCCCATATCCAAGATTACATATATCTGAATCACCGCCTTTTACTAAATGTTTAACAGCTAATAAATGGCCTGAAATCAAGTCGGACACATGAATAAAATCTCTTACACATGATCCATCATCTGTTTCGTAATCCACTCCATATATTTCTACCCATTTTTTTTTTTGTAAAACACAATCAATACAAACCTTAATTAAATGATTAGATTTTTCGTCTAACTGTCCAGATCTTAATTGTGGGTCAGCACCAGCAACATTGAAGTATCTTAAAATAAAATATTTCAAATTTGTGCTTTTACTCAAATCTTGAATAATATTTTCACACATTAATTTTGAACGGCCATAAGGGTTAGATGGATTACACAAGTATGTTTCATTTATTAATCCACTTTTTTTTTCTTCATAAACAGCCGCTGTTGAAGAGAAAACAATTTTTTTTACATTGCTATTTGTTAAGCATTTTAGAAACTTAAGTGTGTTAAGAGTATTATTTTCATAATATTTAAGTGGATTTTTGACGCTTTCTTCAACTTTAATACTTCCTGCAAAATGAGTAACGACGTCAAAATTATGTTCACTTAAAACTCTTTGAACAAGGTTTATGTCAGAAATGTCACCTTCAATAAAATTAGCTTTCGTTGGTACAATTTGTTTTGATCCAGTCGTAAGATTATCTAATATTACAACATCATTGCCTTCATCTAAGAGAGCTAATCCCATATGACTACCAATATAACCAGCGCCACCTGTTATCAAAACTTTCATTTACATTAACCTTTAATTAAAATATAAAATTAATAGTTACCTTAAATCAATATAAATTACTATTTTTGTTAAGAATTATAAATGCCAAATAATCAAAAAAAAGCTCTAATTACTGGTGTAAATGGACAAGATGGAGCTTATTTAGCAGAATTATTATTAAAAAAAAACTATATCGTTCACGGTATAAAAAGAAGATCTTCATTAATAAATACAGACAGAATTGATCATTTTTATATAGATCCCCAAATTCAAAATAAAAAATTCTTTCTTCATTACGGAGATATGACAGATTCTATGAATTTAACTAGAATAATAAAAGAAACTGATCCTGACGAAATTTATAACTTAGCAGCGCAAAGTCACGTAAAAGTAAGTTTTGAAACTCCTGAATATACAGCTAATGCTGATGCTATTGGTGTATTAAGATGTTTAGAGGCTATTAGAGTATTAGGACTTGAAAAAAAGGTTAAATTTTATCAAGCATCAACATCAGAGCTCTACGGAAAAGTTATTGAAGTACCTCAAACTGAAAGCACTCCATTCTACCCTAGAAGTCCATATGCTGTAGCAAAATTATATGCGTATTGGACAACTATAAATTATAGAGAAGCATATAATATGTTCGCCTCAAATGGAATATTATTTAATCATGAAGGACCAACAAGAGGAGAAACATTTGTTTCTAGAAAAATCACAATGGCAGTTGCAAAAATTTATTATGGATTGCAAGAAAAACTATTTTTAGGAAATTTAAGCGCTCGTAGAGATTGGGGGCATTCAAAAGATTATGTTTATGGAATGTGGAAAATCTTGCAACATCATACTCCTGATGATTTTGTTTTGGCCAGTGGCAAAATGCATTCTGTGAGAGATTTTGTAAACCTATCATTTGAAAAAATTGACATTGAAATTGAATGGAAAGGGTCAGGAGAGCAGGAAAAAGGATACAACAAAAAAAATGGAAAATGTCTTGTCGAAGTTGATCCAAGATATTTTAGGCCAACAGAAGTTGATCAACTTTTAGGTGATTCTTCAAAAGCAAAAAAAATTTTAAACTGGGAGACCAAAATACCTTTTGACAAATTAATTTTAGAAATGGTTGAGAGTGACTTAAAACATTTTAAAAATGATAAGTAAAAATAAAATATTTAATATTGAAAACAAATCTATTTTCGTCGCAGGCCATAATGGCATGGTTGGTAGCGCAACTCTAAATGAACTTTCAAAAAAATCAGATCAATTATTGTATGTAAACAGTAGAACATTAGATCTTAAAAATGAAGACAAAGTTTTAAAATGGTTCAAAGATAATCAGCCTCAAATAGTAATTATTGCAGCTGCTAAAGTAGGCGGTATATTTGCAAATAGTATTTATCCTGTAGATTTTCTTGAAAATAATCTACGAATTCAAAATAATGTTATTAGAGCGTCATACGTTACAGGTGTAGAGAAGTTAGTATTTCTTGGTTCTTCATGTATATATCCAAAATATAGTAAACAACCAATCAAAGAAGAGTATCTTTTATCTGGATTTTTAGAACCTACTAATGAGGCATACGCAATTGCTAAAATAGCTGGTATTAAACTATGTGAATCTTATTCAAAACAATATAATTGTAATTTTATTTCTCTTCTTCCTACAAACCTATATGGCCCAAATGACAATTTTGATCCTAAATTTTCTCATGTTCCCGCAGCATTATTGAGAAGATTTCATGAAGCTAAAATTAATAATCAGAGATCAGTTTTAGTGTGGGGAACTGGAAAACCACGTAGAGAATTTATGCATGTTTCTGACTTGGCAAAAGCTATTATTTTTATGATAGAACATTACTCTTCGAGTGAACCTATAAACATTGGTACAGGTAAAGATATTAGCATAAAGCAATTTGCTGAAATTATTGCTGATGTTGTTGGATATGAAGGTTTAATAACTTATGACGAATCAAAACCCGATGGTACTCCATTAAAAAAATTAGATATTTCAAAAGCAATTTCTTATGGCTGGAAACCAGAAATTAGCCTAAAGAGCGGAATTAAAAATACTTATAATTGGGCCTTAAAAAATATCTTCTAATATAAGAGAGTAATATGAAAAACTTATTTCCAGTAATATTAAGTGGTGGTTCAGGTGATAGATTATGGCCCAAAAGTAGAAAATCTCTTCCCAAACAGTTTGTAGATTTTAATATAATTGGTAATCTTTTTACACATACTTTAAAACGCGTTGAAAAATTAAATAATTGCCAAAATCTTATCATTGCTTCTTCTAGAGATTATGAATACTTAATTAAAAGAAATTTGAAAAGTTCAGAAAAGAACCTCCATTTAATTTTAGAAGAAATCTCTAAAAACACTTCACCTGCAATTTATTTTGCTGCTCTTTTAGCTCTAGAAAAATCTAAAGATGCAATCTTATGCATTATGCCGTCAGATCATTGGATAGAGGATGTTAATAATTTTAACCTAATTATAAAAAAAGGGATAGTTGAGGCCGAAAAAGGATTCTGGGTAACTTTGGGAATTGAAGCTACATACCCATCTACTGGGTTTGGCTATATAAAAACAGAAAATAATCGTAACAAAGAAATTTTAGAAGTATTTGAGTTTATAGAAAAACCTAATTTGCTAACGGCACAGAAGTTTGTTCAAAGTAAAAATTATTTTTGGAATGCAGGAATATTTTTAGTTTCAGCATGTAAAATAAAAGAGAGTTTTTTAAAAGTTAATCCAAATTTAGAAAAATCAATTTTGAATGCATGGTTAAAAAGAGAAGTTTTGGCTAATACAAATATAATTAAAAAAAGAGAAATGACCTCTTTGCAAAATATCTCTATAGATAAAGCAATATTAGAAAAAGAAAAATTTATAAAACTTATTCCGTTTAAAAATGGCTGGAGTGATATTGGTAATTGGGACTCTATGAATATTTTATTAGAAAAATTTAATAAAGATAAGAAAAATGAGTTTCTTGTTGAAAGTAATAATACGCATATTCATTCCTCAGAACGCTTAATTGTTGGGATAGGATTAGAGGATATTACTATTGTTGATGAAACAGATGCGACCTTAGTTTTTAAAAAAGGGGAATCAGAGAAAGTAAGATCGGTTGTACAAGATTTAAAAGGGGCAAATAAATCAATAGCAACAGAACATAGTTTTGAATATAGACCGTGGGGAAAATTTGAAGTTTTATTGGACTCCAAAGAATGTAAGGTTAAAAGGTTATTCGTTGATCCTTTTAAATCTCTTTCTTATCAATATCATTTAAAGAGATCTGAACATTGGACTATAGTTTCTGGTCAGGCAACGGTGATTTTGAATGGTGTTACTAAAAACTATTCTGTGGGCGAATCCATAATTATTAAAAATGAAGTCAAGCATTCTATATCCAATCAAGAAGAAGAAATGTTGATTGTTATAGAAGTTCAATATGGGACGTATTTTGGGGAAGACGATATAATAAGACTTATAGACCCCTTCAAGAGATGATCACTTAAGTATAGATTTTATTTTTTATAAAAAGTGCCAGTTTTGATAAATATGTTTTTTATTCGTTTAATATCATTTTCCTCTAAAGATTTTTTTAGCTGTTTCAAGTATATTTTTAATTCTTTCCACTCAAGAAAATTTTCTTGAGCCATTAGTATTTTCTTTTCTTTAGTTTGAATAGGGTTATTACCTATTAACAACTCTTCATACAGTTTCTCTCCAACTGAAAGGCCAGTTATTTTAATTTTTATGTTACCATTCTTATTACTTTCATTTTTTATTGTTTTCCCTGAGAGTAAAGCTATTTTTTTCGCTAAATCTATTATTTTAATAGGATCACCCATATCAAGAACAAATACTTCTCCTCCTTTAGAAATAATAGATGATTTAATAACTAAATTTACAGCTTCATGAATTGTCATAAAGAATCTAGTAACTCTTTTGTCAGTAATAGTGATTGGGCCTCCAGACTGAATTTGTTTTAAAAATTTTGGTACAACAGACCCTGATGATCCTAAAACATTACCAAATCTAACCATTGAAAATATTGAGAATTTTGTTCTAGCTTGAAAAGCCTGAATAATTAATTCAGATAATCTTTTTGACGCACCCATAATATTTGTTGGTCTTACGGCCTTATCTGTACTTATTAGTACAAAATTACCGACTTTATATTTAAGTGATAGTTTCGCGATATTTAGTGTTCCAAACACATTGTTATTAACCCCAACTACAGGGTTGTTTTCAACAATATTTACATGCTTATAAGCTGCAGCATGGAAAATTATATCAGGTTTATAAATTCTAAAGATCTCTTCTAAAATATTATAGTCTAAAATTGATACTAATTTTGTTATAACTTTTACATTGGTGTTTGAATATTTCTCTTTAATTTGTTGAGTTATCCGATAAAGGCAATATTCATTTATTTCAACAATAATTAATAGCTTAGGAGATAGCTGTAAAATTTGTCTGCAAAGTTCGCTGCCTATAGAACCACCACCTCCTGTAATTAGCACATTTTTTTTTGTGATATTTTTTGCTTTATATATAGATCTGGTACTTATAAGATCTCTATCCAGCAAATCATCGATATTCAAATCTCTTAAATTTGATAAATCAATTTTTCCTGACGTTAATTCGTTAAAATTGGGTAATGTTCTCAAAGTAATATTTAAATATTGAAGGTTTTCTAGTATTTTGGTTTTAGTACTTACGCTCAAAGACGGAATTGCTAATAAAACTAATTCAACATTGTATTTATCTCTGATTTTTTTTAAATCTAAGGGAGAATAAACATATTTACTATCAATTTTGGTATTTACGAGCTCTTTATTATCATCTAAAAAGCCGACAAAATTGATACTGTTGTCACCTTTAATAATTTTTGATAATTGTATACCTGTACTCCCAGCTCCATAAATAAGACAATTCGATTTATTCTTTTCATTTTGTTTTGAAAGTGACAAAATCAAAAAAATATATCTGATTATCGCTCTTGATGATAATATTGAAAAAGATAACAAAATAGGTTGTATAATGCCGATCGTTCTAGGGACACCCTCAAAAGTGTTGAGAGTAAAAATAGATGCAAAGATAATACCATATATAATCAAAGCTTTTGACAACTCTATGAATGTCTCAAGACCAGAGTGTCTATTAATCGATTTGTGTAATTGAAAAGAAAAAATTAATATTATCATCAATGATAAGGATACAATTAGGGGATATATTGGTATTTCATCTAAAAAGTAAAATCTATCCATTCTTAAAAAAAATGCTAACCATAAGGAAAAAATGCATACAGACATATCAAAGAAAACTACAAATATTCTTTTAGGTATATGCAAATTTATATTTGATAAATCTATTTTATTCAAAATTTTCCCTTGATATTTCGGAGATCAATGTTTTATGTTATTCATTTTAAATACCCTAAAAATAGTAAGAAGTAAAATTTTGCAATCTAGCAACATGCTTTGATTTTTTTTATAATAAACTTCTATTTGAACTTTATCTTGAATAGAAATTTCATCTCTGCCATTGATCTGTGCCCATCCAGTTAAGCCAGGTGTTAACAAATGAATTTTTTCTTTTTCTCTTAATTTTTTTAAATCGTATTGATTAAATAATGCTGGTCTTGGACCTACGAAGGACATATGTCCAATTAGTATACTAAAAATTTGAGGGATTTCATCTAGGCTACTTTTTCTTAAAAAAATACCTATTTTCGTTACATATTTCGAACTATCTTTCAGTAAATGTGTTGCAACTTGTGGAGTATTTTTTTGCATAGTTCTAAACTTTGGCATCAAAAATATTTTATTATTTTTGCCTATTCTTTTGCTAAAAAATATTGCAGGGCCTT
>CACMYY010000029.1 GCA_902618025.1 uncultured SAR116 cluster alpha proteobacterium
CTTTTATAGCTGCCAGCATCAACCGTAGAGTGTTGACTAAATTTGTTTCTTTTTTAATCATTGCATCTTTTAAATTTTTTGAAATTTTTTCTCTAATATTCATTTTTTTTCCTAATAACATTTGTTAATATACACTCACAAAGTCTAATTTTAAGAAAATTGATAACATAATCTATAAAATTTTAATCAAATAATTTTAAATTTTATTGACGAAGATACTAATACAATTTAATTAGAGCTTGATGAAAATTTTGTATAAAAATTACTTCTTTTTAAACCCAAATCATTCAATAAATATTTATCTTAAAAATCATTTTTTTAGAATCTTACAGGTGTGTAATGAATAAGTTTAAAGATATTGGTTATATACCATTTAATCTTAATTCAATTAATAAAAATCATACATTAGATAGTATATTAATTTTAGATGATGGTTCATATTTTTTAGGAAGATCGTTTGGTTCTAAAAAAGAATGCTTAGGCGAAATATGCTTCAATACCTCCATTTCTGGCTATCAAGAAATAATTACTGATCCATCATATACGGGGCAAATTATTACTTTTACTTTCCCCCATATTGGTAACATAGGTACTAACAAATTTGATGAAGAAGGAAATACAAATGCGATTGCAGGCATTGTAGTAAGGCAACATCCAACAAACGAGTCTAATTGGCGATCAGAAATCAGTTTTAATGAGTGGTTAATAAAAAATAATATACCAGGTATTTCTGGTATTGATACTAGATTGCTAACAAAAATAATTCGAAAATATAAAAGCTGTAATGCGTTGATATGTTTTGAGAAAAGTGGAAACTTTAAAATAGAAGAGTTGAGAAATAAACTAAAAAAACATCCAAAAATGGATGGACTAAACCTTTCATCATCTATAACCACAAAAAAACAATATCAGTATACTGAAGGTGTGCATGAACTAATATCATCAGAAGTGTATAATTTGAAGAACTTCAAACCCAAAATTGCTGTTATAGATTTTGGTGTTAAAAAAAACATACTTAGACATCTAGTTAACTTAAATGCAGAAGTTAGAGTTTTCTCAGAAAATGCTTCTATTGAGGATATAAATAATTTCAAGCCAGATGGTATTTTTTTATCAAACGGTCCTGGAGATCCATCTGCAACAGAAATAAAATGTAGAAAACTGTTAAGCGCTTTATTTCAACTTAAAATTCCTGTGTTTGGAATATGTATTGGTCATCAATTAATTGGGCTATCATTTGGAGCGAAAACAAATAAAATGCCTCAAGGTCATAGAGGAGCTAATCATCCTGTCAAAAATTTATCTAAAAATAAAGTAGAGATTACCAGTCAAAACCATGGGTATCAAATAGACTTAGATTCTTTACCAAATTGTTTAGAAGTGACCCACACTTCTTTATTTGACAATTCAATAGAAGGTATAAGACATAGATCATTACCAATTTTTTCAGTTCAGTACCATCCAGAAGCTTCTCCTGGACCAACCGAGTCATCTTACTTGTTCAATGAATTTTTAAACTTAATTAAAGAAACAAAAAATGCCAAAACGTAAAGATATTGAATCAGTCTTAATAATTGGTGCTGGTCCTATAGTAATTGGACAAGCTTGTGAATTTGATTACTCTGGGGCGCAAGCTTGTAAGGCACTTAAAGAAGAGGGAATTAGAGTAATACTAATAAACTCTAATCCTGCTACCATTATGACTGATCCAATTATGGCTGATTCGACATATATCGAACCAATAGAAAAAAATACTATTGAAAAAATTATTGAAATTGAGAGGCCAGACGCAATCCTACCTACCATGGGAGGTCAAACAGCTCTTAATGCAACTTTAGATCTATACAATTCTGGTATTTTAAAAAAATACGATATTGAAATTATTGGTGCAAAACCTGATTCAATAAATAAGGCAGAAAACCGAGAATTATTTAAAGAAAGTATGAATAAAATTGGTTTAGAGTCTGCAAGAGCTCAAATTGCAAAAAATATTGATCAAGCTATTTCTGCATTAGATTTTGTTGGTTTGCCAGCAATAATAAGGCCATCCTTTACTCTTGGAGGTGAAGGCGGGGGCATAGCTTATAACAAAGAAGAATTTATTGAAATTATAACTAACGGATTAAAATTATCTCCAACTACTGAAGTGCTGATTGAAGAATCACTTTTAGGGTGGAAAGAGTATGAAATGGAAGTAGTAAGAGATAATGCAGATAACTGTATAATAATATGTTCTATTGAGAATGTTGATCCAATGGGAGTTCATACAGGTGATTCTATTACTGTAGCACCAGCTTTGACTTTAACAGATAAAGAATATCAGAAGATGCGTAATGCAAGCATTGCTGTTTTGAGAGAAATTGGGGTTGATACTGGAGGATCAAATGTACAATTTGCCCTTAATCCAAAAAATGGAAGATTAATTGTAATTGAAATGAACCCAAGAGTAAGCAGATCTTCTGCGTTAGCGTCAAAAGCGACTGGTTTTCCAATAGCTAAAGTTGCTGCAAAACTTGCTATTGGATATAGATTAGATGAATTACAAAATGATATTACAAAATCCACACCTGCTAGTTTTGAACCTACAATAGATTATGTTGTTACAAAAATTCCTCGCTTTACTTTTGAAAAATTTCCTGGATCAAATAATCTTTTATCTACTTCTATGAAATCAGTTGGAGAGGCAATGGCTATTGGAAGATCTTTTCAGGAGTCTCTTCAAAAAGCTTTAAGATCTCTTGAAACAGGTTTGTCTGGACTCAATGATGTTTATTTCCCAGTTCAAAATGAAAATTTAAATAACAAAGACAACATTTCTGGCTGGTTAGCTGAACAGGTTCCAGAAAGAATATTGAGAATAGCAACTGCGTTTAGACATAAAGTTTCAATTAAAGAAATTTCTAACATTACTGGCTGGGATAGTTGGTTTTTAGAACAGATTTTAGGTATAGTTCAAGTTGAAGAACATCTAAAAACTAGTGATTATATTTTGGATGAGATGTTTTTAAGAAGCATCAAATCTATGGGTTTTTCTGATAAACGTATTTCTGAAATAACTCAAATTAGTATACAAAAAATTTATGAACTTAGAACAAAATTTGGTGTTAATCCATCTTATAAAAGAGTTGATACATGTGCGGCTGAATTTTTTTCAGAAACTGCATATCTTTACAGCACCTATGAACAGAATGATAAAAATGAGTGTGAAGTTTACCCATCAAATAAAAACAAAGTTATTATTCTTGGGGGTGGTCCTAATAGAATTGGACAAGGTATAGAGTTTGACTATTGCTGTGTTCACGCAGCCTATAGTTTATCTGAAATAGGGTTTGAAACAATAATGATTAATTGCAATCCTGAAACTGTTTCAACTGACTACGATACCTCAGAAAAATTATACTTTGAACCTCTTAATCACGAAGATGTTCTTTCTGTTATTGAAAAGGAAAATCAAAATGGCAAAGTAATTGGTGTGATTGTTCAATTAGGAGGACAAACTCCACTTAAGATTGCTACAAGTTTAGAAAAATCTGGTGTTAAAATTTTAGGAACATCAGTTGAGGCAATAGATTTAGCCGAAGATAGAAAAAGTTTTAAAGAATTGCTACAGAATTTAAAATTAAATCAACCCCTAAATGATGTTGCTAGCAGTAAAGATGAAGCCTCCAATATCACAAAAAAAATTGGTTTCCCCGTAGTAATTAGACCTAGTTACGTTCTTGGTGGTCGTGCTATGGAAATAATACACAACCAAGAGCAATTACAAACATACATAAATGAAGCAGTAAAGGTTTCTGGTTCTAATCCAGTTTTGATTGATAATTTTTTAAAAAATGCCATAGAAGTTGATGTTGATGCTATTTCTGATGGCAATGAAACCTTCATTGCAGGTATCATGGAACATATAGAAGAGGCAGGGATTCATTCTGGAGATTCCGCATGTGCTCTTCCTCCTCAAACGATTGATAAAACAATAGTTAATGAAATAACTCTACAAACAAAAAAACTTGCAAAATCTTTGAATGTTATTGGTTTTATTAATATACAATTTGCAATTCAAAATAAAAAAATATTTATATTAGAAGTTAATCCTCGTGGAAGTAGAACAATACCTTTTGTTGCTAAATCTATTGGAGTTCCACTTGTTAAAATTGCATCACAAATAATGATTGGTAAAAAATTATCTGATTTTAAATTATCAAATAGAAAAATTAACCATATTTCAGTTAAAGAAGCAGTTTTTCCTTTCGCAAGATTTCCTGGTACTGATGTAATACTTGGTCCAGAAATGAAATCTACTGGTGAAGTAATGGGTATAGGTTTAACATTTGGAGAAGCTTTTGCAAAAAGCCAACTTGGGGCAGGTATAAATTTACCTTTAGAAGGTAAAGTCTTCATCTCAATAAAAGATGATGATAAAGATAGTGTAGTGCCCATTGCTAAAAATCTTAAAAATTTAGGTTTTACAATATGCGCAACCCAAGGTACTGCAAAATATTTGAATAATAATAAAATCGAGACTCAATATATAAAAAAAGTGATTGAAGGTAGACCAAACGCAGTGGATGCAATGTTATCTAAAGAGATTCAACTTGTAATAAATACAGCTGAAGGAAGAAATTCAATTAAAGATAGTTTTTCTTTAAGACAAACTGCACTTTCTAACAAAATACCTTATTATACTACTATTCAAGGTGCGAATGCAGCAACTCTTGCTATAAAAGCATTGAAAAGTTTTAAATTAAATATCAAATCTCTCCAATCATATTTTGAATAAAATATTTTTCTGTATTATATTTAAATTATTGTAATTAATGGAATCATATCTATGGATAAAGTACCTTTTACATTTTCTGGATTAGAAAAAATTAAGCTAGAATTAGATAATTTAAAGAAAATTGAAAGACCTCAGATAATACAGGCAATCTCTGTTGCAAGAGAACACGGTGATTTAAAAGAAAACGCTGAATATCATGCCGCAAAGGAAAAACAAGCTTTTATAGAAGGTCGTATTACTGAGCTTGAAGATGTAACTAGCAGAGCAGAAGTAATTGATCTAACTAGACTTTCAGGTAAAACTGTTACTTTTGGTACTAAAGTTAACATAGCAGATGAAGAAAATGACCAAGAAACAAATTATCAAATTGTAGGACCTTACGAGGCAAACTTAGAGGAAGGTTTAATATCTGTTGCATCCCCAATAGCAAGAGCTCTGATAGGAAAAGAAGTAGGCATGTCAGTAGCAGTTACAACTCCAGGTGGTACGAAAAATTATGAAATTTTAACTATCGAGGTTCCTAAATCATAATTTCTAAGGGTATACCGGGTAATTTTTTAACACTCCTTATATTTAATGAAGTTTTGACATTACTTACTTTTGGAGCCTGGGTAAGATTTTTTGTTAAAAAAGATTGGAAGTCATCCCAATCTCTTGCAACTATTTTTAATAGAAAATCAACTTCACCAACTAGCATATGACACTCCCTAACCTCAGGGAAATTGGATATGTAGTTTTCAAATGTCTTTAGATCGTTTTCAGCTTGACTTTCAAGCCCTACGTAAGCAAAAACTGTAACCTTGTAACCTAATAATTCTGGGTTTACTATAGCATTATAACCAAGTATTAGATTTTTTTGTTCTAATGATTTAACTCTTCTTAAGCAAGATGGAGGTGAAATCTTTAATTTATTAGCAAGCTTTACATTAGTAATATCACTATTCATTTGTAACTCATTAAGTATTTTTAAATCAATTTTATCTAATTTGTTTTTTTCATTTTTCATTTTTCATTTAATCAATACTTATTTATAATAATTAAAACAAAGCTATTGTAATAATATTAATATATAGTCCTAAAATAAACAATTTTATTTCAAGAAAAGTTTTTTACTTATATTTCAGAGAACACAAAAGGAAAAAAGATAAAGACACAAATTAAAAACGAAACTTGGATATTATCAGACAGTACCAAGGGTATGGAAAATCAGTCAGTTGCTCTAGCAAAAATATTAAATGCTAATTTTAAATTAATTGATTATAAACCTCCATTTTTTTTAAAAAAATTTCCTTTACTAGGAAAATTCTATGTTCCATATTTTTTACAACAAAAATTAGATACAGACATACTACCCTCAATTATTATTACCACTGGTAGGAGGATGGCTGGTACATCTATTGCCCTAAAATCTATTTTAAAGAATAATGTTAAAACTATACATATCCAAAATCCTAAATTATCACTTAACCATTTCGATTTATTATTAATTCCAGAACATGACAGGATAAAAGGTCAAAATGTAATTCAAACAAAAGGTGCACTTTGTTTTTTTGAAGAAAAAGATATCAAAAGGTTCAAACAATCAAATTTAAATAAAATTAAAACTAAAAAAAATACTGTTTTATTAATGGTTGGAGGTAACAGCAAAAAACAAAAACCTAATAATAGTGAATATTTTGAGTTAAGTACTAAGGTAATTCAAGGAGTTAAAAACTTAAATGCACAATTGATAGTTATCGTGTCCAGAAGAACACCAAATAAAGCAATTAAAATATTACAATCAACTTTTTCAAAACATTTAAGCGACTTTAAGATACTCTCTTCAGACGAAAATAAACTTTATCCAAAAATTTTAGAAATAATTGATTTCACTATTGTCACAAGTGACAGCGTTAACATGATTTCAGAATTAGCAACGCTCTCAAAACCATTATTTATTTTTCACTTTTCTAAGGAAAACAAAAAAATTTTATTTTTTATATCAAATCTTAAAAAATTAAATATTGTTCAAGACTATCATGGTTATTTATTTAAATATGGAAAAAGTAAACTCCAAACAAACGAAATTACTATATTACAAATCAACAAGTTTTTCGGATTCAAGTAAATAACCAAGTTTTCTAATATTATTAATCTTCTGATAAAGTAATTCCCAATTATCATTTTGATCAATTTCTCTCCAAATATACTCAACTTCTTCAATTAACAAATTTTGTCTGTTATTATCTAACTGATGTTTTTTTTCTAAAACACCTTTGGATGGAGGAGTTTCTTTTAAAATATCAACAATTTTTGAAAATTCGTTAATTTTATATTTTTTACCATAATTAGTTTTGATACAATCTATGATTGAATCTCTACCTCCATAAAAATCGTAGAACATATCAGCGTAATCAATCTTATTTTTTTCGCTTTCATTTAATAATATTGTCATTATTTCACTAAGATTTTTACTATCAATGTCTTGTATTCCCATTCTCCAACAGAAATGTTTTTTTAATGATTCATGAAAGTATTTAGAAAATTGGTTCAAAGTTTCAATTATTGTTTTTTCATCTATAAATTCGTCTAAACTTTTTCCTAACTGAGTGAGTGCCCATAAAGCAGCCTCAGGTTGCCTTCCAAAAGAATATCTTCCATCATTATCAAAATATGCCGCTGTAAAGGAACTATCTGCAAATTCTATAAATCTCCAAGGGCCATAATCAAATACTTCTCCAGTGACATTGAAATTATCAGTATTTAAAACGCCATGGACAAAACCTGAAGCAATAATTCTGCCAATTGAATCTGCTATTCTTTTAACACTTTCTAAAAATATATCTTCAGCTAAAGTTTTAATACATTTATTAGGTTTGATATTAGTAAAATAATTTTTACTAAGGTACTTTAATAATAGTTCAATATTTTCATAATCATTTAGATATTTAAATCTTTGAAATGTACCTATTCTTATATGACTATTGCTTCTTCTGACAAGAACAGCTGATCTTGTTGGAGAGGGTTCATCATTTCTTTGCAATTCTTCTGCTGTTTCAATAATTGAAAATGTTTGACTTGTGGGTACTCCTAAGGAAGTCAGAAATTCAGTTGCTAATAGTTCTCGAACAGCTCCCTTCAAAGTAAGTCTGCCATCCCCTCCTCTACTATATTTTGTTTGCCCGGACCCTTTTGTACCTAGATCCCATAAAATATTATTTTTATCTAAAAATTGGGCTAACAAAAACCCTCTTCCATCACCTAAGTCAGGATTATAATAACCAAATTGATGGCCATGATATTTTAATGCTAATGGCTTATGAAGACACCCGGGAAGTTTTTGAAATTTACCAAAATATTTAATCCACTCATTATCGTTTAATTGGTCTAAATCAAGTAATTTAGCAGCTCTATCATTTCTAAATCTTAAAATGTGACGAGGAAACTTTGCTGGTGTGGCAAAATGATAAAAGGAGTCACCTAAATTAAAATGATTATTTGCAACTTTGGCTTTATTTATCATTAATAAACCAAACCATGTTTATCTAAAGAGTTTATCCTGCAAAGTTTTTTCTAATCCTTTGTACAAGTAGGATACTTGCTCTTCATAACCATTATATTTAACAGTAGGTATTCTCCCATCAATGCCCAACTGCTGTTCTGTTTCTTGAGACCATCTAGGATGAGAAACTTTAGGATTAACATTTGCCCAAAAACCATACTCATTTGGAGCAAGTTTTTCCCATAAACCAATAGGCCTTTCAGCCAAGAAACTTATCTTTACAATTGATTTTATTGACTTAAAACCATATTTCCATGGCAAGACAAGACGTAAAGGAGCACCATTTTGATTTGGCAACTTTTTCCCATATATTCCAGTAGCTAAAAAACTTAGTTCATTTTTAGCTTCCTCGATTGTAATACCTTCTTGATATGGCCATGGATACCATTTTTGTTTTTGACCTGGCGCAATTTCAGGATCATAAAAAGTTTCAAATTTTAAAAATTTTGCGTCTTTTTTTGGCTCAACTAGTGATAAAATTTTATTTAAAGGGAAACCCGCCCATGGCACTGTCATAGACCAAGCTTCAACACATCTAAATCGATAAACCCTCTCTTCAATACCACCAAGTTTTTTTATTAAATCATTTACGTCAATAATCATTGGATTATCTACCAACCCATCGATAGTTATTGACCAGGGTTCAGTCTTTAGCTTAGAGGCTCTTCTCCAAATATTTTTACTTGATCCAAACTCATAAAAATTTGTGTAAGTTGTGGCTAAACTCTCTGCAGTTAGTGGTCTGCTTGGTATGTAAGACTTATTGACTGCTGGAGGATAAAGCGAACTTAAAGCTGGATGAGATATAAAAGATGTACCAGGTAAAAATAATGAGCCTGCACCTAATTTTTTTAAAAAATCTCTTCTAGTATTATAAAAGTTTTCTGGAGTAACTTTATAATCTTTTAATTTCCAAACTTTCTTTATTTTATAAAATGCCATTTTAAACCTTCAATATTTAAGAGAGAGTTAAAACAGCTTTTTCGATTCTGTTCATTGCTTCTTTTAAAACTTCTAAACTGGTTGCGTAAGACACTCTAAAATATGGTTCTAGACCAAAAGCTACCCCAGGTACTGCAGCAACTTCGGCGGACTCTAAAAGCCATTCTACAATTTCAGCATCATTGTTGAGGATTTTTCCATTTTGTGTTTTCTTACCTATTAAACATGACACGTTAGGGTAAGCATAAAACGCTCCTTCAGGTAAAATGCAAGAAATACCGTTTATACTATTAAGTTTATCAACAACAAAATGTCTTCTTTCATCAAAGGCTTTTAGACAAGGATCTAAGAATTCTTTACTACCACTTATGCCAGCTAATGCTGCATATTGTGAGATTGATGATGGATTAGAAGTTGATTGACCTTGGATCTTAATCATTGCTTTGATTAGTAATGATGGTCCTGCTGCATAACCAATTCTCCAACCAGTCATGCAGTAACTTTTAGAAACACCATTTACCGTTAAAATTCTATCTTTTAAATCTGGCGCAACTTGCGCCAAAGTATAAAATTTAAAGTTATCATATACAATATATTCATAAATATCGTCTGTCATTACATATAAATTTTCATGTTTTCTAACTACATTTGCGATCTCTTCAAGTTCACTTAGTGAGTAACATGATCCAGTTGGGTTAGATGGACTGTTCAGTATTAGCCATTTACTATTTTTGGTTATTACCTTATCTAGAGCTTCACCAGTAAGTTTAAAGTTAGTTTCGGAAGAACAAACTACAAATATTGGTTTACCATCCGCTAATAATGTCATATCAGGATAGGAAACCCAATAAGGAGCTGGAATTATTACTTCATCGTCTTTATTTAAAGAACTCATCAAAGCATTAAACAAAATTTGTTTTCCACCGGTTCCAACAATGACGTTACTTACATCATAATTTAAATCATTATCCTTTTTGAATTTTTCTACAATTGATTGTCTTAATTCTGGGATACCTTCTATATTAGTATATTTTGTATATCCGCTATTAATTGCATCAATGGCGGCTTGCTTAACATGTTGAGGTGTATCAAAATCAGGTTCTCCAGATGATAAACCAATGACCTTTTTCCCCTCTCTTTTAAGTTGAGTAGCTTTTGCAGTTATAACCATTGTTGCAGAAGGTTTAATCCTATTTAAACTGTCAGAAATAAAAGTCATTTAACTACTCCATAATATATGATTACCATTTAGCTTTACTACAATTTATTTGAGACTAACATCTTTTTTATTAATTAATTAGTTATTATTTGATATATATAATTACTTCAAATATCTAATCACAAAATTTATTAATATGAATAATATTGAAAAAATTGAAAATAATACAATTATACCCTCTAAATCCATTTTTAGTTTAAATTCAAGCTTTACACCTACAGGAGATCAGCCAGAGGCTATAAAAGAATTGGTTTCTGGAATTCAAAATGATGAAAAAGATCAAGTATTATTGGGAGTAACTGGTTCTGGTAAAACATTTACAATGGCAAACATTATTAATTCACTAAATAGACCTTCATTGATAATGGCACCTAATAAAACATTGGCCGCACAATTATACGCAGAGATGAAAGATTTTTTTCCAAATAATGCAGTTGAATACTTTGTTTCATATTATGACTATTATCAGCCAGAAGCCTATGTTCCCAGATCTGATACATACATTGAAAAAGAATCTAGTATTAATGATCAAATTGATCGCATGCGTCATTCTGCTACAAGGGCTCTTCTTGAAAGAAAGGATGTAATAATAGTTGCTTCTGTATCATGTATTTATGGTATCGGTTCAGTTGAAACTTATTCAAAAATGACTATTGAATTAAAAAAAGGTCAACAAATTCCTAGACAAACATTGCTGAGACAATTTACTGAACTTCAATATACAAGAAATGATATGTCATTTGTAAGAGGCACTTTTAGAGTTAGAGGTGACATAGTTGAAATTTTTCCTGCACACTTAGAAACTGTAGCCTGGAGAATAACTCTATTTGGAGATGAAATTGAAGAATTATTTGAAATAGATGCTCTAACAGGCGAAAAACTTACATCATTAAAGTCGATAAAAATTTATGCTAATTCGCACTATGTCACACCTAGACCAACATTAAACGAAGCTATTAAATCTATTAAAGAAGAATTAAAAAGTCATTTAGAAATTTTATATAAAAGTAATAAATTGGTGGAAGCACAGCGCTTAGAACAAAGAACAAATTTTGATCTTGAAATGATGTTGGCCGCTGGAACTTGTCCAGGAATAGAAAACTACAGTAGATACCTCTCAGGAAGAAATCCTGGAGAGCCTCCACCTACACTTTTTGAATATTTACCAGATGACGCCCTTGTTTTTACTGATGAAAGTCATATCACAGTTAGTCAGATAGGAGCTATGTATAAAGGAGACTTTAGAAGAAAATCAACTTTAGCTGAGTATGGTTTTAGATTACCTTCTTGTTTGGACAATAGACCTTTAAAGTTTGAGGAATGGGAAGCATTTAGACCCAATACTATTCATGTTTCGGCCACCCCTGGGGAATGGGAATTAAATAAAACAAACGGTGTTTTTGTTGAACAATCTCTGAGACCAACTGGCCTGGTAGATCCCAAAATTTTAATTAGACCAACAAAAACTCAAGTTGATGATCTTATTTACGAAACAAAGGAACAATCAAAAAAAGGAAATAGAGTATTAGTTACTACATTAACAAAAAAAATGGCTGAAGCTTTAAGTGAGTATATGTTTGAGGCAGGTTTAAAAGTCAGATATATTCACTCTGATGTAGACACTTTAGAACGTATTGAAATAATAAGAGATTTAAGGCTAGGTGTTTTTGATGTTTTGATTGGAATAAATCTTTTGAGAGAAGGGTTAGATATTCCTGAGTGTGCATTAGTAGCAATTTTGGACGCTGATAAAGAAGGTTATTTAAGATCAAAAACTTCATTGATACAAACTATTGGTCGTGCTGCAAGACATGTTGAAGGAAAAGTAATTCTATATGCTGATAACATTACAGGTTCAATGCAATACGCAATAGACGAAACTGATAGAAGAAGAAAAAAACAAATAAGTTACAATTTAAAAAATAATATCACTCCTAAAACAGTTATTAGCAAAATTTCTGACATATTAGCAGACCTAAGTGATAATGATGATGATAAAGATAATAAAAACAAAAAAAATACAGGAAAAAATTTAAAAGAATCAATTCAAGATCTCCAAAACGAAATGGAGAAAGCAGCTAGCAATCTTGAATTTGAAGAAGCAGCAAGAATACGAGATGAGATAAAAAAATTACAACAAAAAGAATTAGGTTTGATGGCAATTCCTAATACAAATTTTAAAACGAGTTCATATTATAAAAAGAAATAACTTAAATTATTTAAAATGTAATTAATCAAAAACGAAAATTTTTAAATGATTAAAAATA
>CACMYY010000030.1 GCA_902618025.1 uncultured SAR116 cluster alpha proteobacterium
AAAATAAGATTTTTACTGACATCTATATCTGAAATATCACCTGACTTTGATTGTATTGGAACATTAGTATTATTAGGATAGGGGGCTTTTATGATATCAAACAATGTGATTTCACTGATTTTTTGATTATTTAATTTTTCTTTTTTTAATAAGAGATTAAGCAGTTTTTGCCCAATCATCCCAGCTCCACCCATTATTAATATTTTCATAAAACCCTCTTTATTAATTTATTGATTGAAGAATTTTGAATAACAACATATTAAAATAGAAAGTAAAAATAAAAAATAAATTTTTGATAAATTGATGCATAATTATATTAAATCTACTCTTTCAATGTCTCCTGTTATGCCTGTATTGACAATCAATAATGTTGATAATGTTGAATATTTATTTGAGGCTCTAATCAATGGAAATCTTAAGGTACTTGAAATCACATTAAGAACGGATACTGCCCTAAAAGCAATAGAGATTGCGTCTAAAAAATTTCCTTCATTGAAAATTGGAGCAGGTACAGTTTTAAACAATGAAGATTTAAATTCCGTAAAAGACGCTGGAGCGAAATTTGCTGTTAGTCCTGGTTCTACAATTTCCCTTGCAACACATGCACTAGAAAAAGAATTTCCATTCCTGCCGGGAGTTTCAAACTCCAGTGATATTATGAATTTAATGAATTTAGATTATAAATTTTTTAAATTTTTTCCAGCACAAGCCGCAGGTGGTCTTGAATATCTTAAATCTTTAAGTGGGCCATTTCCTGAAATTTTGTTTTGCCCAACAGGTGGTATTAACCAAAATAACGCTCATGTATGGCTTAGTCAAAAGAATGTAATATGTGTAGGCGGCAGTTGGATAATTCCACCTGAAAGCAGAGATTACAAAGAAATTACAAAAAGAGCTTTATTAGCAAGTAGTTTGTCGAAATAATTTCCTGTTTGTTCTAAATAAATAATAAATAAATTTTTTTGTAAAATATTTCGATTTGTCTATCATTATATTTAGAAATTAGTTTTATGTGTTTTTAAAAACTTGGGGGAGGCAATGACTGAATATTCAATTGAGGATTATGTAACTGATATTCGTTTAGTTGTAAAAGAAGAGACTGACGAGGGAAAGATAATCGATAGAATAAAACCATTATCAAAAAAAATAGCAGCAAACAAAAGTTGGGTTAAGCCAGAATATTTTAATGTAGATAAAGAACAGGGATTTGGATTGCATTTACTGCACGAAGAAAAAGACCATAGTTTAGCTGTTTTTGCAATTGCGTGGGCTCCTGGAGAGGGACTTGCGCCACATAATCACAAAACATGGGCGGTTGTTGCTGGTATTCAAGGACAAGAACATGAAACTAGTTACAAAAGAATAGATGATGGAACTACAGAAGGTTTTGCGGATTTAGTAAAAACAAATGAAGAAACTATATACGCAGGAGATGCTACTTGTTGTTTGCCAGAAGACATACATAGTGTTTGGAATAATGGTCGTGAGATAGCTCTTTCTATACATACATATGGAAAACATCTCAATCATACAGGAAGATCAATTTTTGATATTAATCAAAAAACTGAAACTCCCTGCATAGTAAAGGTTCAAAATTAATTAAGTTCTATACGAAAGGTTCTAAGTTAAAATCCAATTAACCTTGGAAACATGTTTGATTTTGTTCACCCAAACCTTCTATACCTAACTTCATTTTATCGCCAGCTTTTAAAAAAACAGGTGGTTTCATTCCACCACCAACTCCAGGTGGAGTACCCGTAGCAATAATATCGCCAGGATTTAAACTCATAAATTGTGATAAATAATATACAATGTATTTTGCAGAGAATATCATGGTTTTTGTAGAACCATCTTGCATTCTTTTACCATTAACATCCAGGTACATTTTTAGGTTCTGAACGTCAGACACTTCATCTTTAGTAACTAAATATGGTCCAGTTGGCCCAAAAGTGTCACAAGATTTCCCTTTAGTCCACTGTCCTTCTTTTTTTAGTTGAAATTCTCTTTCTGAAACATCATTAACTATACAATATCCAGCGATATATTCTTCTGCATCTTCTTCATTAATATATTTAGCTTTTTTTCCAATTATAATACCAAGTTCAACTTCCCAGTCAGTTTCATTAGAATTTCTTGGTATTTCAACATTATCATTTGGACCTACTACAGCAGATGTTGCCTTTGAAAATAATATTGGTTCACTTGGTACAGGCATTCCAGTTTCTGCAGCGTGATCCGAATAATTTAACCCAATACAAAGAAATTTTCCAATATTACCAACACATGCTCCCAATCTTGTATTTTCAGGAATAATTGGTAAAGATGAAACATCAATCATAGAAATTTTATTCAAACCCTCTTCACTAATATTGTCTCCATTGATATCCGTAATATGATTAGACAAATCTCTTATTTTACCATCCTGGTCAAGAATACCAGGCTTTTCTTTCCCAATTTCTCCGTAGCGTAATAATTTCATTTTACTTCCTTTCTTTAATTAAAATAATTAAAAATTTTATTATTGATTTATTACATACATATTCCACCATCAATTATATGGAATTGACCTGTAGTAAAAGCTGATGCATCACTAGCTAGATAAACCGCAAGATTAGCGACTTCTTCTGCCTCACCAAATCTTCCCATTGGTTGCCTTGCAACAAATTGTTTCTTGGCTAATTCATAATCTCCCATATCTAAAAGTCTTTGCTCTAATGATGGACTTTGAATTGTTCCTGGACAAATAGCATTACATCTAATCCCATGGTTGATATAATCAGCTGCTACCGATTTAGTTATTCCCAATACTGCAGCTTTAGACGCTGAATATATAAATCTATTTGGTATTCCTTTTGTTGAAGATGATACTGATGCAATATTAATTATTGATCCGCCACCTTTATTAATCATAACAGGAAGAATCTCCTTTATCATATGATACATAGATTTACTATTTAGGTTGAACGCTAAATCCCAATCATCATCTGTAGATTCTAAAATTGTTCCATTATGAACTATACCTGCACAGTTAAAAAGAATATCTGGAGCTTTTATCGAGCTAACTAATTTTTTTATTTCATTATAATCTGTTACATCAAGAATGTGAGTTTCGTTAACTACATCCTTTAACAAAGATAAACTTTTGTGATTAATATCTGTGGCAATTACATATGCTCCTGCTTCTGCGAAAGCTTCAGCCGTTGCTTTACCAATTCCCTGCCCAGAAGCAGTTAAAAGTGCGATCTTATCTTTTAGATTAATCATAATAACTCCTTACATAGTTGCTCCAATTTGCCAAGGAACAAACTCCAAGTCACCAAGACCTTGAATTTCAGATTTAGATTTTTCGCCAGATGCCACACGTACAATCAAATCAAATATTTCTTGTCCAATATCTTCAATAGTTTTATTGTCTGTAATCACTTTACCAGCATTTACATCCATATCCTCAACCATATTATTATACATTTCAGTATTGGTCGCTATTTTAATTGAAGGTGAGGGTTTACATCCAAAACATGAACCTCTTCCGGTAGTAAAAGTTACGACATTACAACCACTAGCAATTTGACCCGTTACTGATGCTGGATCGTATCCAGGGCTATCCATAAATAAAAAACCTTTTTTCTCTGCTTGCTGTGCATACAGGAGAACATCATTTAAAGGTGTGGTTCCACCTTTAGCAGCAGCACCCAGAGATTTTTCTAATATTGTAGTTAATCCACCTGCTTTGTTACCTGGGGAAGGGTTATTATTTAAACTTCCCTTATTTCTTGTTACATAATCTTCCCACCATAGAATTCTATCAACAAGTTTTTTGCCTACTTCAGGAGAAATGGCCCTTCTTGTTAGCATGTGTTCTGCACCATAAATTTCTGGTGTTTCTGCCAAAATTGCAGTACCACCATTTTTTTACAATTAAATCTGCAGCATGACCTAGTGAAGGGTTTGAGGTTATACCAGACCATGCATCGGATCCTCCACATTGAAGAGCAACACTTAAATGTTCGACGGATTGATCAGTTCGCTCAATGGAATTAACTTCAGGAAGCATATCATCAATACATTTTATTCCAGCTTTAATTGTTTTTCTAAGACCTCCCATGTCTTGTAGGGTCATAGTTTTAAAAAATGGATTTTCATTCAAGTTAAAAGCATCCATTAAAAATTTGATTTGATTTGCCTCACATCCTAATCCAATCAGTAATATACCAGCTAAATTTGGATGTTGAATATACCCTAAAAGGACTCTTTGAAGAGCGTCAAAACCGTCTCCTGAGTCTGCCATTCCACATCCAGTGCCATGAGTAAATGAAACTACGCCATCAACATTTGGGAATTTAGATAATTTTTCTTCATCAAATGCTTCTGCAATATTTTTTGCAGCTGTAGCTGAACAATTTACAGAAGTAAGTATCCCAATATAATTTCTTGTCCCAACCTTTCCGTTTTGTCTTTTGTATCCTTTAAAAGTAGCTCTTTTTTCAGGTTCAATCATGTTGGGTAATTTAACAGATGTTGAAAACTCATAATCATGATCTGTTGATTGAAAATTTGTATTTTCAACATGTACATGTTCACCTGGTAAAATATCTTTGCTAGCAATACCTATCAATTGGTCATACTTGATGATTTTCTGACCTTTTACTATTTTTCTTAAGGCAATTTTATGACCTTTCGGAATAATGTTTTTACTCTCAAGATCTTGAGTTATTTCACCTGCATTTATTTCTCTTAATGCTGTAGCAACATTGTCATTTTCATTAAGTTTAACTGTTAAGTTTTCAATATTATTCATTTTTATTATCCCCCAACTAATAAAAAGCAAAAAAACTGAAATTATCTTTTGATTTTTTTTAAATCAAGTATGATTGTTACATTGTTCTTAAAATATATTAAGATCTATTCATACTATTTTTAAAATAATTTATAAACTCTAATTTTGTTTTTAAATTTTACTTGGGAGAAAATCATGTCAGATAAAAATTTTAATCCAAAATACAGAAGTCAACAGTGGTTTGATAATCCAACTAACCCTGGCATGACGGCATTGTATTTAGAAAGATCAATGAATTTTGGGCTGACACCAGACGAATTAAGATCTGGAAAACCAATTATTGGAATAGCACAAACCGGATCGGATATATCACCGTGTAATAGAGTTCATCTTAAACTGGCAGAAAGAGTAAGAGAAGGAATTAGAACAGCAGGTGGTATTGCTTTTGAGTTTCCTGTTCATCCCATTCAAGAAACATTAAAGAGACCTACCGCTGCTGTTGACAGAAATTTAGCATATTTAGGATTAGTTGAAATTCTTCATGGTTATCCTATCGATGGTGTTGTCCTAATGACCGGTTGTGACAAAACAACTCCAGCTTGTTTAATGGCAGCTGCTACCGTAGATCTGCCAGCTATTGTATTAAACGGAGGTCCAATGCTGGATGGATGGCATAATGGAAAGCTTGCTGGTTCGGGTACAGCTGTTTGGGATAGTAGAGTTGAGTTAGCAGCTGGCAGAATAGATTATGAACAATTCATTGATATTGTTACTAGTTCAGCTCCTTCTGACGGTCATTGTAACACTATGGGAACTGCATCTACAATGAATTCATTAGCTGAAGCTCTTGGAATGAGCTTAACTGGAAATGCTAATATTCCTGCACCTTACAGAGAAAGAGGACAAATGGCATATAAGACAGGTTTAAGAATTGTGGATATGGTTAAGGATGATTTAACTCCTTCTATGATTATGACTAGAGAGTCTTTTGAGAATGCAATCATTGTAAATTCTGCTATTGGTGGATCAACTAACGCTCAATGGCATATTACTGCAATAGCAAGGCATGTTGGTGTAGAATTAGAAACTGCTGCATGGCAAAATGTTGGTTATGACATTCCTTTGATGGTTAATATACAACCGGCAGGCGAGTATCTATGTGAGAGTTATCACAGAGCAGGTGGGACAGCTGCTGTAATGTCAGAGCTCCTTGAAAATTCAAAGCTTCATGGGGATGTAATGACCGTCACAGGAAAAAAAATGTCTGAAAATTTGAAAGGAATCAAGATTAAGGACGAAAAAGTCATTACCCCTTTTAAAAAACCTATGAAACAAAAAGCAGGCTTTATAGTACTTAAAGGAAATCTATTTGACTCTGCAATAATGAAAACCTCAGTTATTTCAAAAGAATTCAAAGATAAATTTTTATCACGTCCAGGAAAAGAAGGTGTTCTAGAAGGTAGAGTTATTGTCTTTGAAGGATCTGAAGATTATCATGACAGGCTTAATGACAAAAGTTTAAATATGGATGAAAATTCTATATTAGTTATTAGAGGAGCAGGACCTGTTGGCTGGCCTGGATCAGCTGAAGTCGTTAATATGCAACCATCAGATGAATTAATTAAGCAAGGAATAACAGAATTACCATGCATAGGTGATGGAAGACAATCAGGAACCTCAGGAAGTCCATCAATACTTAATGCTTCACCTGAGAGTGCGACTGGAGGCGGATTAGCTTGGTTGAGGACAGGTGACACTGTCGTAATTGATTTGAATGATTATACAGCTAACATGCTTGTAAGTGATGAAGAGATTAAGCTCAGGAAAAAAGATGGTGTTCCTCCCTATCCTGAAAGTCAAACTCCTTGGCAAGAAATTCAAAGAAATTTGGTAGGTGAACTATCTGACGGAGCTGTACTAGAGAATGCTGTCAAATTTCAGAAGGTAAGAAAAAAATTACCAAGGGATAATCATTAAAATAATGACAGAAAATAAAAATATTCTAGTAATTGGTCTAGGCTCAATGGGTTATGGGATAGCAAAATCGCTCATGCGCGCAGAGTATAAAGTTTATGGTCAAGATAAAAACCCTGACCAACAAAAAAAATTTTTTCAAGATGGAGGTTTTGAAGGTAAAGTTCCATACGACCAATTAGAAGCAGTAGTAATAGTTGTCTTAAATGAAAAGCAAACTCGTGAGATTATTTTTGGTGAGGAGGGGATTTCCAATAAATTAAAAAATAACACATTGATAATGGTATGCACTACTGTTTCTCCAGATTTTGCAAAAGAAATGGATAACAAGTGTGCTAAAAAAGGACTTTTATATCTAGATGCACCTATCTCTGGTGGATCAAAAAAATCATTAGAAGGCAAATTGTCATATATGATTTCTGGAAGTCAAAAAGCTCTTCAAAAAGCCAAGCCACTCTTAGATTCAACCTCTGAAAAGGTTTTTAAATTTGGCCAATCTGTCGGAGCTGGGTCTGCAATGAAGGCAGTTAATCAAATGCTCGCAGGTATTCATATTTCAGCAATGGCAGAAGCAATAACATTTGGAATAACTCAAGGCATAGACCCTAAGAAATTTTTAGAGGTTATCTCTGAATGTGCCGGAACATCCTGGATGCTTGAGAATAGAGCTCCACATATTATAAATAATGATTATTCACCAAAATCATCGATAAATATATGGCCGAAAGATCTAGGGATTGTTCTGGATATAGCAAAAAAATCAAATTTTTCTGCACCTTTAACTGCAACAGCAATGCAACAATTTCTTGCAGCTGCTGGTATTGGTTTGGGGCACGAAGATGATGCTGCTGTAGCTAAAATTTATGCTCGTAATGCAGGAATCGAATTAACTAAGTATTAGATATCTTCCTAATTTACTTCTGAAATTAGAGATTTTCCTTCAAAGTAATTTATTATGTTATCAAATACAAGCTGACCCATTGCATTTCTTGTCTCAACTGTGCCAGACGCAATATGAGGTAACAAAACTGTATTTTGCAATTTTATTAATTTTTCAGGGATATTTGGTTCATTTGTATAAACATCTAATCCGGCAGCCAATATTAAATTATTTTCTAGACAATGTATTAATTCATCTTGATCGATAACCGAACCCCTAGCTACATTGATAAGTATGCCATTTTTTCCAAGATTATTTAGAACATCTTTATTAATTAACTTTTCTGTTTCTTTTCCACCAGGTGTAATTATGCAAAGTGTATCAACTTCTTTTGCTAATTCTTTCAAATCGCTGTAAAATCTATACTTAACATCTTTTTTATTTCTTGAATGATACGAAATTCTACAATTAAACGCTTCTGCCCTTTTAGCTATAGCTTTACCAATTCTTCCCATTCCAACTATTCCTAGCTTGGTTCCTGTAAACTTTTTAGTTAGTGGAAAATCACCCTCAATCCATTTGTTGTTTCTTGCAAAACTGTCAGCTTCAACGATTTTTTTGTAAACACATAGCATTAATGCGATAGCTGTATCAGCTACTTCATCATTAAGAACTTCTGGTGTATTGGTGACTTTTATTGCTAAACTTTTAGCAAAATTAACATCAATAGCATCATACCCTACACCATAACACGCTATAATTTTTAGATTAGGCATACTTTTCATTAAATCAGGGGTAATTTTATAACCTCCCATAACTGCTATTGCGTCAATATCTTCTCTAACTTCAAATAAATAATTATCTTCATCTTTTTGTTTCCATAACTTATGTGTGTTAAAGTTTTGATCAGCAAGCGAAACAAAATATTCTGGCATTTCGGTCATGATTAGTAAGTTTTTTTTCATTCAAAATATCCCTTTATATACTTAATTTAGGCATCTGATTTTTTTTGATAATCGCCCCTTTATATTTGATGACTTCTCTGGTGACGGCATGAGATTTTAATATAATTTCTTCAATACTAGTATTTTTACCATTGTTCATCAATGCCAAGAATGAGCCGTTGAAAGCATCTCCTGCAGCAGTTGTATCTACAACCTCACCATGCGGAACAGTAATGGTTTTTATATCTTGATCAAGGTTTTTAAATATTATTGAGTTTTTATATCTCAATAAAATCAGATTTTTTTCATTATTCAAGAGGTTAAAGATTTCATTTGGTTTTTTAATCTTAAATAGATCTTTAACATCATCATAAGAGACAAAATTAATATTTACATAATTATTAATTTCTATGAACAGTGATTGCGATCTATTCTTGTCATAATGTAGTTGATGTCTAAAATTAAAATCAAAAGCACAAACATCAGCTGTAGCTCCAACCTTAATTAGTTGTTGTTTTTGATTTTCATCAAGTATGCCAGCAGAAATACCCGAGTAATAAAAAATATCTGAGTTGCTTATATTATCTAAGAGATGCTTTCCTTTTAATCCTAAAAAAATATTTTTAGATGGTGATTGATCTCTCCAATAGGAAAAGCTTCGTTCTCCTTTTTCATTGATTTCAATAGAATATAATCCTGGCGGATTTTTTCCATCTGTCCTAATAAGATCACAATTAAGTCTTTCAATTTTGAATCTCTCCATCATTTTTTTAGAAAAACTATCTTTTGAAAGAGCTGTGCAGTAAAAAGTATTGGTTTCCTTATTTGTTAATCGTGAAAAATATACTGCAGAATTATAAGTATCACCTCCAAAATTAACCTCCATCAGTGAATTTGAATTTCCTAAAGAGGATATATCACCGTTTAGTTCAATCATGCATTCCCCTAAAAAGATAGCTTTTTTCTGCATTTCATAAGTATCCTTAAGATATAAATTTTATGGTTATTATAATTATTAAAATGTAATAATTTACTCAATCTTTATTTTAAAATATATATATTGTAGAGTAACTTAAGAAAATATGAGGTTTATTGGTGACAATCTTAGATATAAACAACAACTCATTTTATAATAAATTTGATTATAATGTTGAAAAAGCTATAGAGGCATTGAAAAAAGAATTTGGTCAACAATTTTCAATATCTAAATCCGTTCGTGAACAACATACTAGCACAACTACAGTTCATACACCCGAACTACCTGATGGTGTTGTTTTTGCATATAGTAAGGAAGATGTTCAAAAAACTGTAAAAATTTGTCACGAACATGGTTGCCCAATTATCCCCTTTGGTGCAGGTTCTTCTCTGGAGGGGCACCTAAATGCAAATTTTGGTGGAATCTCAATAGATATGAACAATCTCAACAATATTATAGATGTTCACCCTGAAGATTCTACTGTTGTAGTACAACCTGGTGTAACAAGAGAACAACTTAATACATATCTAAGAGATACAGGTTTATTTTTTCCTATTGATCCTGGCGCGAATGCTTCAATTGGTGGAATGACATCTACACGAGCTTCTGGAACAAATGCAGTTCGTTATGGTACAATGAAAGACAATGTTTTATCTCTTGAAGTTGTTATGCCAAATGGTGAGATAATAAAAACTGCCAGTAGAGCAAGAAAAAGTTCAGCTGGATATGATTTAACAAGATTAATTGTTGGTTCTGAAGGAACTTTGGGTGTAATTACTGAAATTACTCTTAAACTTTATGGTATACCTGAGGAAATTGGAGCTGGCAGGTGCACGTTTCCTTCTGTTAAAGATGCAACTGATGCAGTTATCATGACGATACAAGCTGGTATACCAGTAGCTAGAATTGAACTATTAGACATTGCACAAGTTAAAGCAGTTAATAATTATTCTAAATTGAGTTTACCAGAATCACCCTTGTTGCTTTTAGAGTTTCATGGAAGCAAATCTTCTGTTAAAGAGCAGTCAGAATTATTTAACGAGATCTCTAAAGATTTTGGAGGGAATAATTTTGAGTGGAACGCTAATATTGAAGAAAGAAATAAATTATGGAAAGCTAGGCATGATGTTTATTATGCTGTAAAAGCATGTAGACCAGAGGCAGATTATATCGCAACAGACGTGTGTGTACCTATTTCAAGACTCTCGCAATGCATTACAGAAACCATTGAAGATATGGAGCAAAATAAATTATTTGGTCCTATTGTTGGTCATGTTGGAGACGGCAATTTTCATGTTCAACTTATGATTGATCCCAAAGACCAGAATGAAATTGATGTTGCGAATGGTTTCTTAGAAAGATTAGCTCATAGAGCAATTAGTATGGATGGCACATGTACTGGTGAACATGGTGTAGGGCAGGGTAAAAAACAGTATCTACTTGAGGAGCTAGGTTCTGCGGTAAATTTTATGAAATTAATTAAGGAAGAATTAGACCCTAAAGGTATTATGAATCCTGGAAAAATTTTGTAGAAATAAAATCGAATATTTTAGAGGCATTAAATATGGATGGTAATACTTCAATTTGGTCTTCAGATAATTATGATCCTTTAAGAATCAAGTTATGTGTAAAAAAGTTAAAAGAAGAATTTGGACAGCAATTTTCAGATAGCCAGAGTATTTTAGAACAACACACTCATACAATGACAATACACGAATCTGAATTACCAAATGGGGTTGTATTTGTTGAAACAAAAGAGGATGTTCAAAAAGTTGTAAATATTTGTAAAGAATATAAGTGCCCAATTATACCATTTGGTGTTGGTTCTTCCTTCGAAGGGCATCTCAATGCACCTTTTGGTGGAATTTCTATTGATATGAATAATATGAACAAAATATTGAAGGTATATCAAGATGACCTTCTAGTTGTTGTTCAACCAGGTGTAACAAGAGAGCAGCTTAATACATACCTAAGAGACACAGGTTTATTTTTTCCAATTGATCCAGGGGCAAATGCCTCAATAGGTGGAATGACTGCTACACGAGCCTCAGGAACAAATGCGGTTCGTTATGGTACAATGAAAGACAATGTCATAGCTTTGGAAGTTGTTACACCAGACGGTCAGATAATTAAAACAGCAAATAAGGCAAGGAAAAGTTCTGCCGGATATGACTTAACAAGGCTAATGGTTGGTTCTGAAGGGACTTTGGGTATAACGACAGAAATTACTCTCAAACTCTATGGTATCCCAGAAGTTATAGCTGGTGGAAGAGTAAGTTTCCCAACAGTAAAAAATGCAACTGATGCGGTTATTATGACTATTCAAGCTGGTATCCCTGTTGCTAGAATAGAATTTATGGATACAGCACAGGTAAAGGCTGTTAATAATTATTCCAAAACAAATCTTCCTGAAGCTCCATTGTTGTTGGTAGAATTTCATGGAAGTCAATCATCTGTTGATGAACAGTCGGAATTATTTGGAGAGATATCATCTGATTTTGGAGGTAAAGATTTTGAATGGACTTCTAACAATGAGGACAGAAACAAATTATGGAAAGCAAGGCATGATGCGTATTGGTCATGTAGAGCTGTAAGGCCAGAGGCAGAACTTTATTCTACGGATGTCTGCGTGCCTATTTCAAAATTATCGGATTGCATCACAGAAACTATCGAGGATATGGAACAAAATGAATTAATAGGTCCAATAGTAAGTCACGCAGGAGATGGAAATTTTCACGTTGCACTCTTAATTGATAAAAATAACAAAAATGAGTTAGACAAGTTAGATGAATTTTTAGTAAGAATATCTGAGAGAGCTATAAGAATGGATGGCACATGCACAGGTGAACATGGAGTTGGCCAAGGTAAAAGAAAATATATGCTTAAAGAGTTAGGTAATGCTGTAAATGTTATGAAAAGTGTAAAAGAAGCTTTTGATCCTCATAAAATAATGAACCCAGGAAAACTTTTCCTATAATATTGCATTAACATAATTCATAGTATGGTTAACAGGTTATTTTTTCATTAAGTCCAAGGTGTAGAGAATCTTCTACAAGTGCAGATGATTACATACATAAT
>CACMYY010000031.1 GCA_902618025.1 uncultured SAR116 cluster alpha proteobacterium
TTCTATAGTTATACTTGGTTCTAATGCCTCCAATTATGTATTTCATGAACAAAGCTCAATTTATCATTACACAAGAGGTGCACTAGTTTCACTTACAAAATATTATGCAGTAAAATTAGGATCGTATGGAATTAGATGTAATTTAATAAATCCTGGAACAATAATTAAACCAGAAAATAAAGATTTTTATTCATCTCATATTTTTAAAAAACAATATATTGAAAAACTAACTCCATTAAAAAAAATGGGAGAAGCAAAGGATATAGCAAACTTAGTTGATTTCTTATGCTCTGAAAAATCAAGTTTCATTACTGGTCAGGTGATTTCAGTTGACGGCGGAATATCATTACATAGCAATGAATCAGTTGGAAAAATTGTTTATAATGAAATTGATTAATAATAATTTTCAATGTACAAAATTTTTTCAAGAATTAATCTTAAACTATTTTAATATGTTATTTGGTTAATATTATTTTATATATACTTATAGAATTCATAATAATTGTATTCGAATGAAAATAATCAATTATTAAATTATTTTAATTTACACTAATAACCTCAACAATCATTAATCTTTTTCTTTATCTTTTTTTATAACTTTTAAAATTAATTATTTTTCCTATTTATATACCAAATTCAAGAATGGGATACGGATTTTCTATCTCACTCCACCCATATTTTCGACAATCAATTAAATTAGAATCGATAATTCGCAACAATTTTAAATTTGATTTGAAAATTTTAGAGTTGTCTAGGAACCAATTACCATGTGTTACTATTACCCTTCCTTCTCTAATTAATACAAATTCAATATTTCTAAAAAAATTTATCTTTTGAGCGTAATTGGCATGATTGAGTACAGAGAATGCTAATGCATAATCAAAACTTTGCATCTTAAAAAAACTTGGTAAAAAATTATTTGCACATTCAATAGTTGAATGTTTCTTTATAAGTTTTTCCTTAACTACTGTTTTTCGAAAAATGCTTATAAAATCTTTGTTATAATCAAATCCAAAATATTTTCCTTTGTTTAGGTAATTAATAAAGTGGATACCGCCTCTTCCTGGTCCACAACCAATATCTACAAAGGTACTATTTGGTAAAAGGCCTACCAATTTCATTAAATCGAGTTGGAATTTACCACGATACTCCCAATTTTTTGCACCACCGCCGAGAAACTTTTTATATTGGTCAAATCTTGATGTTGTTTTAACTTTTGAATAGTCCACCTTATAAATCACCCATATCAACTTTGAAATCTTATAAGAAATGATATACCTTAGCCAATCTACTTAACGCACTATTTTGTAGACTTGGTTATAAAAATTTCATTGAATAATTAGATTCATGAGCCTAAATCACCTGATTATTTAATTTGTCAATATTTATAATATTATTTGCTTTTTCAATTAAACCTAACCTATGTGTTACAACAATAATTGTTAATTTATTTTTTAGATTATTAATTGTTTCTTTAATAGCTATCTCTGTTTCATTATCAAGTGCACTTGTGGGTTCGTCTAGAATTAGAATCTGGGGTTTTCTTAATAATGAGCGCGCAATTGAAATTCGTTGTTTTTGACCTCCAGATAACATTATTCCATTATCACCAATAAATGTTTCTAAACTATCTGTAGTATTAATTATAAAGCTTTTAGCGTTTGCCAACTCACAAGCTTCTAATATTTCTTTATCTGTTTTATTTTCTGCTGCCCATAATAAATTATCCTTGATAGTTCCATTAAACAAAAAAGGTTCTTGTGGAACATAGCCAATAATATTTCTATAACTATTTATGTCAAGGTCTTGAAGATCTATACCATCAATAAAGATATTGCCTTTTGTTGGTATTTGCATCCTCATTAAAAGGTCTAATAAGGTTGATTTTCCAGAACCGGATTTACCAATAATAGCATTTAGTTTATTTGAAAATATTTGTATATCTAGTTTGTTAAAGATAGGTTTATTACTTGAATAATAAAATTCAACATCCTTAAATATAATTTTATCCTTAAAATTAACAAGTTTAACTTCCCCATTATCTATACTACTTTGATTTGCTCTATCTTTAAGTATTTCTAACTGCTCGTAACTTGGAATAAAATTGCTAATATTTATGTTTGTTCTTATAAGAGTTCCAAGTATAGGTATAGCTCTAAAAAGACTCCATAACACTATTGCAGTGTCTGATAGTTTCATTCCTAAATAAACAGAAATTCCCATAGAGCAAATAGCAGCCGCAATACCAATAGGGTAGTATATAGACTGTATAGATTGAGCTAGTATTTGTGACTTAATGGTTGCATTAACATGTTGAGTAAAAACATTTTTATGTAGATTAATCATTTTTTCTTGTTTGGAATTGGCAATAATAACTCTCAAACCACTAAAAATTTCAGAAATTACTGACATATTTTTATTCGCAGTTTCTGTATTAGCTTTTCCTAAAAAATAACTTCTTTGTTTAAGAAACAAAAAAGGAATAGATAAGACTATAGCAATTGCTAAAGCTGAAAAAGTCATAATTGGATCAATCATCAAAGGTACAACTAGGTATATAAAAAGTTGAATTGTTTGGGCTAGCTGCATGGTTAGATGTCCTAGCGTATCACCAACCACAGTAATCTCTCTATTGAAGGTATTTAAGAATTTACCTTGAGATTTATTGGTAAAAAAATTGAATTGTGTATACAAGAATGTTCTAAGTAAATCACTCAAAATTTCCTTCTGTACAGTATATTTAATTACAAGAGCACAATACTTAATAAATATTTCAAAAATCGATTTTATAAAGTTAACAGAAATAAACAATAACGAAAAAAATATTATGCTTGGTTGCAGGCTGATTTTTTCCATGGACTTTACAAAAAAAACAGTAACATTACTTGCTGTTTTTAGCTTAGGGTCTAAAATAAAATCTGCTAAAGGTGCAACACTTAAAACACTAATACTAGCAATAAATCCCTCTATTGTGAGAATGAAAAAAAGTAATAAGAAAGATTTGGGATGATCTTTAAAAAAAATTATAAAAATCTCAAAGATTGATTTTTTGATCTTAATTCTCCTAAATAAATTTGATTTATAATAATGTTTAGAGAATTTACGTCAAACTTATTAGGTAATACTTTAACAACTAAATTTTATTTAATGAGTTATACAAAGCAACAATTATTTGCGATTATTATCTACCAGTTATTGTTTTTCCCAAAATTTATTTTCCTTCCAATGAATAAAGCAAAAAGGCCACCAACTGTGGTGGCAATTAAATTTAAAATTCCATAAAGTATAGATGCAAGCAAAGCAACTTCAGGGTTAATAGAAATCAAAGCAAAAGTTGCAACAAATGCACCCTCCCTTATACCCCACCCACCAAATGATATCGGTAATCCAGCTAAGATGAATGCTGGGGTAACTATTACAATCAATGTAATTAATGATAATGGTGACCCAATACCTTGGAAAATACCCCATAATGCAACAAATGCCGTTATTTGGGCTATAATGCTGATGGCTACAATTTTAAAAAAGAAACTTGAAAAACGAAATATCTCGAGTATTTCCTCAGCTATTTCACACAAAAAAGAGATTAAACGAATATGTCTATATTTTTTGTGCCTTACAAAGATTTTTATTAAAAATAATATACTTATTGAAACTAAGAAGATAAATAGAATATAGAAACCAATATCAATTCTATCTAGAAAAATATTGTCAATAAAAGGAATACCAATAATAGTAAGAAAAAATAAAATTATTAATCCAAGGGATCTATCAATAAGTATAGATTTAACAGCATGTGACTTTGATAGCCCAGCATTATATACTAGCACTCCCCTCACGGCATCAGTACTAAAGCTTGAAAGTGGCAAAAAATTACTAACCATATGTCCAATAAAATTATATCGAACTAAATCGATGAATGATATATGATTACATGAATTTTGTATGATGAAAAACCACCGCAAGGATGCAGTGGTAATAGAAATTATAATTAAAAATATTGAGGTAAGCATCCATACTAATGGAAAACTTTTTAGCTTGTTAATAATTTCTTGAGTGTCTACTATAAAAGATATAATAACTAAAATTAAAATACTAGTTATTACCTTCAATAAAATGGGTATAAGGCTATTTTTTTGGTAAATCATTGCTTTTACAGATAATATTAATGTTGTGTGAGTTACCATAACTTTTTAACAAAAACAATGTTAATGCTTAGTCTTTGTATATTCGTATTAAAATATAAATTAATTAATAAGCAAGCCAAACAGAGACTTAATCCAATTATCTAATTTATTATTATTCAATATATTACGTTGAGGCATATTTCTGTAATTATTCTGTGAACTCCTTATTGCTTGATCTACCTCATAACTTTGAGAAGACGACAGTGTTTTTCCGAATTTGCTACGCCAAGTTAACATTATGTAATCCTCTGTTTCTTTTACAACATCGAAAAATTCAATGTTAAATGGATGCTCAAATATCTTAGAAAAACCAACACCAAAAAAATTACTTATACTTATATGTCCGTGTTTATTTGCTTCTTTAAATAAAATGAAATAATCAACACCTGAGTTTTTGAATGTCGTATATATTAATTTTAAGTCATTAGACATTAATTTTTTGAAATGAAGGCCTATTTTACCATTATAATGGTGAACAAATTTCCCCGGAAATCTAGTATCTGCAAAACATGGAATTGTAAATTGTAGATTATTCAAAGTAACTATACTTTTCCCATCTTTAGCATAGGAGGCAATTTCTGCGCAACGTTCAAACATATCATTATCGTTTCTTATGTTAGCGAAAGAGTTGGCTCCAAAAAAATACTCTAATCGTTTTGTATATGATTTAGGGTTATCAATGAAGTGTGATTGATATAGTATTATGGAAGTTAGCATTAAAAGAAGAGATAATAAAAAACCTGAACGATTAATAGGAACTATAAGTCGAGAAAATTTATCTATTGTCAAATTACGTTGAAGAAAATGAAAATAAAGAAATGCAACTAAATAACTTATATTAAATAGAATAGCATAAAATGAGATATCTTTTGAAAAATCGATAAAATTATTATTTTGATTTTTAATATCAATAATGAAATAGATAAAAAGCAAATTAACTGCACCTATTAATGTTATATGATTTTTAAATTTCTGATATGTTTGCTTCAAATTTGAACTTGAATTATCTATTTTAACCTTTAAAGGTACTATCCTGTATGTCGCCACACAAAGCGAGATGAGTAGAGAAACAAATAAAAATCCACCAAAATTAAAATAATTCATTAACCTATACAAGCTTGCCGCCCCATAGTAATCATATAATACACTAAATGTTAATTGTGAAATGCTCAAAAATAAAACTATAGCGATAAATGGTTTTTGCACTAAAAAATCTAGTATAAACACACTTTTAGAGTCACTTAGTTTAAAAGTAAACATCGCTAATGAAACACCTAATATTGAAACACCTAGGGTTTTCAAAATAATAATATACGTAGTTTCTACGCCGAAAACCATGTTAACAAAAAAGGTTGCTGTCAAAGAAAGCATTATAGCTATAGCAGGACCTATTAACACCCTTGCTCTTAACCATTGAAAAAAACATATTATGCCAAATAAAACACAAAAAATTTCTAAAAAAACTTTACCATCAATAAAATTTAATCCTAGAGAATGATAAGCTTTAAGTAGAATATTTTTTATCCAATGAAGAAGATTTAAGTCTTTATATTTATTTTCAAGAACTTGCATTTGTAGTTGTTCTAAGTAATCCCATATTTCCCAACTGCTTAACGTTGTAAATTTTGCCATATCAGAAATAGGAAAAAATATATCTAGTGGGTAAAGAGCAAAAATACCTAAATGAAAAAAATTTATTCCAACGGATATACCAAAACCAAGAACCGAGCATAAGCTCTGTAGAAATATATTATTTAGTAATTTCAAGTCATTTATTAGTAAAGCTATAAATCCTCCGGAAATCATTATAATGGCTATAAAAACAGAGTGCTGAGGAAAAGTAATCGGTATTACAAATGAAGTGATGCATCCAAGTGATAAACTTAATTTTTTGGTAAAGAAGTTTTTTTCAAAAATTTGTGAAATAATTGCTAAAAACAACAACATGACTAAGAAAAAAGTTTGTGGGTGATACTTTTCAATTTCTACGTTCAATGTAGATAACCAAATCCCCGCACCTAAAAAAATTTTTTCATATACATTTTTGAGTTGTTGTGATTTACAAAATATATTTAAAATTTTAATAGCAATAGAGGTAAGAGTTAAATATCCTCCTATAATACATACCCCACCAATAATGGTTCCTATAAACTGATCTGATACTTGCGCAAAAAATAAGTGAACACCTGCCCCACGCGATATAAGAAAATTAGATACATCAAGACTCTTGTTAGTAACCCAGAAACTACCATCTTCAATAACACGAAGTAAAAATGGATGATAGATTTGAATAGTGTCCAATTTAAATGTCACCGGTGTAACAATGCATATATAAAAAAAAATGAGGGATATTATTAAAAAAATTTTGGCGTAATAGGTTGGTTTGCAATTATAACTGAACAACATCATTAAGTCTTTATAGCTTGCCCTCATAAGGTTAGGACGCCATATAACTACAAAACCTAATATAATTAAAATGCTTGTTAGTACGCTTTGTAATGAAAGAATTGAGAGGCTTCCGAAAAGTACACCTAATGCTATTAAAGCACAATAACCAGCTCCAAAATAATATATAAATTTAGGATTTGTTTCATCAGCATATAAATTTTGTTCTTCTTTTCTGCCAAAAAGAACCATACCCAAGGCCAAGGGTAAAATGCATACAATTGGCACAATTAGAATTTTTATAACATTGTATAGAAAAATACTAAGAGAATTTGAAGAATAAACATACTGAAAACTATCAATACCATCTAAAATAAATATGCTACTCGCAACTGATATTAATGCAACACTAGTAACCATAAGAGAAAAAATTCGGCCATAGTCTCTAAATGAGAAAAGAAAATTAATGAGAGACAGAAATATATTTATTTGAAAAGAATTACTTCTCTCATTCGGTCTTTTTTTCAATTTTATTATGGGCTCAGTACTGACAAGATCTTCTTTACTTAATCTTAATTTAATCAAGGCTTCTATTGCAAAGAAAAAACCTTTTTCTTTAAGATTGATATTTCTGAGACTTGAAATTTTATAAATTTGCAAAGAATGTGGGTCTGAGACAGGTAATTGTAAAATAAAACAGATTAAATATCTATATAGAAAAGATATCAAAGTTCTTAATATCATTCCTTTTGTGTAATCTCTTTTTTTAATTGTTCCAATATGGTTGGCAACGCCAAGGTAAGAAAATGCTTCTTCAACATTTTCTAGATCTAATTCATCGTCACCAGCAACTACTGTAATGTAGTAACATTTTGATACCTTAATTCCAGAGTGAAAAGCGCTACCAATACCCTGGTTAGAAGCATGTCTAATTAGTTTTAAATGTTTAAACTCTGAGATTAAAGATTCAACTATTTGTGAAGTAAAATCTGTACTACCATCATCAACAACTATTATTTCATATTCACGAATGTTTTTTAATGCATAGCTATTTATTTTTCTAATCGTGTTTTCAATATTTAGCTCTTCATTAAAAGCAGGCACAAGAAATGTTAACGAATTTTTAGTTTTTTTGTTTAATGATGAGAGTTTAGACGACATTGATTATATTATAACTTTTATTTAAGTTTAATTTTTATTAAATCACTAGCTAAGTTATTAAAGTTTTAATCAATAATTTAAATTTTTTTGGCTGACATATCAAATTCAATTTCTGCTTATATTTAAGCTAATTAAATTTTTCAAAATACTTTTAACATAAATTATGAATTGTTTTACTAACATAAACATGTATAAGTGAGTTGCTTATCAATATTAAAGTGATAAATTTGTAGACAAGTTGAAGGTTCTTTTATAAATGGCAATGAAAAACTGTAGGATTTGTGATAAATACTCAAGTTTAAAAATTCTAGACTTTGGAAAACAACCAATAGTTCATAATCTCCTAAAAACTAAAAATAGCAATTATGAGAAATACGAATTCTCCTTAGGTGCTTGTGAGGAATGTAATTTTCTTTCTCTGATGAGTCCTATTAGTCCAGAGATTTTGTATCAAAATTATTTCACTGTTAGTAGCTGGAAATTTCAACCACATACTTCACGACTAATAGAGTTAATGAAACAAATATTAGGTATGAATAAAGATACAAAGATACTTGACATAGGATGTAATGATGGCAGTTTTTTAAAAGAATTAATGGATCATGGTATAAAAAAAGTAAGAGGTATTGAACCTACATTAGATGCTTACAATTTATGTTTGAAAGATAATTTAGATGTAGAAAAAGGTTTTTTTCCCACTGTAAACACTCAAAAAAATGAATATGATATAATTGTTTTTAGACAGGTTCTTGAGCACATTATTGATTTGGATACTTTCTTATCTGGAGTAAAGATAGCTCTTAAGAATGCAGGAGGTATAGTAATTGAAATCCCAGATACTAGCTTTAATTTAGAGCATTTAGATTTTACTTTATGGGAAGAACATGTAAATTATTTTACACTAAATACACTTAGAAAATTACTTGCCAAACATGGTATCGAAATAATTCATCATGAAAGAACATTGTTTTCTGGCGTTGCCCTTACGGTTTTTGCACAAAAATCTTCAGAGAAAATTAGTGTTCAATTCTCTGAAGATGATGACAAAAAGATAAAATTATTCAAATCAAAATTCACCAAATTTAAAAAAGAGCTACTTAAATTTTTGTCTTTAAAAAAAAATGTTGCTATCTATGGGTGTGGTGCGAGATCTTCAAACTTTGTGAACCTTCTTGGTCTAGACATGATTAAATGTTTTATAGATGATCAAAAGGAAAAACAAAACCTATTCGTGCCAGGATATAATATACCTACAAAGGCATGGGACGAAAAATTTCAAAATTTTACAATTTTGTTAGGGGTAGGTACAGAAAATGAAGAAAAAGTCATCTCAAAGAGAAATTTAAACAGGGATAAATGTTTTTCTATATTACCTCCAAGCAAAATATTACCTCAATTTTGGAGAAATTTAATTAACAAATGAGTTATTTGTGAAAGTTTTGATATGAAAAATTTTAAAAAAATTTCAGAAGAAGTAATTGTGAGTAAATCTCATTTAGAACAATTGAGCCACAAAAATATAAATTTTCTAATTTCTAAAGCAAAGAATAATAAATCACGAAAATTCAGATTATGTAGTCATGAAAGTGACAATGACCCTGTTCATGAAATGTTTATAGTTCACCCTAAAGGAATATATGTTAGACCTCATAGACATCTAAATAAATCAGAATCTATTTTAATTATTGAAGGTTGTATGGATTACATAACTTTTGAAAACGACGGAAAATTAAAAGATCGTATAATACTAGGTGATTATAAAAGCAAAAAAAAATTTTATTTAACCAATAAGGAAAATTCTTTTCATTCTCTAATCATTAAATCAGATTGGTGCGTTTTTCTTGAAATAATTGAAGGGCCTTTTGAAAGAAATAAAACTGAGTTTGCCGTTTGGTCGCCTGAAATTACAGATAAAAATGGAATAAAAAGTTTTTTTAAAAAGTATAAAGGTAATTTATGATGTCTGGGGATTATGTCAATAAATGTAGGTTATGTGGTTGCTCGGAACTGATTGAAGTTCTGAAACTGGAGGAAAGCCCATTGTGTGATGAATACCTCAAAAGTAAAACTTATCAAAAAAATTATCCATTAGGTTTGAATGTTTGTAGATCATGCAATTTTGTTCAATTAAATTATGTAATCCCACCAGAACTAATTTATAAAAATTATATTTATATGACTACAAGTTCTCACGGTTTAAACAATCATTTTAAAGAATATGCCATTGATGTTAAAAATATTCTGAAGTTGAAGGAAAAAAAATTTATTGTAGACATTGGGAGTAATGATGGAACACTGTTAAGTTTTTTTAAACAACAAGGACATAAAATCTTAGGAATTGAGCCAGCCACTGAAATTGCGAATTCTGCCAATAGAAATGAAATTATGACTTTACCGATTTTTTTTGACAAAGATTCAGCAAAAAAGATATTTAAAGAATTTGGCAAGGCTGATTTAATTACAATTAATAATCTTTTTGCAAATATTGTTGATCTAAATACATTTTTTGAAGCAGTTGAAATTTTACTTAATGATGATGGAGTTTTTGTAATCGAGTCATCTTATTTATTCAAAATGATTGAAAATATGGTATTTGATTTTATATATCATGAACATCTTTCATACCTAAGTGTTACGCCTTTAAATGCTTGGTTGCAATCAAAAGGTTTCAAAATTATTTATATTCAAAATGTTAATACCAAAGGTGGATCATTGAGGTATTTTATTACTAAGCAATCTAATAAAATACAAATTAATTTTGATATAAAAAATTACATAAAAAGAGAATTAAGCGGGGTTGAATTACAAAATAAATTTTTTTCTTTTCAAAATGAAATATTAAGAAAAGGTGATGAGTTGATAAAAATATTAGACACCTTTAAAGGAAAGAAAATTGTTGGTTATGGTGCATCTGCTACAAGTACAACTCTAATAAGTCAATATAAGCTTCATAGATATTTAGATTATCTAGTTGATGATAATCATGCAAAATTCAATACATATAGTCCTGGATATCATATTCCAGTACTAAATAGTCAATTTTTATTTGAAAACAAACCTGATGTAATCCTAATATTAGCGTGGAGATACAAAAATCAGATTGAAAAAACTTTAAAAAAATTAAATGTTACAAAGATAATACCTTTACCAAACATACATATAATAGAGAATTAAAATGAGAGCTTGCTAGAAAACAAATTTAGAAGCATTAAATTCAAAAAAATCTCATTTCCAACTTTTACTAAAAGTCAATTAAGGTTTTGAAATTGTGTAAAAAAATATTAATCCTTGTTTTGTGCTTGCCTTTAGTATTAATGATAAGATTGGTAAGACCATTTTTTAAAGTTCAATTTTGTGAAATTAGAAGCGATAGAATTGGACATTTTTCAATAGATGCAATTTTTAAAATTTTTTTTCCTAGAAGTTCAAAAAAACAAAAACTTTTTTATTATTTCTCTCACCATGTGTCGAATTATCAATGGGAAAAAATGATAAAAAGAACAGTTAAAATTTATAAATTTACAAGAGCATTAGCGTGGGCTAATAAAAAAATACCTGG
>CACMYY010000032.1 GCA_902618025.1 uncultured SAR116 cluster alpha proteobacterium
ATTGGTTTTCTAAAATGACCGGTTACGAATATAGCGAGGGATTAGCCAAACTTCACTTTTGGGTTACATTTGTAGGTGTAAATTTAACATTTTTCCCTATGCATTTTTTAGGCTTAGCAGGTATGCCTAGACGTTACGTAGATTATCCTGACGCTTTTGCTGGATGGAATATGGTTGCTTCTATAGGTGCTTACATAGGCGCGCTTGGCGCAATAATATTTTTAGTAGTAATAATTGAGGCATTTATAAAGAAGCGTAAGGCTGTTAAAAATCCTTGGGGGTCAACTGACAACACTTTAGAATGGACTGTTTCTTCACCACCTGCATTCCATACTTTTGCTGAAATACCAAAAGTAAAATAAGATAGGTTTTGAAGATCACTATGCCTTCGATAGCTGTAAATACCAAAGATATTACTAAGGATGACAATAACTTAGGCTCACCACATGATTATCTTAATCTAATGAAGCCTAGAGTTATGTCTTTAGTAGTCTTTACTGCCTTTGTTGGCTATTACAGTGCGGTACCATTAGTTGAAAATGCAATAAACCCCATTTTAGCGATGATAGGTATTTTTGCTATTGCATTAGGGGCTGGAGCTTCTGGAGTTCTTAATCAATGGTACGATAGAGATATCGATTTATTAATGGATAGAACAAAAAATAGGCCTATACCTTCAGGTAAAGTTCAACCCTCTGAAGCTCTCTCATTTGGAATAATCACATCAATTTTGTCAATTATTATATTAGGTTTATCTATAAACTGGCTAGCTGCGAGCTTGTTAGCTTTTACTATTTTCTTTTATTCAGTAGTTTATACAATCTGGCTTAAAAGACATACTGCACAAAATATTGTAATTGGTGGTGCAGCGGGTGCATTTCCTCCAATTATTGGTCATATTTGTGCTACAGGTTCTATTGGATTAGAAGCCCTAATCTTATTCTTAATAATTTTTTTGTGGACACCACCACATTTTTGGGCTCTAGCTTTAGTAAATAAATCAGATTACAAGGCAGCTAAAATACCAATGTTGCCTATTGTATATGGTGATATGACTACTCGAAAGAATATATTTATTTATTCACTTTTACTTATGCCTTGTGTTTACTTACCCACGATTTTAAATCATACTAGTATTTTTTACGCTGTAATTGTAACTGTGCTTAATGTAGAGTTTATTAGAAGATCAGTATCCATTTTAAAAGCTAGTGTAGGCTCAGAAAAAGGTTTGTTTATATACTCAATATTTTATTTGACTATTATATTTGCTAGTATTTGCTTTGATAAATTAATTAACAATTATATTACAGAGCAATTATGAAATCTGATAAGAACGAACAATATATAAAGGAATTCTACGAAAATAGAAAATCTAAAAATTTTGCAATCTTAGGTATTATAATTTTTTTAGTTGTTCTTTTCTTTTTTATTACAATCTTAAGAATGGATATCACTGGATAAATGTCGTCAAGTTTGTCAAAAAAAAATTATAATTCGTTAAAATGGACATTTTTGATTGTTCTTTTTATGCTTGGTTTATCTTTTGCATCTGTTCCTTTGTATGATTTATTTTGTAGGGTGACAGGATATGCTGGGACGGTTCAGAGAGCTTCTATAGCTCCAGGATCTAATGGACAATATAAAAATATTCAAATCAGATTTGACTCAAATATTTCACCAGAACTAAATTGGGAGTTTGAAGCACCTAAAGAGGAAATAATTGTACAGCCAGGCATACAAGAAGTTATTTATTACACTGCAAAAAACTTATCAGACAAACCAACTACTGGTACTGCAGTATTTAATGTATCTCCTCCAAAAGCCGGAGGTGTTTTTATGAAAGTTGATTGCTTCTGTTTTGTAAAACAAACATTACAGCCGGGTGAAGAAGTGAAAATGCCGGTTTCATTTTATGTTGATCCTAGTATAAATGATGATGAAAACACCAAAAATTTAGAAGAGATAACTTTGTCATATACATTTTTTAATGCTGAAACATAGTTTGAAATTTGATAATTTTCTGGACTAAGTTGAGTTAGGATATATAGTTTAATTAAGGAGTATATAATGAGCGATGAACAAAAACATCAATATCACTTAGTTGAACCTAGTCCTTGGCCTGCATTAGGATCTGCTGCTGGTTTTACGCTTTTTCTAGGACTTACATTATTTATGCATGAATACCCTTACTCAATATGGGTTTTAGGCGCAGGTTTGTTCATGGTATTGGCTACTATGTTTTATTGGTGGAGGGATATAGTTAGAGAGGCTGAATACCAAGGCCATCATACACCTATTGTTCAAATTGGTATGCGATACGGAATGATCTTTTTTATTTGCTCTGAGGTTATGTTTTTTGTAGCATTTTTCTGGGCCTTTTTTGACTCCAGTTTATATCCCGATACTGGTGTTTGGCCCCCTGAAGGCATAGTGGCTTTAGACCCTTTTGACCTTCCATTAATTAATACATTAATCCTATTATTATCTGGTTGCACAGTAACTTGGTCTCATCACGCCCTTCAACATGACAATAGAAAAGATTTTATAACAGGTCTTATTTTAACTATAATTCTCGGTGCAATATTTACAGCTGTTCAAGCATATGAATATCAGCATGCCACTTTTGCATTTACTGATGGAATTTATGCCTCAACTTTTTACATGGCTACAGGTTTCCATGGATTTCACGTTTTAGTTGGAACAATTTTTTTAACAGTTTGTTTATTTAGGGGTCTTAAAGGCCATTTCTCTGCTGACCATCACTTTGGGTTTGAAGCTGCAGCTTGGTATTGGCATTTTGTTGATGTTGTTTGGTTGTTTTTATTCGTTTGTATATATTGGTGGGGTGGATAATAAGTAATTATTGTGCTTATTAAAATTTAAGGTTCATATACTAATAATGAAAATACAATTCAAGCCAATGTTATGGCCTTCAATATTTTCAATTTTAATTTTTGCAATGCTAATTAGTTTTGGAACTTGGCAAGTTAAAAGGCTTTTTTGGAAAGAGGCCCTAATAGAGAATTATTTAACTCAGAGTCAGTCTAATCCAATAATTGACCCTGCGCAATTAGAGAAGCCCTCAATCAATGAATTTAAGTCTATTTCTATTTCAGGGTATTTTTTACATAAAAATGAAATATACATTACTGGGAAAACTTATGAGGGTAATGCAGGATTTCATGTGGTAACTCCATTTAAAATGGAAAACAACAAAATCATTCTTGTTAATAGAGGCTGGGTTTCTGAGAGTTATAAAAACCCAAACAAAAGAAAATTTAGCCTCACTAAGGGCCTAGTAAAATTAAAAGGAATTATAAGGCACCCTCAAAAAAAGGGATATTTTGTTCCAGAAAATGACGGACAAAACGGATTTTGGTTTACAATTAAACCTAATCAAATTTTTGACTTTATAAATATTACTGCTAATCAAATTATTGAGAAATATTATATTGATGCTCTTCGTATTGGGGAAAAGTTGACACTTCCAATTGGTGTAGATGGCAAACCTAAATTTCGTAATCAACATTTATCATATGCAATAACATGGTATGGATTAGCTCTCTCCCTTCTTTTTGTGTACCTTTCATATCATTTATCATCCGGAAGATTAATATTTAAAATGACTAAACGAAATGGGTAATTATATTAAATATTCAAGTACAAGGGGGGGAGATATTTCTCTTTCTTATGAAGAAGTTCTTTTGGCTGGTTTAGCAAGAGATGGTGGGTTGTTTATGCCTGAAAGATGGCCTAGTTTTAGCCATAGTGACTTAAAAAACATGAAAGAACTCAGTTATGCTAGTTTAGCCACCAAAATTTTAAAACCCTTTATTCAGCCTTTTTTAAATGAAGATGATATTTTAAATATATGTAAAGCTTCTTATTCTCCTTTTGGTTATGAAGTGGCCCCTTTAAAGCAACTAAAAAAAAATACTTACATCCTTGAACTTTTTCACGGTCCTACACTTGCTTTTAAAGATTATGCTATGCAATTTTTGTCCAGAGCATTTAATTTAGCGCTAGAAAAAAAAAGTAAAAAAGCTGTAATTTTAGGAGCAACTAGTGGCGATACAGGTTCTGCAGCCTTGGAGGCATTTAAGGCTAAAGCGAACATTGATATTTTTATACTTTTTCCTCATGGTAGAGTTTCGAAAGTTCAACAAAAACAAATGACTTGGATAAATGAGGAGGGAGCTCACGCCTTATCTGTCAAAACTGATTTTGATGGTTGCCAAGCGATAGTTAAGGACTGTTTTGAAGATTTAAATTTTAAAGACCAAACATCACTCTCAGCTATAAATTCAATAAATTGGGTTAGATTATTACCTCAAGTTGTTTATTATTTCTATTCTGCACTTAGAGTAGGATCCCCAGAAAAAGAAGTAGTTTTTTCAGTGCCAACAGGTAATTTTGGAAATATCCTAGCAGGATGGATGGCAAAAAAAATGGGGCTTCCTATATCTAGATTGATATGTGGTTCAAACCAAAATGATATACTTACAAGATTTTTTGATAGCGGTATAATGAAACGAAAAAATGTATCTCCTTCATATAGCCCGAGTATGGATATTCAAGTATCTAGTAATTTTGAGAGGCTTTTATATGAGATAAATGATAGAGATACAAATTTAGTAAAGAAGCAAATGTATGACTTTAAAGTCGAAGGAAACTTTCAAGTAAGTCAAGACAAACTTAACAAAATAAATAATTTATTTTCTGCTTTTAAAATTAATGATATTGAGACAATTGACATAATTAAAAAGACATATCTTAATCATGAATATATAATTGACCCACATAGTGCGATTGGCTTTGGCGCTGTGCAAAAGGCTATTGGACAAAAGATCATTTCAAATAATACCCCAATAATTTCTCTTGCTTGTGCTCACCCTGCAAAATTTCCAGAAGTTATAAAAAAAAGTATTGGTATAACACCTAAAGCTTCTACTCATCTAGAAAAAATTATGAGACAAAAAGAAAATTTTAAATTAATTGAGCCTAATCTAGAAGATATTCAAGAATATATAAAAAAAACTATGAGAAAGTAATGAGTGTTGAATTTAAAATCCTTGATAATGGTATAAAAATTATTAATGACCAAATTAATGTTGAGAGTGCATCTATTGGTGTATGGATAGGTGCAGGAAGTTCCAATGAAAAAATTGATGAATGTGGAATTGCTCATATGTTAGAACATATGGCTTTTAAAGGAACTAAAAACAGAAATGCAGAAAAAATAGCACGAGAGGTTGAAGATGTTGGTGGTGATATTAACGCTTACACTAGCAAAGAGGTTACGGCTTATTATCTAAAAGTATTGAAAGATAACGCGGAGTTAGGAGTAGATATATTATCAGATATAATAAAGAATTCAATTTTCCCTAAAGAAGAAATTGAAAGAGAAAGAGGCGTAATAATATCTGAAATAGGACAATCTTATGACACTCCAGATGATAGAGTATTTGAGAATTTTACTAAAACTGCCTTTAAAAATCAACCCATGGGAAGGCCCATTCTTGGTACCAAAGAGACTGTAAGTTGTTTCAAACAGTCTGATTTAAAGTTATTTCTAGATTCAAATTATACAACAGACAATATGGTTGTTTCTATGTCTGGAAATCTAAATAGTGGAAATATTTTTAAGATTGTTGAAGAAAAATTTTCAGAAATGAAAAACAATAATATACCAAAAAAAGTCAATTCTGAATGGACCTCAGGTTTTATTGCTGAAGATAGAGACTTAGAGCAAACACAATTAGTATTTGGAATTGAAGGATTAAAAAATATAGATATTGATCGTTTTTCTCTAAGAGCATTATCAATTATTTTAGGTGGTGGAATGTCTTCAAGATTGTTTCAAGAGATAAGAGAAAAGAGAGGATTATGTTATTCCATTTTTAGTTTTACACAGATGCAAAACTCGTCTGGAGTATTTGGTTTTTATGCCGGAACTTCACCTAATGATGTTAATTATCTACTTGAAGCAAGTTTATTTGAATGGAAAAAAATTGCAAAATATATATCCCCTGAAGAACTTGATAGAGCAAAAGCACAAATGAAATCGGGTTTTATAATGGGTCAAGAAAGTAATAGTTCAAGGTCAGAATATTTTGCCAAAAATATGATTAGTTTTGGAAAAATAATTGACACTAAAGAGGTTATATCGAGTATAGAAAATATATCTATAAATTCTATATACCATTTATGTGATAAATTGTTAAAATCTGCAAAGCCAGTTTTATCAGTGATAGGACCAAATGCCAAATCTTTTAAAAATTTAGAAATTTCATCAATACTAAATTAGATAGCTAAGCAGTTCCTGAATAGGATACTAACTTACTTGGATCAACGCCCATATTCTTTAAACATTTTTTCCATAATGAAAATTCTAAATGATTATGAAATATTAGGTCTTTATTTGAGTTTGTTATAATCCAAGAATTTTCGAGTATTTCGTTGTTAAGTTGTTCTTGACCCCAAACGGCGCATCCAAGGAAAATTTTTGCATGTTCTGGTGATTTGTCTTTTGAAATATCAATTAAGACCTCTTCTGAACTAGTGATCATTACACCATCTAATATATCCTCAGATGTTTTATATTTTTTTTCATTAGAATGTATAATAAAACCTTGATTTAGGTGGACAGGACCGCCAAAAAAAGTAGGACTAGATTTAATATTATTTATAGAACTAATCTTCATTTTTTTTAAAAACTGTGATGTGTCGAAATTATAAAGAGGTTTATTAAGAATTAAACCCATAGTTGCATCTTTAGAATGTTCACAAATTAAAATAACAGAATCCTGAAATCTAATATCTTCAAGTCCTGGAGAGGCAATTAGTAATTTACCTAACAATTCTTGATCCATAATAGTAATTCCAATATATTACTGACAATTCTTATAATAACCGAAAACAAATAATGCACAACAAACTAGAACATATTATTTACTATAGAATTATAATTGTTTTGTTATTTTTTACTTTAATTAGTTCGTTTTATGTAAGCAAATCTGAATCTAGCATATTAGTTTCCAATCAAAATACTATGACAAATGAGAATTATGATTTTGTTAAATTTAACGTTTTATTTGGTAAAATATTAGAAAACTCACCAACAAAAATCCTTATCGGTTTAAAAGTAAACCTTTTACCTGATTGGAAAATATATTGGAGAAATCCTGGTGATGCAGGGCTACCACCAGAAATCAAATGGGAAACAGGAAATAATATTAAATCAATAAATTTACTTTTTCCAAACCCTAAAAGATTTAATTTTTTTGGTATTGAGACATTTGGTTATGAAAATGAAGTAATTTTTCCAATAGTTATAGAACGTGTAAACAAAAACAAAAAAATATCAGGACCACTTCAATTTGAGGCACAAGTATGTTCTGAAATATGTGTTCCTGTAAATTATAATTATGATTTAAAAAACTTAACCTACAATGATAAAAATATTTCTAAATTAAAGGATATACTTAAATATAAGAATAAAGTACCAAAGCTTCTGGGAAGTAAAGATTTAGAACTTTTATCTTATGATCAATTTGATGATAAACTAAAATTATCATTTAAAAATAAATTTATTGTAAGCCTCTATGACATAATTGTAGAAGATAATAAAGAATTCATTTTTGAAAAACCTACATATTCAAAAAATGGTCAACTTTTAAATCTAACTATTAATTTTAAGGACAAAAAAGACTATGAATTTAAATTTTTAAAATTAACTTTTCTAAGTAATGATATAAGTTATGAGAAAATTATAACTAAACAGTCAAATTTACCGAATAAAAATTTATTACAATTTAATGAAAATAAAATCTCAATTGGTTTTGAAATTTTCACAATAGCTTTAATTGGGGGATTTATTTTAAATTTTATGCCCTGTGTTCTCCCAGTATTATCTTTGAAAATGATACAATTAGTAAATCTAAGAACGGAAAACAAAGTAATATTTAGAAAGAAAATATCATTTAATGTATTGGGTATATTAACATCTTTTTTATTGCTAGCTTTTGGTACTTACATTGTTAAATCTGCTGGTGAACTTGTTGGGTGGGGTGTGCAATTTCAAAATCCATCTTTTCTAATTTTTATGATTTTACTAACAGCTTTTTTTGGTTTTAATCTCTTAGGGTTAATTAATTTTTTCTTACCTCCAAAAGTTTTAAATTTTCTATCATACAGGGGTGAGGGTTTTGTAGGCGATTTCATTACTGGAATTACATTAACTTTATTAGCTACTCCTTGTACAGCGCCATTAGTGGGTACTGCAGTTGGTTTTGCCTTATCTGGAGGCACTCTCGAAATTTTTTCTATTCTCTTAATTATGGGTTTAGGTTTGTCATTACCCCTAATTCTAATATTGTTATTTCCAAAAATTATATCAATTATTCCAAAGCCTGGTAAATGGTTAGTAACTTTTAAAAAAATTATGGCTATTTTCCTTCTACTTACTTCGATATGGTTAATAAATATATTAACAAAATTAGAGACAAAAATTGAAACCAATTTAAATAACTATTCTAATTTAGAGATATATAAGTGGGACATAAACAAAAATTTTTCATTACCAAATCAGTTGGCAGCAAAAGGTGAAATAGTATTTGTCGATATTACTGCAGATTGGTGTATAACATGTCAGGTTAATAAAGCTTTGGTACTTGAAACTAAACAAGTATCAGAAATATTTAAAAGAAATAATGTAAAAGTTCTGGTTTTAGATTGGACTAAGCCGAACGAAAATATAAAAAAATTTCTCACTAAAAAAGAACGTTTTGGAATACCGTATAATGAAATTTATGGTCCATTATTGTTAAATGGAAAAATTCTGTCTGAATTACTGACTATTAAAGAAATTAAGAAATTTATCAAAATAGCAAAATAAATTTATTTTAAAACCAAGTGATATAGTTTAAATATAATTTAAAAACTATAAGGAGGTTAAATGTCAACTAATATAGGCAATGGTTTTCCCTCTGGGATATTTCTTATAAAAGATAGTGAGGGAGTCAAAGAAGTTAAAACTGATGATTATTTTAAATCGAATAAAGTTGTATTGTTTGCTTTACCTGGTGCTTTTACTCCGACATGTTCTGCTAAGCATTTGCCAGGTTATATTAAATTTTGTCAAGATATCAAAGATAAAGGTGTAGATAAAATTGCATGTATGGCAGTAAATGATCCACATGTAATGCGTGCATGGGGTTTAGCAAATGAAGTTGAAGGAAAAATTGACATGTTGTCTGATTCAGATTGTTCAGTTACACAGTCTCTTGGTCTAGATATGAATTTTGGTAGAATAATGGGGCATAGATCACGAAGGTTTGCAATGATAGTTGATGATAATGTAATTAAAAAATCTTTTGTAGAAGAAGTTGGAGCATTTGAGGTTTCAACCGCAGAAAATATTTTAAAAAATCTATAGTATTTATTTTTACTCATTCATAGCATTTACAGCCAATTTATCTGCAATTTCATTGTAATGGTCACCTGAATGTCCTTTAACCCAAAACCATTCTACATCATGAATATTCACATTTTCATCCAATTCAATCCAAAGTTCTTTATTGGAAACTTCTTTTTTATTTGCAGTTTTCCATCCATTTTTTTTCCAATTAATAATCCATTCCGTTATTCCATTTTTAACATATTGTGAATCAGTATATAATTTTATTTTACTTGGATGTTTTATTGCTTTTAAAGCCTCAATTGTTGCCTTAAGTTCCATTTTATTATTTGTAGTTAATTTTTCTGATCCAGATATATGTTTTTCATTATCCTGATAAAGTAAAACAGCTCCCCACCCGCCTTTTCCAGGGTTTCCAGAGCAAGCGCCATCTGTAAAAATCGTAATTTCTTTTTTCATGATTGATTTTCTACATATTTAATATTTTCAACTAATTTCTTAAAGTGTT
>CACMYY010000033.1 GCA_902618025.1 uncultured SAR116 cluster alpha proteobacterium
CGGTATATTTAATAAATCAAATGATTGAGAGCTCATTTGTGTGGTTACATAGTCCAAGATAAAACTATGCTGAAACTGGTTTACGTAGGCTACCAGTTCTCATCAAAGCAACGCTTCAAAAATATTTTATTAATCAAATAAGGAGCTTTGCTATGAGCAATTTAAATATAATTTCACGTAAAGAAATATGTAAGCAAATAGGTGTAAGTCGAGACACACTAAAGAATTGGATAAGAAAAAGAAACTTTCCTAAACCTTTAAATTCTTCTGGTAGGGAACCCCTTTTTGATGAGCTTTGTGTAAAGGAATGGCTTTTAAATAATAATAATAAAGATAGCAACAAGGGAGACTTATAATGGAAAATCTCTCTGATATGACTATTGAAAAATTTCAAAAACTATTCACTGGCTTCACAAAAGCTTATGGAACTTTTGAGATAAACAAATCAAACAATGATAAAAAAAAGAAGGGTAGAGCACTTACAGTAAGGAAGAAAATTAATTTTGAACACTATAAAAAACATCTTTATGGTGAACAAGGGATAGGTGTGGTTCCTATCAAAGATGATAATCATAATATCGTATTTTGTGCTTTAGATATAGATGATTATAATTTACCTCATGAGGATCTATTAAAAAGAATAAATGAAAGTAAAATTCCTTTTCTTACCTGCTTGAGCAAGTCGGGTGGATATCACTTATATCTATTCTTTGCAGAAGACACTTCAGCACAGTTAATTCAAAAACCTCTTCGTAAAATAGCTAAATATTTAGGTTATCCAAATTGTGAGATATTTCCTAAACAAGAAAAAAGGTTGAAACCTAGAAATGGAGAGACAGAACAAATTGGTAATTGGATCAATTTACCGTACTTTTCTGGTAATAATTCTACCAGAACATGCGTGCAGTTGGAAAAGCGCTTAGAGCTGGAAGATTTTTTACACCACGCTGAAAAAAGTAAAGTTTCGTTGAGCCAATTAATTAAATTATCCAATGAAATTCAGCTAGATGAAAATTTGGATGAGAACACATCATTTAATAAACTCTTAAAAAGTGAAGGACGTAATAGTTATCTTTTTAAATATGGATGCTCTTTACGTAAAAGAGGGATAGAAGATATTGAAATAAGTAAAAAAATAAAAATTAAGAACATTGAAGCAAATGCAAACGATCATCCAAACTTTGCTCAGGGCCCTTTGGAAAATAGAGAGATAAGTATCATTATAAAGCAAGTTTTGAAATATCAGCCTGGAGATCTAGACGATGATACTTTAGAAGAGATGAATAAAAAACATGCAGTAGTTATGCTTCAGGGCAAGACCTTTGTTCTAAATAAAGACTTTGATCCCAGCATTAATAGAAAATTAGTAACTTTTTCTACATTCACTGACTTCAAAAATAGATATTGTAACAAATATTCTTTCCTAGATGGGTCTAATAAATCGTTAGCACAATGTTGGCTTTCGTCATCCAAAAGAAAGACATATGATGGACTTATCTTTGATCCAGAAAAAAATCATAAGAATTTTTATAACCTTTACCAGGGGCTAGCTGTTGTCCCTAAAAAGGGTAAATGGAACAAGTTTAGAGACCATATTAACAATGTACTTGCTGCATCAGACGAAGAGTTAGGAAGTTATATAATCCATTGGATGGCAGATGCTATTCAAAACCCAACTGATAGGCCTGGTGTTGCACTTGTTTTAAAAGGTAAACAAGGGACAGGTAAAGGAATTTTTGCTAGAGGTTTTGGATATTTGTTTGGTAATCATTTTCTTCACCTATTTCATGGTAGTCACTTAACTGGTCATTTTAATTCACATTTAAAAGATAAATTAATGATTTTTGCTGACGAAGCTGTTTGGGGCGGCGACAAAAAAGCTGAAGGAATGCTTAAAGGATTAATTACAGAACCATCAATACCTATTGAAATGAAAGGAAAAGATGTTTTTACTGTATCGAATTTTAGTAGAATAATTATTTCATCTAATAACGATTGGGTAGTTCCTGCAGGAGCAGAAGAACGACGTTTTTGTGTTATCGAACCAGCGGATTCTATGATGCAGAATTCTAACTATTTTAAGTCTATAAACGAAGAATTAAATAATGGAGGATATGAAGCAATGTTATATGATCTTCAAAATATAGATCTTGAAGGAATAGATTTAAGAAGATTCCCTAAAACAAATGCTCTTTCTATACAAAAATCAATTTCGTCTTCTGACGTAGAAAAATTTTGGGAAGATCGATTATATGATGGATCTACAATTAGTGATCAGGATGAATGGAAAAACTCAATCTTGTGCTATGATTTATATCAAGATTATATTTTATTCTCCAAAAAAATAGGAAATTCCAGACCTAAAACTATGTCATCGTTTGGAAAGAATTTAAAAATTGTTATTCCTGAAATAGACAGACAAAGAGGAACTACTAAAAAAAGAAATTATAAATATATACTTCCTGATTTAGAACAATGCCGACTAGCATTTGATAAAGCTCGTAATACAAAAACAAATTGGGAGGGTGTATAGGCTCGGCCTGGTGTCCTAGATGTCTTATCAAAAAAAAGTATTTTTTTCTTTTTTCTCCTGGTTATTATCTTAAAATAGAAAAATAAATATCAACAGGACGTGTAAATCATTATTAAATTTTATTAATGCCAATCCTTTCGCCAATTCTTTTTTAAATGTCCATGGTCAATGAACCAAGTTTCAAGTTCTTTTAGCTCACGTCGAATAATTCTTCCTTGCTCTGCTCTGGCTCTAGCTTTTGCTCTTTCAATCTTTGTAAAGCGTCCATGTTTAGTTTTAGAATCTGCTAATCTTTTTAGGCCTTCTTCAGTCCTTGGACCAGTGCTAGCACCTCCATGAAGTCTGCATCGACCTACTGGCAGTTTAGCTGGACGTTGACAAGGTGTACCTTTTCTAGTTTTGGCTTCACATCTTTTACCAGGCCAGTTAGGGCCAAAACGCCAGGGTATGCCTTTTAAAAGGTTTCTTTTTGTTGTCTTTTTAAAACCACCTAACATGGGTTTTATTATAACAAAATTAATGTAAGCTTAAAAGATATGGTAAACTTAGTTTAATATATTTACATTACTTAAAATAAAACCATGGACCATTGACCATTGTTGATTAGGAAAAGGGTGCAGTAACACCTTACTTTAGAAATTTCTTGTTGGACAGTTTGTGGGATAAGATTGTCAGTCCCTTATTTAATTGATTAAAATTAATAACTTATGGATTACTTTGGCTGTCTAAAAATAAATTACCTATATCAGCTATCAAAAAATTAAAAGCTCCTGGTAAATATAGTGATGGAAATAAACCTTATCTTACAATTTATGAAGTGTCACAAAAGTTTCATAATTTTTTTCTTGCTTCTTACTAATAATCGATTTCAAAATATATATTTAATTATGGATTAGGAGATTGTGATGACACCATGGGAAATAAAAGGAAGAGAACTAGCCAATTGTAACTGTGCATATGGTTGCCCCTGCCAATTTAATGCCTTACCCACTCATGGAACATGTGAGGCGGCTGTTGGATATGAAATTGATAATGGCCATTATGGAAATATTAAACTTGATGGACTGCGTGTCTCGGCTACCTATAAATGGCCAGGTGCGGTGCACGAAGGAAACGGGGAATATCAGATTTTCATAGATGTAAATGCTACTCCGGAACAGCGTGACGCCATTGAGAAAATAGTAACAGGTGAAGACACTGAAGAAATGGCCACAATGTGGTGGATATTTAATGCAATGTGTACCAAACGTCATCCTACCGAATATAAAAAAATTAATACAGAAATAGACGTAGAAAATCGATTGGGCAGTGTGGTAGTAGATGGCACTTTAAATATCAAAGGGGAACCTATAAAAAATCCCGTAACAGGTGCAGAACATCGAGCAAGAATAGATCTTCCTGATGGATTTGAGTATAAAATAGCGGAAATGGGTAGCGCATCAACTATTACTACCGCTGGAGAAATAACTTTAACGAATAATAAAGATAGTTATGCTCAGTTCGCCGAATTGCATTTAAACAACTCAGGGGTCATAAGGTAAACAGAATTCCTAATAGGACGTGAGCAAAGCTTTTAATGCGGAATAATAATAATAATACTGTCAATCTGACTTCTCTTGAATCACTTGTCCAGAGGGACAAAATAATAACGATTATCGCTATTGCTATTTTAGTAGCATCGACTTTCATATATACAGTCTTGGGTGTAGGAATGAATATGTCGGCTATTGAAATGACACCTGGTCTAGATAAATCACTGATGTCTATGCCAAACATGAGTACCATTAAAAGCATGGCTATGAAACCTGCTATATGGAATTTCAATTATAGTGTTTTAATGTTTTTTATGTGGTGGATGATGATGATAACAATGATGCTACCTAGTGCTGCCCCAATGATACTTCTCTACACAGCGCTTATAAGGAAAACACAAAAAGCTCGAAATATTTTCAATGTCGTTTCTTTTTTTATTTGTGGATATTTATTAGCGTGGGCTATTTTCAGTGTTTTTGCTACGAGTATTCAATCAATTCTTGAACTTCAGGGGTTGATGTCTCCTATGATGATGGAGGCTACAAATACTTATTTGTCAGTAGGTATACTTATAGCAGCTGGAGTTTATCAACTTTCACCTTTAAAAACGGTGTGTTTGGAAAAATGCCGCCAACCTGCGAGCTTTCTGTCTGATTACAAAAACACTTGGGTTGATTCCCCATTACGAATTGGTCTCGTGCATGGTTTTTATTGTGTCGGATGCTGTTGGTTTTTAATGGGATTACTTTTCTTTGGTGGCATTATGAATTTATATTGGATTGTCGGTCTTATAATCTTTGTTGCTGTGGAAAAACTGCATGAAAAAGGTGCAATATTTGGAAAAATTTTGGGATGCTGCGCTATACTCTTAGGTCTAGCATTTTTGTTTCACTCGTAGCCATACATTAAATTAGCTTAACAACTTTTTTAAATTTACTTTTCATAGATATTTAAAATTCCCTTTAATACATGAATTTTCAATAAAGATACTAAAAAGTAATTAAATATAAATTATTATAGTTGATTAAAACTAAATAACTAGTTATATAGTTTAATATTATGATTGATAATGTGGTTGCTGCAAAAGGATTTAACGCTGTTGGTTCAAAGTCTAGATTAATTGTTTTAACAGAGCTGGTTAAAGTTGGTTCAAATGGACTAACAATTGGAGAAATTCAAGAATTAGTTAACATCCCCCTTTCAACTCTGGCTCATCATCTCGATCATCTAAAAAAAGCAAATCTTATTCACCAAGAAAAAAAAGGGAGATCAACTTATAACTTTGCACAATTCAACCATATTCAACAATTGACAGACTACCTTCTTAAAGAATGCTGTGTAAATGAGAGAAAATAATGAAAGCTCTAATTTTAAAAAATATCAACATAGAAAATTTTAATTTTAAATCAGTTTGGACTATAGTTTTGTTAATACCATTATTGGTATTCATTTTGATTCCAGAGGATTTTAGCCCAATTATTACTTTTGCATCGAAAGCTTTGATGGGAACTATCCCTTTTATATTATTTGCAGTTAGTTTGGTAGCTTATTTAAAAGCAAGTGGTGCTGAAAGTTTAGTTTCAAAAGCTTTTAAAGGTAAAGAAGTTAGAACTATTTTTATTGCAACTCTTGTTGGTGGACTTGCTCCTTTTTGTTCATGTGAAGTTATCCCATTTATAGCAAGTATGCTTGCTTTAGGTGTCCCACTTTCAGCTGTAATGGCTTTCTGGTTGTCATCTCCATTAATTGATCCTCCAGCATTATTAATCACTGCAAGTGCATTAAGTTGGGATTATGCTATTGCAAAAACACTTTCTGCTTTGGCAATTGGATTAATTGGTGGTTTTGGTATTTATTTTTTATCAAAATTTGGAATGTTCTCTCATCCATTAAAACAGCAAAACAAAAATAGTTGTGGATCTTGTTGTGGTACTACAGACCCTTTTAACCAAGATCTTGAATTAAAATTTTGGAATAAAACTGAAAGAATAAATATATTTAAAGAAGAATTCACATCAAATGGATTATTTCTATTGAAATGGCTATCTCTGGCTTATCTAATTGAAGCATTAATGGTTCAATACCTATCAGCACAAGTTATAGGAAATTTCTTGTCTGGTGACGGATTCTCTTCAATTATAATTGGTGCGTTTGCTGGGGTACCAGCTTATTTAAATTCATATGCAGCCCCTGCAATTGTATCTGGACTAATCGAACAAGGGTTAAGTTCAGGAGGTGCTATGGCATTCTTAGTTGGTGGCGCAATCAGTTCTATTCCTGCAATGACTGCCGTTTGGTCTTTAGTTAACCGTTCAACATTTATTGCTTATCTTGTATTTGGTTTTGGTGGGGCTATTTTATGTGGAATAGCTTTTCAAAGTTATATGAATATTTAAATACTATTTTTAGTATTTTTTTTGATGAAAGATACGAAATTATTGCAAATATATATGGTAAAAAAAAAGTTGAAATTTATCACAACAAACCATTATCAATAATTCAAATTTTACATCAAAATTTTGAAAATTTTCACATTCTTGTAACACTTATACGTATAATATAAATTAATAATCTTTATAAATTAAATGGGTTGATTTTAAGTAAATATTTTAAGTAATTTAATTGAGTGATAAATATTTATATTGAACAATTTTTTACCTTATACATAATCATAGAATGAAGTATTATATTTAAGTTATTTTGAAAGGTGTTTTTATGGAACTTGCTCCAGTACCATTTAACGAAAATGAAAGAGTCAAAACCGTTATTAAAACTGGATTAATTGACTCTCCTAACTCAGAGATGTTTCAAGTTTACTGCGATCTAGCTAAAGATTTGACTGGTTTCCAAAGTGCTACATTCAGTCTGTATGATGGAAATAATCAATGTAGTATTTCTTCATCCGGTAGAGATGAATTTGTATCGGGTTCAATAAGTGACAAGGGCGTAAATAATATTTGTGCTTACGTGTTGCTTGATACCGAACCACTTTTAATGCCTGACCTTAGAAAGGATCCTATTTGGAAGAAACATCCAAAAATCTTAAATGGCACAGCCACAACGCTAGGATATGCTGGTTTTCCTGTAATAAATAAAGATAATTATGCACTAGGGACATTATGTATGAAACATCCCAAGCCTAGAGAATTATCTCAAAAACAAATAGAGTTGGTAAAAAAGATCACTTCAAATATGGCTCATTTACTTGACTTACATATTGAGCAAAAGGAACTTACATCAAATAAAGTTTTAGAAATAATAAATATTTTTAAACAAAAATTTCCAGGTTTTACAATTAGTGATCTTGAGGCATTTTTATCTTTGGCAGCAAACCTTGATATTTTAGAAATCAATGCTTCTAATTTATTGAGATATAATTTATGTAAAAAAAACACAAATAGTTCTTTTAGTTTATCTCATTTAGGAAGAAAACTATTAGAAGATATGGAGCTTAAACCCAAAAATATGAAAAAAATCAAAATTAAAGGTCGTGAAGCTGATAATAAAATTGAAGAATTATTGTCTGAGATTAACTAAATGTTTGCAAAAATATATAATTTAAAGTTTTCTGGTGTATCTGAAGCGAAGGTCGCTTCTTCTTTTTGTTCCGATAATCTGGGCAAAAGAATTTCTAAATACAATATTAGATCGCTAAACATTTCTATTGGTTCATGTGGTAGTTTATCAATAAGTATTAGATTTCAAACAGGTGCTGACTTAAATAAATTTGATAATGACGCTACATCAATTTTTAAAGATTTAAAAGCCTCATTTACATTCAAAGAAAATCAATACTCGGGTGTTTTTGTTTACAATTATGAGTCAGAGCCAATATCAGCTGAAATTTCAGTTAATTCTAAGATGTAAGATAGCTACACTTTAGAGTAATGCTATGTTAGTAAAAATAATAAGAATGAGAGGCTAGAATTATATTTTTGCATAAATGCGATATTTTTGTATGATTTATTATAATTTCGAAAACGGTATTTATAAATTTCAAATCTAAACAAAAAATCTTTGTCATTTATGTTATTTGATTGGGCTACCTCTCCAATACCAACTATTCATACCACTTTTATTTTTTCTGTGTACTTTGTAAATTCAATTGCAGATAACTCTGGAAGTTTTTATTGGGGACTTATTATTGGTATTGCTGGTGTTTTAACAGCTTTTCTTGGTCCTTTATTAGGAAGTTTTTCAGATAAAAAAGGGATTAGAAAAAAAACTCTATTTATTTTGGTTTTAATAGGTTTTTTAGCTACTAGCCTTTTATGGTTTGCAAAACCAAACGAAAAATATTTTCTATACGCAATAGTTTTTTCATTTTTATCTATCTTATCGATGGAATTAATTTTTGTCTCATATAATTCACTATTAAAAAAGGTTTCAGATAAAAATGATTATGGAAAAATTTCAGGTTTATCATGGTGTTCAGGCTATATTGGGGGCATCTCAGCTTTAATTATTTGTTTAGTTTTATTCATATTCCCTAATGAACTACCTTTTAATATCTCAAAAGATCAAGGTGGTGATGTTAGAAGTTGTATGGTTTTTATTTCAATTTGGTTAGTCATATTTAGTATACCTATTTTTTTATATGTAGAAGAGCCAAAAAAAAATGTGACTCAAAAAAATACTATAAATTATTTAATTGAAGGATTTAAGATTATAGTTAAGAACAAAACACTACTTAGGTATTTCGTTGCAAGAGTTTTTTATTTTGATGCATTAGTAACAATTTTTGCCTTTGGCGGTATCTACGCATCTAAGGTATTTAATTTCTCTCAAACTGAAATATTATATTTTGCAATTTTAATTAATATTTCTGCTGCCCTAGGAGCTTTTTTAGGTGGGTTTTTTGATGATAAATTCAGTCCTTTTAAAGTAATAAAGATTTCAATTTTAGGGATTATTTTTTCTGGTATTATTCTACTTTTAATTAATGATAAAAATTTATTTTGGCTGGTAAGCTTTTTATTGGGAATTTTTATTGGTCCATTACAATCATCGAGTAGGGTGCTATTAACAAAAATAATACCTGAAGAAAGGGGAGGCCAATTTTTTGGGTTTGCAATCTTTTCAGGTAAAGTAACTAGTTTTTTAGGTCCTTTAATTTATGGAATTATCGCCACATCATTAAATAGTCAAAAATCTGCAATGACATTCGTCATTCTACTCTTCATAATTTCAAT
>CACMYY010000034.1 GCA_902618025.1 uncultured SAR116 cluster alpha proteobacterium
CTATTTTAGTCTTAGAAAGTCCACGTGAACTTGATCTAATTACTGAAGTTTCTGAAGAACTAAATGTAAGACCGTTACTTGGAATAAGAGTAAAGTTAACAAATAAAGTTAGTGGTAACTGGTCTCAATCAAGTGGAGACCGAAGTGCATTTGGTATGTCTGTTGAACAAGTCATGAAAGTTATCACAAAATTAAAAGTTAATAACTATCTTGATTGTTTGGTTCTACAACATTCACATCTTGGAAGCCAAATTCCTGATATCATTGAAATTAGAAAAGCAACACAAGAGGCTTGTAGATTTTACTCAGAAATGTTTAAACAAGGTGCACCTCTAGAATATTTAGATCTTGGAGGTGGCTTAGGAGTGGATTATACAGGAGAACAAAAATCTTCTCTTAACTCAATAAATTATTCACTAGATGAATACTGTATAAATATTGTTGAAACTGTTAAATATGAATTAGATCAATCAAACATAGATCATCCTATAATTGTTACTGAATCTGGAAGGGCATGCATTGCATCAAGTTCAATGCTAATTTTTAATATTTTAGAGACAACAAACTTTGATAGTGAAAAAAAACAGGAAATTAGTTCAAAAGACCATCCTTTATTGAAAAATATGATTCAAATTCCTGAATATTTAAATTTAGAAAGAGCTCAAGAATGTTTGAACGATTTAAATTATTATAGAGAAGAAATAAGAGCTCTTTTTAGAAGTGGTCAAATAGATTTAGCAAATATGGCAAAAACTGAAGAGACTTATTTATACATTATAAATAAAATTAAAACACTAATTGCATCAACACCGGAAATAACTGAGGAACTTCAAGATGCAATTGATAATATGGCAGATATTTATCATGGCAATTTTTCTTTATTCCAGAGCCTACCAGATGTTTGGGCTATTGATCAAATTCATCCTATTGCACCACTTCAAAAACATAATAAACGACCAAACAGAAGAGTTATTTTAAATGATATCACTTGCGATAGTGATGGTATTATTAATAAATTTGTACTGAAAGATGGTATCTCAAACACACTACCTTTGCATGACATTAGTGATGATGAGGACTATTTTTTAGGCGTGTTTTATATTGGTGCCTACCAAGAAACTTTAGGAGATCTTCATAACTTATTTGGTGATACAAATGTTGCTACAATAAAATTAAAAGAAAATGGAGGATTTCAGTTATTACATGAGCAAGAAGGTGATACTATTTCAGAAGTTTTAACTTATGTTGAATATGAACCTAAGAATATAATCAATAGATTCAAACATATAGTAGAAGATGCAGTGAGAAGTAGAGACTTATCACTTTCAGAAAGGAAAAAAATAACTCAATCATTTAAGGATTCTATTTCTGGTTATACTTATTTCGAAAAATAAATAAGTAGGAAATGTATGGGAGTTGAAATGGACAATATTTTAGTTGTTGGAGCAGGTGGTGTTAGTCATGTAACTGTTCACAAAATGGCACAAAATCCTCATTATTTTAAAAATATAATTTTAGCAAGTAGATCTATTGAGAAATGCTTCCAAATTAAAAAAAGTGTTAAAGATAAGTATAATATTAACATTACAGTAGCAGAGCTAGATGCAGATAATATTTACGAAACTGTATCATTAATTAAAAAATTTAACCCATTCTTAATAGTAAACCTAGCTCTTCCTTATCAAGATCTAAATATAATGGATGCTTGTTTGTTAACTAATACACATTATTTAGATACTGCCAATTATGAACCTAGGCACGAAGCAAAGTTTGAATACAAATGGCAATGGGATTATGACAAAAAGTTTAAAGAAAAGGGCCTTATGGCTCTTTTAGGATCAGGTTTTGATCCAGGTGTTACGAATGTTTTTACAGCTTTTACAAAAAAACATCATTTGGATAGTATTGATTTTTTAGATATTCTTGACTGCAATGATGGTGATCATGGACATTCATTTGCTACTAACTTTAACCCTGAAATTAATATCAGAGAAGTTACATCTGATTCTATGCATTGGGAGGATAATCAATGGAAGATTGGACCAGCTCTTAAGAAAAAAGTCTCTTTTCAATTTCCTGAAATTGGAAATAAAAATATGTATTTAATGTATCATGAAGAATTGGAAAGTTTAATAAAACATTATCCTGAGATCAAAAGAGCAAGATTTTGGATGACATTCAGTGATAACTATCTAAAATATTTAGATGTTCTCCAAAATATAGGTATGACATCTATCAAACCAGTCAATTACAATGGAACAGAAATAATACCATTACAATTTTTAAAAAGTGTTTTACCAGATCCTGGCAGTCTTGGAGAAAGAACAAAAGGTAAGACTTGTATAGGCACAATAGTCACTGGTAAAAAAAATAATTTAGAAAAAACATATTATACATATAATATCTGCAATCATGAAGATTGCTTCAAAGAGGTAGGAAGTCAGGCAATTTCTTACACAACTGGCGTACCCGCAATGATAGGATCATTGCTAATGTTAAAAAAAAGCTGGTTCAAACCAGGAGTTTGGAATATGGAGCAATTTGATCCAGATCCATTTATGGAACTTCTCAATAAGCATGGTTTACCTACCAAAACCATACAGCTAGAAAACAAAGTAAATTTCTAGTGGAAAAAATTTTTCAAACTATGGGGGGAGACCCAAGAAATTTTAATAAGCTAGATTTGTATAAATTACCAAGTCCTTGCTTTGTTTTAGATAAAAGAGCATTAATTGATAATTTGTTAACCTTAAATCATCTAAAATCACAAACAGGTGTTAAAGTTTTAGTTGCTCTGAAGGCTTTTTCTACGCCTTATTTTGGTCCCTTAATATCTGAATATTTAGATGGATGTTGCAGTTCTGGTTTATATGAAACTAAGTTAGCTAAAAAATATTTTAAAGGAGAAATTAGTACTTTTTCTCCAGCTTATAAAAAAGACGATATTAAAGAAATTGCTAACTTATCAGATCATATCGTTTTTAATTCCTCAAACCAATTGAATAATTTTTATGATATTGCAATGAAATTTAAGAATGAAATTGGTTTAAGAATTAATCCACTTTATTCTGAAATAAATAATGACAAATATGATGCTGCTAGTATCAATTCTAGATTGGGAATGCATTTAAATGATTTGAATAATATTGATATAAACAAATTAAATGGTATTCATTTTCATACCTTATGTGAACAAAATTTCACTCCTCTGGAAAATACTTGGAATAAAATTAAAAATGATATTGTTCCCATATGTAAAAAATTAAATTGGCTTAACCTAGGTGGAGGTCACCATATCACTAGAAATAATTATGAAATTGATAAATTGGAAATTTTTCTAAAACAACTTGCAGATGAAACTAGCTGTCAAATTTATATTGAACCAGGAGAAGCTGTAGTATTAGATTCGGGTATTTTAGTTGGAGAAATTATAGATAGTTTTAAACCTAGCAATGAACTCTCACCAAATATTGCAATTACAGATATTAGTGCAGTCTCTCACATGCCTGATGTAATTGAGGCGCCATATAGGCCAGCATTACTAAATGAACCTAAATACGGATACAAAGTTATGCTTGGCGGACCTAGCTGTTTAGCAGGAGATATCATTGGAGAGTATAATTTTAAGTCTATACCCAAAATTGGAGATAGAATAGCTATATTAGATCAAGCACATTATACAATGGTAAAAACTAGTTTTTTCAATGGAGTAAAAATACCATCTATAGCAATTTGGGATAGCGATGATGATAACTTGGAAGTAATCAAAAGATTTACTTATGAAGATTTTGAAAATAAATTATCTTAATTTTAGGTAAAGAGATGAAAAATACAAAGAAAAATTTTTTAAACTCAGAACTTTCTGTGGAGGAAAAAAGTAAAGAAAAAGCAAAATTTCATGTCCTCCCAATACCTCTAGAAAAAACAGTATCTTTTGGCAGAGGCACATCAAAAGGTCCTGAAGCCATACTAGACGCGAGTAACGAATTAGAAAGATTTACTGGTAAAAGTGAGCCTTGCCTTAGTGGCATTTTTACTCATCCTTTTTTAAATTGTAATTTTCCTATAGAACATGTGATGCTTAATATAGAAAAGACTACAAAAGAAATTTGCAAACAAAACAAAATACCAGTAATCCTTGGCGGTGAACACAGCATTACTTTTGGTGCTGTAAATGGTGTTTTTAAAGGATTTAATTTCTCCAAATATGAAGAAATAGGGATTATACAAATTGATGCTCATGCTGATTTAAGAGAAAATTATGATAATCAAGTGCATTCACACGCAAGTGTTATTTATCTTTTAAGCAAATCAAAATATAAAGTAGCGCAATTTGGTGTAAGAGCATTAAGCAAAGAAGAAGTAAAAAATAGAAATATTTTTGAAATACTCTCTTTTGACGTTGAAGATATTAAAAACAACAAAGACTTAAGATTACCTAAAAACTTTCCACAAAACATATATATTACTTTCGATGTAGATGGATTAGATCCGTCAATAATGCCTGCAACGGGAACGCCAGTGCCTGATGGTCTTGGATTTAATGAAAGTTTACAATTAATAAAAAATTTAATCAGAGGTAGAAAAGTAATTGGATTTGATGTTGTTGAATTTTCACCAATTAAAAATTTTTTTGCATATGACTTTACAGTAGCGTCTTTAGTTTACAGAATAATGGAATTAATAGATTTAAATGACTAAAGATTGTGGCTTTGTATCCATTTTTCAGCATCGAGTGCAGCCATGCAACCCATACCTGCTGCGGTAACGGCTTGCCTATAAATTTTGTCAACACAATCACCAGCAGCAAAAACACCATCTAAATTAGTAATTGTAGTACCTGGTTTTTGAGCTATAATATAACCTTCATTGTCCATTTCCAGCACATCTTTAAAAGGCTTTGTTGATGGACTATGGCCAATTGCAATGAAGACACCATCAACTTTAATTATCTCTGTTTTATTTTGTTTAGTTGAGATTAATTTAAGAGCATTAACGCCATTTTCGTCACCTAGAATTTCGCTAACTTCATTATTCCAAATAATATTTATGTTTTTCTTTGAAAAAAGTCTGTCTTGTAAAATCTTCTCTGATCTTAGTGCATCACGTCTATGAATTAAATTTACTTTAGAACATATATTTGATAAGTATAGAGCTTCTTCAACAGCTGTATTACCTCCTCCAACTACTGCAACTTCTTTATTTCTATAAAAAAAACCATCACAGGTTGCACATGCTGAAACACCTTTTCCGTTATATTTGTTTTCACTCTCTAAACCTAACCATTTAGCCTGAGCTCCAGTGGCTATAATTATTGTATCTGCTTTCAAAGTTTTATTTGAATCTAAAACCACCATCTTTTCATTTTTATTTAAATTAATTTTAACAACTATATCATTGATTATACGAGCTCCAACATTTATTGCCTGAGATCTCATTTGTTCCATCATCCATGGACCTTGAACGACATCAGCATATCCTGGGTAGTTTTCAACATCTGTAGTTATTGTAAGTTGCCCACCAGGCTGGATTCCTTCAATTACAATTGGATTCAGATTTGCTCTTGCAGCATATATTGCAGCTGTCAATCCTGCAGCTCCAGAACCAATAATTATAACCTTTTCTTTTTGATTGTTCATACCTAAATTCTTTGTCCTCTAAAAACAATTGTTCTATTATCGTTTAAAAAAACTCTTCTTTCAGAATGTGCTTTTATAGCTCTGTACAAAACTCTTGCTTCAATGTCCCTTCCCATTAAAACTAAATCATTAGGCATCATTTCATGATTTACCTCTTGAGTATCTTGCTCAATTATGGGTCCCTCATCAAGATCTTTTGTAACATAATGTGCAGTTGCACCAATGACCTTTACTCCTCTTTCAAAGGCTTGATGATAAGGTTTTGCTCCCTTAAAACTAGGCAAAAAGCTATGATGAATGTTAATAATTTTTCCTGAAAAATCATTTGTGAATTCTTCAGATAGCACTTGCATATAACGAGCTAAGACAATTAATTGGACATCATTATTATTAATAATTTCTTTCAGTTTTTTTTCCTGATCTAATTTATTTGATTTTTCAATTGGCAAAAAATAAAATGGAATATTCGAAAAATTTGCTATCTCTTCTGCAGTTTTATGATTTGATACAACAGCTTTAATTTTTAGATTCAATGAGTTATTCCTAACCTTAAACAAGATATCATTTAAACAATGATCAAATTTAGAAACTAGTAAAACTGTATTCATGGGACGCCCAATTTCAGATAAGAAAAAATCAGCATTTAATTTCTTTGCTAACGTCTCTAAATTATTTTTTAAAATTGGTAACATCTCATAATTAAGTAATAAAAAACTTTGTCTGATAAAAAAGTTACCATTTATTTGATCTGTAAATTGTTTAGACTCAACTATATTACAATTACATCCAGCAAGTATAGAAGAAATCTTTGCAACAATTCCTACTTGATCTTTGCAAGATAATTTTAATATATGTGTTTCTAAATTCTCATTCATTTATATTTAATACATTTTTTAATATTTAGAAACAATACGATATTTAATTATTTAAAAATTTATTTGAAGCTTCATAAAATTCTAGTGGGTTTTCTATGTGTAAAAAGTGATCTGCATTCTTAATTTTATGAAAGAGAATATTAGAAAAAAACTTTTCAAATATCTTGAAATGTTCTTCTTTAACATAACTACTTTTTTCTCCATAAATGCAAAGCACTTCTTTTTCAAATTTATCAACAAATTTTATATGAGGAAACTTTCTTAGATCATTAAGAGATTTCTTAATTGCTTTTAGATTAATTGACCATTTATATTTTCCATCTACAAATTCAAGATTTTGTAATAAAAATGACCTTAAAAACTTTTGATCTATATATTTAGACAAAACATCATCAGCTTCACCCCTATTTTTTATTAAATCTAAATTCATACCTAAAAGAGCATTTATTATTAGGTTATCATCATTTTCATAATCAATAGGAGATATATCTGCTATTATAACCTTATTCACATATTTTGGTTCCAATAAACTAATTACCATAGCTAATTTACCACCCATTGAATGACCCAATAAATTGGTGTTTACTACACCAAGATAATTGAAGAGCCTTACAATATCATTCATCATTAGTATATAAGATATATCTTCTTCGAAATCATTTCCTCCATGATTTCTTAGATCTACAGTTACTACAATTTGGTTTTCTTTTTCACTTAATTTTTTAGAAAAAGTTTGCCAATTTTTACCTCTTCCATAAAGGCCATGAAAAATGAATAATGTTTGAAATATTTTGTTTTTAAAAAAATTATTTTCTTGTTCAAAAGCTATTTGACGTCCATCCTTAAAAATTTGAAAATTTATCATCACACTATTTTAGAAAGTTATTTGTTAAACAATTAAAATTATATCATTTATGTCGTTAAATTATATATGAAATTAAATAATTAGTGAGTTTTAAAATGGGTCAAATAATTTCAGTAGATTTTTCTTTACCTAATAACAATCAAAAATGTACTTATGAAAAAAAACTCATTAGAATTAGAGACGAAATTGAAGATTATTTGAATAACACAGCATTGTCTGAAAAGGATGATCTTGCTATAGCTCTAGCTGCAGGAAGATATGCAAGTATGAAACTTGCACAATTAACAGGTGAAAAAAGTACAAAAAAATTTATAAACGAATGTATAAAAACTTCATTAAAGCATAATATAATGACTTAATTAGGAAATCCTAGTTATACTTCCTGATACTTCTGCACCTAAATCAATAGATAAAGCATTGGTTTTCAAATTGCCCTCAACTTTTGCACTACTAGCTACATTTAGAGTATTAGCAGCAACTTCCCCTTTGACTAATCCACCTAACGTTACTTTATCAGCAATCAAATTACCGTCAAAAATACTATTAGCTTCGAGAAGTACATCTTTAGCTCTTAACTCCCCTTTAAATCTTCCTGCAACAACCACTGATGACCCAGCAGAGTCTAAGTTACCTTCCATAACCAATTCCTCAGATATATATGTAATTTCACTCATAATTAATCCTCATTAAAACTTTAATTACTTTTCTCCTATTTTATCTTCTTCAACTTCACCGGTTTCGTTAGTTTCTTCAATTTTTTCAACTTCAGCCTCGTTCCAATTATGAACCACCCTACAATTTAAAGCTGCACCCCTATCCATTTGTAAAGACTTATAATGTACTTCTCCACTAATTCTTGAAGTTTCAGTTAGCCAAACACTATCAGCTTGCATTTTACCTTCATATTCCCCTGCGATTACAACCAATTCTGAATCAACTGATCCAAGAAATTTGCCAGTCGATCCTATGGTAACTTTTTCAGTTGTTAAATCCGCTTCAACATACCCATTTATTTCTATAGATTTTGCATTAGATATCTTACCGGTAAATCTTGCTCCTGATCCTAAAACTGCCTGCTTACTTGCCATCGATTATCTCCTTTAATTTTTATTTTTTCTTTTTCCAACTTGAGCCTCTACCACAGCTCCCTCTTCTATTGATATATTTTCATAAAAAACTTCCCCAGAGATTTTACCAGTAGATTTAATTGAAACCACGTCACCAGAAACTTGACCATCACATTTACCAGATACTGTTACCACATCTGCATCAATATTACCTTTTAATGTACCAGTATCCTCTACAGACAAATTATGACACTTAATATCTCCAACAACTGACCCTAATAATATCAAATCTCCATCTGCTGAAATTTTACCTTTTATTTTCATATCACTTGAAATTATAGATTTTTCATTCTCAGTACCGTTTGTTTTTCCTAACATCTTGGAAATCCTTTTTCTAATTATTTAATCAATTTTAATTAATCTACTACAACTAACGATATGTTACTATATTAAATTAATAATTAAAAATTTATTCAAAATTTATTTATTTGGTATGAATGATGCAATTAACTTGCCATAATAATATTTAAAGATAAAAAAGTTAAAGATGGACAATATGGCTGAAGAAATAATTGATTTAAGAGATCGTATAGAAAAAATGAGAATACAAATAGAAAACGAGGCCACAGAACAAATACCTGTTGATGCTACTCTTGAACTTCATCAAAAAACAAGTAACTCCAATA
>CACMYY010000035.1 GCA_902618025.1 uncultured SAR116 cluster alpha proteobacterium
GAGAAGAAGACAGACTTATAACTTCAGCTGAAGAAGTTAATCGAGTAATTGCAGACTTATCAAAAATTTCTGATACAGTTGGAGAGACAAGGCTATTAGCAATGGCATCATTAATACTTGCAGACAAATTGATCGAAAAAGAAAATAGTGCAGATGAAAGCAAAAATCACAATCAAATAAATGAATTAATTGATTGGCTAGAAAAATCAATTGAAAGAATGAATAAAGTTGCAAAGTTACTTGAAAATAAATAATTTAAACTGTGAAAGCTGAATATTATGTTAGGAATTTTAATCCTTGGGGCCATAAGTATTCTTAGGGAACCGTCACTGTTTTAACTCTGGTTAAATTAAATGGTGCCCACCTGTTTAACAGGCAACATAGGATAACTTATCCGACGAATATTTGGCTTTCACATTAAATAGGGCTATAAATGAAAAATAAACTTAGAATTATTGCAAAAAAAAAAGATCAAAATTTATTTTAAAACCAAAAGCAAAAATAAATTTAAAAGACAGAATCTGCCACTGCTTAAATGAAATTTTTTTTAATAATAAAAACATTGAAACTGCAAGTTTATATTGTCCAATTAATAATGAAATTTCTCCGAATGAGTTTGTAGGTTATTTAGAGAAAAAAAACGTGACACTCTCCTTACCCTCAATAGACTTCAACACAAAATCTATGTTTTTCAAAAAATGGAAACGTGACGATAAACTTATTAAAGGACCTCTAGGAAACCTGGAACCTTTAAGGAGTCAAAAATCTATCTTGCCTCAACTATTAGTGGTTCCAATGCTTTCTTTCGATAAAGAATTGTACAGATTAGGTTATGGTGGCGGATATTATGATAAATCAATAAATATTTTAAAAAACTACTTTAAAAAAAAAGGAAAAGTTTTTATTACAATCGGCCTAGCATATAGTATTCAAGAAGAAATAAAAATACCAAGAGAAAATCACGATATGAGTTTAGACTGCATTATTACAGAAAAAGAAGTATTATACAATTTTAGCAAAAAAAAATTAGAGAAGGTTTTATGAAAGTTTTATTTATCGGAGACGTTGTAGGAAGAAAAGCAAGAATTTTTGCTCAAGAAAAAATTGTGGAACTAAGAGATCAACTGAATCTTGATGCTGTAATTGTTAATGTGGAAAATGCTGCTGGTGGGTTTGGTGTAACTCCTTCAATATGTGATGATTTTTTCTCATGTGGTGCTGATGTGCTGACAACTGGCAATCACATTTGGGACAAAAAAGAAATAATATCTTATATTTCTAAAAGTGATAGATTGCTTCGTCCTTTAAATATGATTAAGGGGACACCTGGATTAGGAATGACTATAATTAGAGTAAATTCAGGTATAATTGGAGTTGCAAATGTTATGACAAATTTGTTTATGACTAAAACTGATCCAGTGTTTGATAAAATTCCTGAAATTATTAATTATCTAAAATTAAATGATAATATTAATTTTTCATTAGTTGACGTACATGGCGAAGCTTCATCTGAAAAAATGGCAATTGCTAACTTGCTTGATGGGAACGTTTCTGCAGTAGTTGGAACGCATACACATGTACCTACTGCTGATCATCAAATACTAGAAAAAGGGACAGCATATATAACAGATGTTGGTATGAGTGGAGATTATAATTCAATAATTGGAATGAATAAAAATGATGCGCTTGAGAGGTTTATTCACCCAAATAGCAAAAAGACTAGACTTGAAGTTTCATCTGGAGAGCCGACTTTGAGTGGTGTAGTAATTGAAACAAATATTGATGGTTTGAGTAAATCAATAAATCCTCTTAGGTTAGGTGGTAAGCTAGAACAAGTTTTTTCAAAATAAAACTAAATAATTAAATATTATTGGAGTTATTTAAATGGCAGGACACTCAAAATTTAAAAATATTATGCATCGTAAAGGAGCACAAGATGCTAGGAGGGCAAAAAAATTTGCAAGACTAACTAAGGAATTACAAGTGGCTGTCCGAGGAGGTGTAGACCCTTCTAGCAACTCAAGACTAAGGTCTGCATTAGCCGCATGTAGAGCAGTCAATATGCCAAAAGATAATATTGAAAGAGTTATAAAAAAAGTAGAGACTGGACAGTCTTCTAATCTTGAAGAAATTAGGTATGAAGGCTTTGCAAACAGTGGAATTGCTCTCATTGTTGATGCAGTAACAGATAATAGAAATAGAACAGCTGCAGAAATAAGGTCGTCTTTCACAAAATATGGTGGGAATTTGGGTGAAACTGGTTCAGTTTCTTTTATGTTTAACAATATTGGTCAAATAATTTATAATAAAAATATTAAAAGTGACGAAGATATTTTTGAAATAGCCATTGAAGTGGGAGCAGTTGACGTAAATTCAGATGAAAACAATCACGAAATCATTACATCTCTAAATCAGTTTAATGATGTTCGTGAAAAATTAGAAAAATTATTAGGTACGCCAAAACAAGCTCAAATTATATGGCAGCCAGAAAATTTTGTTAAGGTAGATGACGAAAAAAAGGCCATATCAATATTGAAGCTTTTAGGCACTCTCGATAATTGTGAGGATGTTCAAGGAGTTTACAGTAACTTTGATATTGATGATGAAATATTAAATAAAATTAATGTTTAAAAAGGTTTAAAATTTGAAAGTAATAGGTATTGATCCTGGTTTAAGACATACAGGTTGGGGTATAGTTGAGTTCAAGAATGACAAAATCTTTCATATCGAAGATGGGTCTATTTCTCCTTCAACTAAGCTTGATGATGGTAAAAGATTACTTGAAATAAAAACTCAATTACAGAAAATTATTAATTTATATAATCCTAAAATGTGTGTGATTGAAAAAATATTTGTAGGTTCTGGATCAATCAGTAGTTTAAAGCTTGGAATGGCAAGGGGTGCGTCAATGATTGCTCTAGCAGAAGCTGGTTTGTGTATACAAGAGTTATCTCCCAAGTTTGTAAAGAAGACAGTTACTGGTTATGGTAGTGCATCTAAAGTACAAATTAAATCGATGATTCAACAGTTGTTAAATGTTATTCCCAAAAACGAAGACAGTTCAGACGCTCTAGCAATTGCAATTTCTGGTCAAAACATTGATTATGATAATAATTTTGCTTATTCGAATAGAAATAACGGGCTTGATTTGGCAGTAGCAAGAGCATTGCTCAAAGAGCAGAATAAATATTAAATTTTTAGTAGTGAGTCAGAAATGATAGCTTCTCTTTCAGGTACATTAAAATCAATATCAAAATCGGAAATTGTATTGGAAGTAAACGGTGTTGGATATCTTCTCAATGTTTCTTCAAAATTGATAGCATCTTTGGGTGATATTGGCTCAAAGTTATCTTTATCAACTGATTTACAAATTAAAGATGATAAAATTGTAATGTATGGTTTTTTTAACCCTATTGATCAGACTATTTTTAGATTACTACAATCTGTTCAGGGAGTTGGACCAAAAGCTTCACTTTCTATCCTTTCAGCTCTCACAGTAGAAGAATTAATCTTAGCAATTTCGTCAGGAGATAAAGCGATGATTTCACGAGCAGAAGGTGTAGGTTTAAAGGTTGCAAGTAGGATAGCTTCAGAATTATCAGAAAAAGTCTACAACCTTAATCTTTTCAATTTGGACCACAATACAGAAATCCGAGAAACTTCGAAGGAAAATTTAAATTTAGTAAAGGAAACACAACTTAGTGATACCACAGTTGTAGAAGACACTATTTCAGCTCTTGTTAATCTTGGTTATATGAGAAGTGAGGTCTTTTCAATAGTAATGAAAATAAAAAAAGAATTTAGTATAAACGAAAATAATAAAAATTTTACAGTTGACAAAATTGTTCCTTTAGCTCTTAGAGCCCTGTCTAGGGAGATAAAATGATTGATGATAACAAAATAGGTGACAGGTTAGTCGATACAGACTTTACCGAAAATATGGAAACTAGTGACATAAGCCTCAGGCCAAGACGAATTTCAGAATTTATAGGTCAACCAAATATTCAAAAGAATTTATCTACATTTATTACAGCGGCTGAATCTCGAAAAGAAGCAATGGATCATGTTCTTTTATTTGGTCCCCCTGGCCTTGGTAAAACAACACTTGCTCAAATAATTTCTATTGAACTTGGAGTTGGTTTTAGAGCTACTTCTGGTCCCATTATTAATAAAGCAGGTGATTTAGCAGCTTTGTTGACGAATTTAAAGCCTAAGGATGTTTTGTTTATTGACGAAATACATAGACTTTCTCCCAATATTGAAGAAATTTTATATCCGGCAATGGAAGATTTACAGTTGGATTTGATAATTGGAGAAGGACCTTCAGCTAGAACTATAAAAATTGACCTCCCTCCTTTTACCCTAGTTGGTGCAACAACTCGTTCAGGTCTATTAACGACGCCTTTAAGAGATAGATTTGGCATCCAAATAAGGATGGAGTTTTACCATCCAAATGATTTGGTTAAAATTTTGCTAAAGCAGGCTGAAAAGTTAGAGGTTGCTTTACAAGATAAAGGCGCTTACGAGATTGCTAGAAGATCAAGAGGTACCCCTAGAGTGGCTGGAAGATTATTGAGACGTGTAAGAGATATTCTTTCCGTTTCCAAAACAAACATTATAGACCACAAATTTGCAGAAAATGCTTTGTCTCAACTAGATGTTGATGCATCAGGGTTAGATGCTATAGATAGGAAATATTTGAAAGTAATTGTAGAAAAATATAATGGTGGTCCTGTAGGCCTTGATACCTTGTCAGCAAATCTATCAGAGCAAAAAGATATGATTGAAGAAGTTATAGAGCCATACCTTTTACAGCGTGGGTTAATTCAACGTTCCTCAAGAGGTAGGTTTGTATCAGCTTCGGGATGGAGACATTTAGGTCTTACTCCTCCTAAACATGCAGAAGAACAGATAGATATCACTGGTACATGTGATTAAAACACATATGAGATATTTAGATAATAAAAATAATTTTAACAATCTTAATGGAGTAATTCAAGGTAATGAACATTTCTATTATCTTAAAGTCTATTATGAAGATACAGATGCGGGTCAAATTGTATATCATGCCAATTATTTAAAATATTTTGAAAGAGCTCGTTCGTCTTTGTTAAACTTGTTAAAAATTAATCAAGTATTTTTAAGAGAAAAATACAATATAAGTTTAGTTGTTAGAAGAGCTGACATAATATGGCATAAACCAGCTTTATTGAATGATACAATTTTGATAAGAAGTTGCCTTAAATATGCCAAAAACTCAAGTATAACAATTAAACAATCTGCATACTGCGTGATTGATGGGAATAAGGAGAATGTATTATTAGTCACGGGCATTATCCAGATTGTAGCAATCAATAATGATTTTAAAGTAAAAAGAATTAATAAAATTTTGAATAAAAAATTTTTTCAAAATAAATAATTGGAATTTGAAAGGTTTAAAAATGAGTCCAGAAGTTAAAACAGAAGTAATTTCGAGTGGACCTGATTTAACTATATTAGGACTTTTTTTTCAAGCGGATCCTTTCGTTAAAGGTGTTATGTTTCTACTAATTTTTGCTTCCATATGGTGTTGGGCCATAATAATAAACAAATATTCTCTTTTCAGACAAGAAAGAAAACTTTCAATGGAATTTGAAGATGTTTTCTGGTCTGGTGTAAATTTAGAAGATTTATACCGAAATTATTCTAATAATATTAATACTTCTCAGGTAAGAGTTTTTATTAGTGGAATGCAAGAATTTAATAAAATTAATCAGAGACAAAATTTATCAAGTAGTAAATTAAAAGATTTTTTTCAAAGAATAAATAATTCAATGCACATAACTATAAGTAGAGAGATTGAGAGGTTAGAAAAAGGTATGAGTTTTCTTGCCTCAATTGGTTCTGTTGCTCCTTTTATTGGTTTGCTTGGAACTGTTTGGGGTATTGTTAATGCATTTCAATCTATAGCAATAAGTAATAATACTAGTCTTGCAGTTGTTGCTCCTGGAATAGCTGAAGCTTTATTTGCTACTGCATTAGGATTGCTTGCTGCGATACCAGCAGTAGCTGCATATAATAAGTTTTCAAATGATTTAGAGAAGTTGTCAAATAATTTAGAATACTTTTCAATCGAATTTTCAGCTGTTTTACTGAGACAAGTTGAAGAAAATTAAATGTATAATCTGACTTCAAAAAAACAAAAAAAAATTAAAACAATTAGTCAAATAAATGTTACGCCATTTGTTGACGTGATGTTAGTATTATTAATCGTTTTTATGATTACTGCTCCATTATTAACTGTTGGAGTTTCAGTTGATCTTCCCAAAACACAGGCATCACAATTAAGTTCAAAAGGTGATCCTATTGTTGTGAGCATTAAAAAGAACGGAGAATTATTCATACAAGAGCGAGCCATTGATTCGTTTCAATTATTGCCAAGACTTAAAGCAATCTCTTCAGGAAACAAAAATCTTAGAATTTATGTCAGAGGTGACAAAAGTGTTCCATATGGAATTGTTTTAGACACAATTGCAAAAATAAAAAGTTCCGGCTTTAAGAAGGTTGCCTTAGTAGCTAAATTGCAAGAAGGTTAAAATCATGATTAGGTCAACTTTTATTTCTTTAGGGTTACATTCTTTTCTTATTACAATTGCCTATTTTGGGTTGCCTATTTTAAAAATTAAAGAACCTATTGAACTACCCATTGATATTGTTGAGGATACCCCTGTAAGTTCTGAAACATCTTTAAAGTTAGGAAATGTAAAAGATAAAAAATCAAAAATAATTAAAGAAAAGAAAACCAAAAAAGAAAAAGTTAGAATAAAGCCCTCACCACCTCCCCCAGTTCCAACAAAAAATATAGTCGAAAAAAAAAATTTAGCTTTAAATAAGAAAAAAGAAATTAATGAAATCGCAACTTTAATTAAAAAAAAACCATTATTCAATAAAGTAAAGAAAAAGAAGACCCTTGTTCCAAAAGTAGTAAAAAAACCAGAAAAAATTAAAAATAAACAAAAAGAAAATTTAGCTAAAGGTATTTTAAAAACACTGTCGAAACCAAAGCTACTAAATGATAAAAGAAAAAAAGATAAAAGTAAAAACAATAAAAAAGTTTTAAATAAGATTAAAAGTATAGTTGGCAACTCAAATCGACAAGTAAAAGAAACTCAAATAAAATTAAGTCAAACAGAATTAAATAAGATTCAAAATCATGTAAAAAAATTTTGGAAGCTCTCTTATGCTGCAAGTGAAGTCAAAGTAATTATTACACTAAAAATAAGTACAAATATTGACGGAACTGTAAAAAGAGTTGAGATTTATGATAAAACACTTTATAAGCAGGACAAATTTTTTAGAGCAACTGCCGATGCAGCGAGAAGAGCAGTTCTTGATAGTTCACCATTACCTCTTCCAGATGGAAAAGAAAAAAAATTTCAGAATATATTAATGGATTTTAATACATCTTTCATTAATGATTATTAATTGAATTTATTTTTATTTTTGCCATAATCCTGCCTCATAAGATTACTAGTTAGAATATTTAAATAAATAATTTGAGGTTTGAATTGTCTAAGAGTATGAAATTGTTTGTTCTCCAACCGATCATTTTAATTATTTTTTGCTTTTATTCACAGGCATTTTCTGAAGATTTGCGCATCAAAATTAATTCAGGTCAGGTAGAGCCACTACCAATAGCTATTGCAAACTTTACTGGGAGTGAGGGAGTTTCTAACAAAATTGGAATGCAAATTTCATCAGTAATTTCAAATAATTTAGTGGGTTCTGGACAGTTTAAAGCCATTGAAAGTGCAGCATTTATTGCTCCACCGACAAGTCCATCAGTAAGACCTAATTTTACAGACTGGACCCCTTTGGGAATAAAAGCTTTAATTACAGGTTCGGTTAAAAATCTTAATAATGAAGAAATAGAAGTTGAGTTTAGATTATGGGACGTAATTGCTGAAACTGACTTAATTGGGTTAAGGTTAAGTGTTACTTCTAAAGCTTGGAGAAGAGTTGCTCATATTATCTCTGATGAAATATTTGAAAGATTATCAGGAGATAGTGGGTATTTTGATACAAGGATTGTTTATGTCTCCGAGTCTGGACCTCAAAATGATAGAAAAAAAAGACTCGCTATTATGGACCAAGATGGTGAAAACCATCAATTTCTGACGGATGGTAATTTTTTGGTTTTAACACCAAGATTTTCTCCCAATTCTCAAGAAATTACTTACCTTGCTTATTTCAAAAATGAACCTAGGGTTTATATTTTTAATTTAGAAACAGGGCAACAGGAATTATTAGGATCATTTCCTGGAATGACATTTGCGCCAAGATTTTCACCTACAGGTGAAAAAATAATAATGAGTTTAGCTGAAAAAGGTGTTACGGATATTTATACTATGGATTTGAACAATCAAGAGGTTAATAGATTAACTAATAGTCCGTCCATTGATACGTCTCCAAGCTTTTCACCTAATGGAAAACAGATTATATTCAATTCAGATCGTGGAGGAACTCAACAATTATATATAATGAACTCCAATGGAAGAAATGTAAAAAGGATATCCTTCGGGAAAGGTAGGTATGCTACTCCTGTTTGGGCTCCTAAAGGAGAACTCATCGCATTTACCAAAATGTTGAATAATAAATTTTATATTGGTGTAATGTCACCAGATGGGTCCGGAGAAAGGTTGTTGGCTGAAGGTTATTTAGTTGAAGGACCAACTTGGGCGCCTAATGGTAGGGTTTTAATGTATTTTAAGCAAGAAGCACCCAGGGATAATGGTAAAAGCTCTAATGTAAATTTATTTAAAATTGATATTACGGGATTTAGAGAAACTAGAATGGTTACCCCCAGTGATGGTTCAGATCCTGCGTGGTCACCTTTGTTACCAAATTAATTAAAATGGTCATTAAAGAAAAAGTTGAATTTTTAAATTATTTGCGTTAGGGTCAGAAAAATTTTATTTATTATTTTATTTGTAAGTTTATGAGCTAATTTTAAGGA
>CACMYY010000036.1 GCA_902618025.1 uncultured SAR116 cluster alpha proteobacterium
AAAAAAAATATTGAATTTCTTTCCTCTGCCTTTTCAATTGAAGGTCTAGATTATCTAATAAAATTGGGCATAAAGAGAATTAAAATACCATCTGGAGAAATTACTAATTTACCTTATTTAGAAAAAGCATCATTAATAGGGATCCCAATTATAATTTCTACTGGAATGTCTACTCTTTCAGAGGTAATAGATGCGTATAAGATTTTAACAGCATCTGGATTGAAAAAAGAATATTTAACATTCTTGCATTGTACTTCTGAATACCCTGCAAAACTTGATAGTATAAATTTAAAAGGAATGACTCTTATGGCTGAAAAATTATCGGTTGATATAGGGTACTCTGATCATTCTCTATATAATGAAACTTCTATATCTGCTGTCGCACTTGGTGCGTCTATAATAGAAAAACATATTACAATTGACAAAAATCTTGAAGGACCAGATCATGTAGCTAGTTTAGAACCAAAAGAGTTCAAGCAACTTGTCAATTCAATAAGAAACGTAGAAGTTATTCTAGGTCAGCGAGAAAAAATTCCTAACGATGTGGAAATAAAAAATATGATGCTAGTTAGGAAATCTATAGTTGCAGCAAAAATTATTAAAAAGGGTGATTTTTTTTCAAAGACAAACCTTACAACAAAAAGACCAGGTTATGGCCTTTCACCAATGTTGTGGAATAATATTATTGGAAAAAGAGCAACTAAAAATTATAAAGCAAATGAATTTATTGATGAAAAAAAATAAAATTTGTGTTGTTACTAGTTCAAGAGCAGATTATGGATTACTTAAACCATTAATTATAAAATTTTCTAATTCCGAATTCTTTAAGCTTCAACTTGTAGTAACTGGATCACATCTGAGTAAAAATCATGGTTATACTGTAAATGAAATTATAGATGATAACATTCCCATCAACAAAAAAATTGAAATAATAAATAAAACTAATACCATTGAAGAAATTGGTAAAATTTCAGCCAATGCATTTTATAAAATGATAGATGTATTATCAGAATTAAAACCTCAAATAGTTTTGATACTTGGGGATAGATATGAAATATTATCATGTGCTTTAGCCTCTACTTTTCTTCATATACCTGTTGCTCATATCCATGGTGGAGAAATAACAGAAGGAGCTATTGATGATATGCTGAGACATGCAATTACAAAATTATCTCAAATTCATTTTACTTCAAATATTGTTCATAAACGAAGAGTAATACAAATGGGTGAACAACCGAAAAATGTTTTTAATGTAGGTTCTCTAGGGGTTGAAAATTTAAAAAACCTAAAATTACTGAATTTAGATAAACTACAAAAACAAATGAATTTTAAGTTTAGAAAAAAAAACTTACTTATCACATACCATCCAGTCTCGCTTGATGAAAATCCCAATATTGGTATAGACATATTACTCAAAAGTTTAAGCAACTTTTCAGAGACAGGCATGATTTTTACATTTTCTAATGCAGATATTAAAGGTGAATATATAACACAAAGAATTTCAAAATTTGCTAAAAATAATGATAATGTAAAACTTATTCATAACCTTGGACAAATTAATTACTTTTCATGCCTAAGATATTGTGACGGAATGGTTGGTAATTCATCAAGTGGAATAATAGAAGCTCCTTCTATGAATAAATGGTCAATTAATATTGGTAACCGACAAAAAGGTAGGTTAAAAGCTAATTCAGTCTTCGATGTAGAAATAAATGAAGAGAAAATTACTAAACAATTAAATTTTCTTTTAGAAAAGAGTCTAAAGATTCCATCAAGCGATTTTATAAATCCATATAGTAAAAAAAATACATCCAGTAGAATTTATGAAATAATAAAAAGTATTAATACTGAAAATATTTTTAAAAAACAATTTTTTGATATAAATTTTTAAACAAAATAACTTAAATATTGTATAACTTTCTTATGGTTAAAGAAAACTGGAAATCAGCAGTACTCACAAAAGAAACCCTTTTAATTAATGCTATTAAAAAGTTAGATAACAATAGGCTGCAAATATTAATTGTTACAGATAAATCTTTTAAGTTAGAGGCTACTATTACTGATGGCGATATTAGAAGAGGTTTGGCTAAAGGAGTTACCCTCCAAGATCAGATTAACTTGGTAATGAATTCCAATCCTAAATATGTCAATGAAAACACCCATTACAATGAAATAAAAAATTTATTTGCTCTTGAAAAACACAAGGCAATACCAGTCGTTAATAAAAATAAGAAAGTAGTTGATTGTTATTTTCAAAATGAATTTTTTGAAAATGATTTAAACCCGCCATTGTTAATAATGGCTGGAGGATTTGGCAAAAGGTTAGGAGCACTTACAAAAAATTCACCTAAACCAATGATTAAAGTTAAAGACAAGCCTATTCTAGAACATATTATAGATAAAGCTAAAAACGAAAATTTAAATAATATTTTTATTTCTACTCATTTTAAATCTGAGATAATTGAAGATTATTTTGGTGATGGAACAAAATTTAATGTGAATATTACATATATAAAAGAAAAGAAACCACTTGGTACCGGTGGGAGTTTCAAATATATGAATAAATTCAAAGGACCTGTAATAGTTACAAATGGAGATATAATATCAAAAATAGGTTATAGAAAGTTACTAGATTTTCATAAATTAAATGACGGTATGGCAACTATGGCTGTTATAAAAAATGAAATTATAAACCAATATGGTGTTGTTAAATTTGATGGCATTAACATGTTGGATTTTGAGGAAAAACCGTCATGGACTACGTATATTAATGCAGGTATTTATATTGTTGATACAAAAGTTGCGAAACTTGTAAAAAAGAATGAAAATATTTCAATGCCATTAATACTAAAAAAATTAAAAAATAATAATAATGACGTTTATGTATTTCACATGCATGAAGACTGGGTTGATGTTGGTACACCAGAAGAGTTAAAGAAAATTAAAAAACTACTTAAATAGTTGGGTATTTACACACATGATTTTAGGATTAATATGTGCACGAGCAGGTTCAAAAAGATTGCCTGAAAAAAATTTAAAAACTATACAAGGTAAGTCACTTTTAGCCCTAAGCATAGATCATGCTAAAAGTTGTAAGCAAATTAACAAAATCATAGTTTCAACAGATTGTCCCAAAATTGCAGCAGAAGCTGAAAAAAATGGTGCAGAAATACCATTTATGAGACCAAAATATCTTGCAAAAGACGATACTCCAGAGTGGGATGTGTGGCAACATGCTTTAAAATTCTTTAATAACAAAAAAATTGAAGCACTTGTAATAACACCAACTACTTCTCCTCTCAGAAATAAAATAGACATTGAAAAGGCGATCAATCTTTTCTTCTCACACAAATGTGATGGTGTTATTTCGGTTACTGAAAGTTATAGAAATCCGATGTTTAATATTGTTAAAGAAAATAAGTATAAATTTGCAGAGCTTGCTGTAAAAAACAAACAAAAAATATATCGAAGTCAAGATGCGGAAAAGTTTTACGATTTAACAACTGTTTGTTATGTTGTAGATCCTAAATTTGTGTTAACTAACGAACATCTTTTTGAGGGTAAATTAAAGTTAAATTTTATTCCTAAAGACAGATCAATAGATATTGATACAAAACAGGACCTTCTTTGGGCCAGATTTTTAGTTGAACAAACTATTGTTGATAATTAAAAATTTATTTTTTTTAAAAAAACTAATTTGGTAATGATATCTATATATTCTACTTATTTAGAAAAAAATTAGTAATAGGAGTTTCAAAAAGTTGCAGAATTTAAAATATACTAATGAATTTTTTTTCTTTTTAGCAGGTTGTGGACATACTGGTAGCACAATAATATCTAGGTTTTTTGGATCACACGAACAAATTTATTACGTACCCAGAGAAAGTGGTATTTTATTAGCTAATCGCTATCACATTGTGGAAAGTTTAATGGACGAATTTGTTGAACAAAAATTATATTTAAAAAAGAAATATATTTTAGAAAAGACACCTAGACATATTTGGCATTTTGACTACGCAAGAAAAATCTTTCCTAATAATTTTTTTATAGTTTCAATTAGAAATCCTATTTCTACTCTAATTTCACTTAAGAAAAGATATCAATCATGGGAGAATGCACTTCAAAGAGTTCGAGACGATACTGTAATGTGTATTAGACAATTATATCATGAAGATGTAACACCTGTCTTGTTTGAGCTTTTTACTCATAAACCAACAGAATACTTTGACTATTCATTCCAAAGTTTTAACTTAAAGGCGTCCAAGACAATGTTAAATTTTTATAAAAATAAATTAGAGTACAACAAAGTTGGTCATAATTATATATATAACGATCACGTGGAACGTCGCATCAAACAAATAAACTCGCCCATAAAAATTTACGAAGGAATTCATAATGCTTTTGAAAATGATGAAATCGATGAAGCAATAAAAAGAATTAATCAAGACAAACTAGCAAAGAGAATTTTTAATGATTTAAAAGAAATTCTTAAACAAGATACTTTTATTTCTAATAATGTTAACTTTCTATCAGAGTGGAATTTTTAAAAATTTTTTTTTCAATTATCTCGCAACATTCTTTTGGATTTTTTGTTGTTGTATCAATTATTATTTCTGGATTTATAGGATTTTGATATGGACTGTCTATACCCGTAAAATTTGGAATTAGGCCTCTTCTTGCTTTTTTATATAACCCTTTTGGGTCCCTTTTTTCAGCTATTTCTAAAGGTGTGTCTACAAAAACTTCAAAGAATTGATTTCTTTTAAAAAGCTTACGAGCCATATCTCTTTCTGAGCGAAATGGTGAAATAAATGAGACTATCACTACTAATCCTGCGTCAAACATTAATTTTGCCACCTCTGAAACTCGCCTTATATTTTCTATTCTGTCAGCATCTGTAAATCCAATATCACTATTTAGTCCGTGCCTTACATTATCACCGTCAAGGATAAATGTTCTTATACCTTTAGAGTATAATTTTTTTTCCAGTTCATTTGCAATTGTAGATTTTCCACTTCCAGATAGCCCTGTAAACCATATTACCTTCGCTTCGTGGCCATTTAATACTGATCTATCTTTGTCTGTAATTTTGAATTTTTGTTTGAATAAATTACTTGATCTATGCAAAACAAAGTTTATCATGCCTCCACCGACAGTATTGTAACTTTCTTTATCGATTAAAATAAAAGATCCTGTTTCAGGATAATCAAAAAATTTATCACAAATAGTCTCCTTATTTAGTTTTATAGATACTACGTAAATATTGTTAAATATCAATTTACTGGCTGATAATTTTTCTAAGTTATCGATATTAATTTTGTGTTTGATTTTAGTGATATTTGCATTCAATAAGGTTGTACCAATTTTTAAAAAATAGCTTCTTCCAACAAAACCTGGTTTTTCGTCCATCCACATTATATTTGCTTGAAAATGGTCTGCAGTATTGATCTTATCTCTGTCATCTACAATAACCCTACCTCTAGTGACATCAACATCTTCATTTAATCTTATTGTTACAGCATCTCCTTTTTTAGCTTTTTTCAATTTACCATCGTATGTGATAATTTCGGTAATTTTTAAAGTTTTTTGTAATGGTGGAATTTTAACCTTTTGACCGACAAACAGCTCACCAGACTCAATAGAACCTGAATATCCTCTAAAATCTTGATGTGGTCTATTTACAAACTGTATAGGGAAACGTAGGAATGATTTAGTCGAATTTATATTTAAATTAATATCTTCAAGATACTCAAGCAAACATTTTCCTTTAAACCACTCTGTGTTTTTTGAGCTTTTTATTATATTACAACCTTTCAATGCAGAAATTGGAATTGAGTAAATTTCTTTGAAATTGAGATTTTTCGCAAATTCAATATAACTTTTTAAAATAGTTAAATATTTTTTTTTACTGTATTTAATCAAATCCATTTTATTAATTGCAAGTACAATATTCTTTATTCCAACTATTGAACATATTATAGTATGTCTTTTAGTCTGGTCAGTAATTCCGTAGCGTCCATCAATCAAAATAATCGCTACATCTGCTGTAGTTGAGGCTGTAAACATATTTCTCGTATATTGTTCATGACCAGGAGAATCGGCAACAACAAATTTTCTTTTATCCGTCATAAAATATCTATAAGCTACATCTATTGTAATCGATTGTTCTCTTTCTGCTCTAAGACCGTCAAAAAATAAAGAAAAATCGATAAATTTATGAGTTTTAATCTTTGCTAATTCATCTTCATAAATTGCATTTGCTTCAAATAACATTCTTCCTAATAATGTACTTTTACCATCATCCACACTTCCACATGTAATAAATCTTAATGTTTCCATATTAGATTGTTTAGATAAAAAACTTTCAAAATACTTATTCGTATCAATGGTTTTATTATTCATTAGAAATAACCATCTTCTTTTTTACTTTCCATAGAACTATTTTCATCACTATCAATTATTCTATGTTCTCTTTCAGATGTTTTTGTTTTTATTAATTCATTAATTATCATAGGAACATCAGTAGCTTCTGATTCCACAGCCCCTGTCAGAGGATAACAACCCAATGTCCTAAACCTTATTGATTTAATTTTGATGTTATTAAACTTTGAAGGCAATCTACCGTCATCCGCTAGTATTAATGACTTGTTTATCTGTACTACAGGTCTTTCTTGAGAAAAATATAATGGAACAATTTTAATATTCTCGGTGTAAATATATAACCACACATCTAACTCTGTCCAATTTGATAATGGAAACACTCTTATAGACTCTTTTTTATGTTTCATGGTGTTAAAATGTCTCCACAATTCAGGCCTTTGATTATGAGATACCCATTGATGCTTTTCATTTCTAAAAGAAAATATTCTTTCTTTAGATCTACTTTTTTCTTCATCTCTTCTGGCTCCTCCAAAGGCAACATCAAACTTATATTTATCTAAAGCAATTTTCAAAGCTTGTGTTTTCATTATGGAAGTATGTATCTCTGGATTGTTTGAAAATGGACTAATATTATACTTTCCTCCTTCTGGATTTTTGAAGATTAACATCTCAATGTTTTCATTTTTTTTTATGTAATCTCTAAAATCGTACATAGCTTTAAATTTCCAACCAGTATCTACATGAAGAAATGGAAAGGGGGGGGGTTGAGGATAAAATGCTTTTTTTGCTAAGTGCAACATCACAGAAGAGTCTTTGCCCAATGAGTAAAGCATTACTGGCTTTTTTGCTTCGGCTACAGCTTCTCTCATTATATATATAGATTCTTCTTCTAATTTTTTAAGATGAATTAAGCTAAATGAATTATTTGTTTTTGTATTGTTTTGGGAATACATAATTATATCGTTTATTCCATGAGAGTAGATTTCTAAGCCAATATCAACACAACCGATATTTCCAAAAACAAGTTTCTTTGATTTGTTTTTATAACAAATTTCTCTCAACTTTTGTATAATTGCACCCGATGGAAAAATAGTGACGTCATTTTTAAAATACTTTAAAATTAACTTAAGCACTTCTAGATATGATATATTGTTTTCATTTATATTCTTGTAAAAAATCCAAAATCTTTTTTTTCTACAATCATTTCCATAAATCATAAAAATTTTTGAATTGATTTTTATTGCGGATAAAAAAATTATCCTTTTTCTTTCTTTGAGAGCAATTTTTTTGGAATTTTCAATTACATTATTTTTTGGGCTTCTTAAATGCTCGTCAGTTATATTTTTCGAGTTAAAAGGATTAAAATAAAACTCACTTTTATGAACCAAACGATCTACAAACTTGATATTGGCTGGATTTACTTTACCTTTAATGCATTTACATA
>CACMYY010000037.1 GCA_902618025.1 uncultured SAR116 cluster alpha proteobacterium
TCTGGACAACGGAATTGATCTTCTCATAAGTGGCATAGATAAAATAGATTACCACAAATTAAATATCTTTGTTGATGCTATTTCCAAAAGTTCAGTTATTAGATTTCATAGAAAATTAAAAGATAATACTAACGAATTACTATTTACAACAGACATATCGAGTTTATCTAACAAGTCTTTTTCATCTATTACTTTTCCTCCTCCAGGTGGATTTCTTCAAGCAACTGTAGAGGGAGAAAATGCAATTCTTGAAAGCGTTATGCTGGGATTAAATGAGAATAAAAAAACAAAACTGATTTGTGAACTTTTTTGTGGTAGTGGTACAATAACCTTACCATTATTAAAAAAATCTTATCAAATACACGCATTTGAGTTAGACAAAGAGTCTTTGAAATCTCTAGAAATGGCCGTTAGAAAAGAAAGTTTTGGAAACAGAGTTAAAACAAATGTAAGAGACTTAAAAAATTTCCCTTTGACATCAGATGAACTCAGTAAATATGACGCAATTATAGTTGACCCTCCACGTTCAGGTGCAAAATTGCAATTTTTGAATATAGCAAAATCAAATGTGTCAATGATAGTAAGTATCTCGTGTAATGTTAACACTTTTGTACGAGATGCCAAAATATTGATTGAAAATAATTATGAATTAAAATGGGCGCAACCAATTGATCAATTTTTATTTTCTGCACATTGTGAATTAGTTGCAATATTTCAGTTAAAATATGAAAATGTTAATAAAAAAATCTATAACTATAAAAAAACATAGAACATCTTTATCTTTAGAAAAAGAATTTTGGGATGCCTTAAAAATTATTTCAAACGAACAAAAGTGTTCCGTAGAAACTTTGATTACTAAAATTGACACTAACAGAAAAACTTCACTTGCCTCATCAATAAGAATCTATCTTTTAAAATTTTATATGAAAAACTAACCTGTTATTCCAATTTGCCAAGGCGCAAATTCATGTCGACCAAGGTTTAAAATTTCACTTTTTGTTTTTTTACCAGAAGCAAAAGAAATGAATTCTTCAAATATTATTATACCCATTTCTTCGATGTCTTTATCTCCATCAATAACTAAACCACAATTTATATCCATATCTTCATACATTTTTTTATAAAGAGAAGAATTCGTTGCTAATTTTATTGAAGGAGTTGGTTTTGCACCAAAACATGAACCTCTACCTGTAGTAAATGCTATTAGATTTGCCCCACCTGCAATCTGACCAGTTGCTGAAACAGGATCAAACCCAGGTGTGTCCATAAAAACAAACCCCTTTTCATTGATTCTATCTGCATAATTATATACTTCCATTAAACCTGTTGTTCCACCTTTCATAGCTGATCCTAAGGATTTTTCTAAAATATTTGCAAGACCTCCTTTTTGATTTCCTGGGCTAACTATTCCATTTATTTGTACATCTCGACCTACTGCGTAAACATTCTTCCACCAATTTACACGGTCCAATAATTTTTTTGCTACCGAAGAATTGACAGCTCTTGCAGTTAAAGTGTTCTCAACACCATATATTTCAGGTGTTTCTGATAAAATAGCAGTACCACCGTGACTAACAAGTATGTCAACTGCTTTTCCCAAGGAAGGATTAGCAGAAATAGAAGAAAAAGCGTCAGATCCTCCACACTGAAGTCCTACCACAAGATTAGATAATAGGACTTCTTCTCTAAATATCCCATTCGCCTTTTCTAGCATACCCTCTACAATTTTAATTCCTTCTTTAATTGTTGCAGTAGTACCACCATTTTCTTGCATTACTAAAGTTTTTAAATTTTCATTTTCTGAAAGTCCTTGGTGTGAAAACAAACCTCCAACCTGACACCTTTCACAACCAAGACCAACAACTAAAGATGAGGCAACATTTGGGTGACTTATATAACCGCCTAATGTTCTGTTTAACAAATTCATAGGTTCACCTGACAATTCCATTCCACATCCAGTTGAATGACTAAAAGCGGCTACGCCGTCTACATTAGGATAATTAGTAAGTTTTTCTGGGGTAAAATAAGATGCAATTTCATGTACAACAGTTGCAGAGCAATTAACTGTTGATACTACTGCAATAAAATTTCTAGTCCCAACTCGTCCATCCATTCTTTTGAACCCTGAAAACGTTCTTCTATTTGATGAATTCACAAATCGGGTTGGTAGATACTGTGAGCAATATTCATGTTTTCGTCCAAATTCTTTAAATACAACATTTGAATTAGTTAAAACTTGACCTTTTGCTAAATCTGTATCTGCAAAACCTATAATTGTACCATATTTATAAATAGGACTATCTTTAACAATATTTACTCTTGCAATTTTTTGCCCTGGAAGTATTGGGGCATCTAAAGTAATATCAAAATCTTCTAAATATTGATTTGCTTTCATATTATCTATTGCAATGATGATGTTATCTGAATTATTCAGAAGCACTGCTTTTGAAGCATTTATATTTATTTGTTTCTTATCCATATAAACCTCTTCTAAAGCCTAATCACTATTTTTAGTTCTTAACCAATTTTCAAATATTTTTTTTTCGTTTTCGTCGGTTAACGGATATAAGCCTTTGATAGTTGCTCCTTTTTGAACCTTATCTATCACATAATCTTCATATATTGTCATAGATTTAACTTCATCAGAAATTTCTTTTATAATATCATTAGGAATCACAACAACTCCCTCTTTGTCTCCAACTACTAAATCATTTGGCCAAATAGCAACATCTCCACAACCAATAGGAGTGTTAATATCTACTGCTTGATGCAAAGTAAGATTGGTTGGAGATGATGGTCTATTATGATAAGTTGGAATATTCAAGTTTTTTATTTCATCTGAGTCTCTAAACCCACCATCTGTTACTACACCAGCACATCCTCTAACCATTAATCTTGTAACTAGTATGGCACCTGCTGATGCGGCTCTGGGATCTTTCCTGCTATCAAAAATTAAGACATAGTCTTTAGGACATTCCTCAATAGCTAATCGTTGCGGATGTTTTGGATTTTTAAATACCTCTATACTATTTAGATCTTCCCTTGCTGGAATATATCTTACTGTATAAGCTAATCCCACCATATTCGGTAATTTTGAATTTAGTGGGAAAACTTCTTGAATAAATTGATTTTTTAGTCCTTTTTTGAATAAAGCAGTACAAATTGTTGCTACACTTACGTTTGCAAAAGTTTTTTTTATTTCGTTTGATAACATTCTTAATCTCTAAAAAATATCAGGTTCTTTCGCAGAAATTCCAAAATCGCTCTCTAAAAAATCAAAGTCACAACCCTCATTTGCTTGGCGAACATGATTACTATACATCCATAACCATCCTCTACCTGCTTTTGGGTTATTTTTTTTAACTTTCTTTTTTCTTTGTAGTAAGGTGTTTTTATCTACAAGCATATTTATTGACCTTAAGTCCACATTTATCTCAATAATATCTCCTGTTTCTAACAACGATAATGGACCACCCACATAACTTTCTGGAGCAACATGAAGAATACAAGCACCATAACTAGTTCCACTCATTCTTGCATCAGAAATTCTAACCATGTCTCGCACACCCTTTTTAAGAAGTTTTTTTGGTATTGGCATCATTCCCCACTCAGGCATTCCTGGCCCACCAACAGGGCCAACATTTCTTAAAACTAACACATGATTTTCTGTAACATCTAATTCATCATTATCAATAATTTTTTTCATATCTGGATAACTATTAAAAACTATTGCTGGACCTTTATGTTTCAAAAATTTTTTATCACATGCAGCTGGTTTAATAACACAACCATCTGGAGCTAAATTCCCTTTTAAAACAGCCAGTGATCCTTCTTTATAAATTGGGTTATCTAAAGACCTAATTATGTCTTGATTAAGCGTTTCTTTTCCATCAATAAGTTCACCTAACTTCATGCCTGATACAGTTATTTCTTCTAAATTAAGTTGGCTTGCTAAAGAAAACATCAAAGATAAAATACCACCGGCATAATAAAAATCTTCCATTAAATATTCTTTTCCAGAAGGTCTTATATTCGCAATTAAAGGAATTGTTCTTCCCTTTTTATCTAGATCATCCATTGTTAAATTAACACCAGCTCTCCTTGCCATAGCTATCAAATGAATAATAGCATTAGTAGAACAACCCATTGCCATAGCTACAGTAACAGCATTTTCAACAGAGTTTTCTGTTATGATATTTTTTGGAGTTAAGTCTTCCCATACCATTTCAACAATTCTTTTTCCTACATTTGTAGACATTCTAATGTGATTGGAATCTGCTGCGGGAACAGAACTAGCGCCAGGTAAACATAAACCAATTGCTTCTGCTATTGCTGTCATTGTACTAGCTGTTCCCATCGTCATACAATGTCCATAAGATCTAGCAATACCTGTTTCAACTTCTTCCCAATCTTTTTGAGAAATATTTCCAGCTCTCAATTCATCCCAATATTTCCACCCATCTGATCCACTTCCTAAAAATTTACCTTTATAATTACCCCTTAACATTGGACCAGCTGGTAAAAATATTGTTGGTAAATTTAAAGTAATAGCTCCCATAATTAAAGCTGGAGTGGTTTTATCACATCCTCCCATCAAAACAACCCCATCAATGGGATGAGATCTTATAAGCTCTTCAACTTCCATCGATAACATATTTCTGTACAACATTGTTGTAGGTTTCACATACATTTCAGCAAGAGATATTGCAGGAAGTTCTATTGGGAATCCGCCTAATTGATAAATACCCTTTTTTACATCCTCAACTCTTTGTTTGAAATGCATATGACAAGGTTGAATGTCAGACCATGTATTAATGATACCAATAATAGGTTTGTTTTGCCAATCTTCTTTGTTTAATCCCATTTGCATAGCTCTAGATCTATGACCAAACGATCTTACATCATTTGGGGCAAACCATCTGTAACTTCTAAATTCTTCATATTTTTTTTTCAAATCTAATCCCTTAAATATAAGTAAATTTTGTGCTAGAATTATTGTAATTATATTTAAAAAAAATGTAATATAAAAGTTAATGTATTTTTATAAAATTATTGGTAGGCCTGGAGGGACTTGAACCCCCAACCACTCCGTTATGAGCGGAGGGCTCTAACCAGTTGAGCTACAGGCCTTTATTGATTATTTAAATGTTTTATACAAGTACAATGTGAGTATGTAAAGTGCAAGTAACTAAAAGTTTATTACTTAATTTTCAAGAAATGACCTTAATTTTCTTGACCTTGTAGGATGCTTTAATTTACGTAAAGCTTTAGCTTCTATCTGTCTTATACGTTCTCTTGTGACACTAAATTGTTGTCCAACCTCTTCAAGTGTGTGGTCAGTATTCATACCAATTCCAAAACGCATTCTCAGAACTCTTTCTTCGCGTGGGGTTAAGCTTGCCAATATTCTTGTAGTAGTTTCTCTTAAATTAGCATGAATTGCCGCTTCTAAGGGTTGAACTGCTAATTTATCTTCTATGAAATCTCCAAGATGGCTATCGTCCTCGTCTCCAACTGGTGTTTCAAGAGAAATTGGTTCTTTAGCAATTTTTAAAACTTTTCTAACTTTATCAAGAGGCATTGAAATTTTTTCTGATAATTCTTCAGGGGTTGGTTCTCTTCCTATTTCGTGAAGCATCTGTCTTGATGTTCGTACAAGCTTGTTGATAGTTTCAATCATGTGAACAGGTATTCTAATAGTTCGAGCTTGGTCTGCGATAGATCTTGTAATTGCTTGGCGTATCCACCAAGTGGCATATGTTGAAAACTTATAGCCTCTTCTATACTCAAATTTATCTACTGCTTTCATTAGACCAATATTCCCTTCTTGTATCAGATCTAAAAATTGTAAACCTCTATTTGTGTATTTTTTTGCGATAGATATAACTAACCTCAAGTTTGCCTCTACCATCTCTTTTTTTGCTCTCGCTGCTTCTCTTTCCCCTCTTTGAATAATTTGAATCAGTTTTTTATATTCTTGTACTGGCATGTTAACATTGTTAACAAAATCAAAAACCTGATCACAAATTCTAATAATTTCATCATTATTTTTTTCAGCAAATTTTTCCCATGATTTAGTTTTACCAGGTTTTATTGCCCAATTATGATTTATCTCATTTCCTACCCAACTGTTAATGAAATCTTTTCTCTTTATTCCTGAATCTTCTGCTAACCTTAACAAAGTACCTTCAACATTTGTAATTTGTCGATTTAAACCGTACATCTGGTCAATTAATTCTTCTTGTCTATTATTATTGAGATAAATTTTTTCCATTTGTTCTATTAAAACAACTCTTAGCTCTAACAATCTTTTTTCTGAACGGGAAACTAGATCTTCACCTTTTCTTAGTCTTGCAATTCTTCTTTCACTGAGAGTAATAATTTCTTTGAATGTTTTGGCAACTTCATCGATCATTTCTAGAATCTGATCTTTAATTTCAGTTTCCATTGCTACCAATGAAAGATTTATGTCATCATCATCATTATCATTATCGTTATCGTCATTTTCTTCGATATCAATGTCATCAGTCCCTTCACTTTTTTGACTATCGACTGCAAAACTATCGTTTTTGTTATTTTCTAATTTTTTAGGATCAATTTGTGTATTTAGATTGTTAAGTTTAAGACTATCTATGCTTTCATTTACTAAAGCTGGTTCATTAGCTCCACCATTTATTCGAGAATAAGTTGTTTCTAAATCAATTATATCTCTTAATAACATAGTTCCGTCGTCGACTTCATCTCTCCATTTTAAAAAAGCTCTCATTGCTAGTGGAGATTCATAAATACCTCCTACCATTAATTCTCTGCCAGCTTCAATTCTTTTTGCGATTGATATTTCTCCCTCTCGAGATAAAAGTTCTACAGAACCCATTTCTTTTAAGTACATTCTTACTGGATCGTCGGATCTGGCTCCTTCTTCATCAGAGAGATTACCACTATTTTTATCCTCCAATTCTTCTAAAGAAGACTCTTCTTGGTGATCTATAATATTAAAACCCATATCATTAATTGCTGAATGAATATCTTCTATCTGTTCTGAGGTATATTCACCTGGAGGTAAGGCCTGATTTAACTCATCAAGAGTAACAAAACCATTAGTTTTGCCTTTTTTTATAAGAGATTTAATTGCTGATTTA
>CACMYY010000038.1 GCA_902618025.1 uncultured SAR116 cluster alpha proteobacterium
GAAAAAGATATAATAGAGAGACTCTTGAGGTAAAATGGAGAGACAAATCCATATCTGACGTCCTTGATATGACTGTCAAAGAGGGTGCTGAACTTTTTAAGGCTGTTCCCTTAATTTATGAAAAGTTAGAAACTTTAGAAAGAGTTGGATTGGATTATATTAAGATAGGACAACGATCTACAACTTTATCAGGTGGCGAAGCCCAGAGAATAAAACTTGCAAAAGAGTTATCAAGAAAAGAAACTGGTAGAACTATATATATTTTAGATGAGCCTACTACCGGGCTGCATTTTCATGATATTAAAAAGCTTTTAGAAGTTATGCAAGAATTAGTAGACAATGGAAATACAATGATCGTCATTGAACATAATTTAGATGTAATTAAAACTGCAGACCATATAATTGACTTGGGTCCAGAAGGAGGTGACAAAGGTGGATATGTTGTTGCTAAAGGAACCCCTGAAGAAGTCTCAATGGTAGCTGAAAGTCATACCGGTATTTTTTTAAAAAAATTATTAAATAAAGAACCATAAAATGAATAATACAAATAAAATTGTTATTATTGGAGGAGGCTTAGCTGGTTGTGAAGCTGCCTATCAGATTTCTAAGTTTGATATAAATGTTGATTTATATGAAATGAGACCTAAGGTAAAAACAGAAGCTCACCAAACAAAATATTTAGCTGAACTGGTTTGCTCTAATTCTTTTCGTTCAGATGATAAAGAGTATAATGCAGTTGGGGTTTTACACGAAGAATTACGTATTGCGGACTCTTTAATAATGAAATGTGCTGATCATAACAAAGTGCCAGCCGGGTCTGCCTTAGCAGTTGACAGAAATAATTTTTCAAAAGATGTAAACAAAACTATTAAGTCAATTCCAAACATTAACGTTATAAATAAAGAAGTAAAAAGTCTGGATGAATTTAAAAATCAAATAGTAATAGTTTCAACAGGACCTCTAACTTCCAAGACATTGAGTAAGAGTATAAAAATTAAAACATCTGAGAATTCTTTAGCATTTTATGATGCCATCGCCCCTATTATTTATCAAGAAACAATAAATATGTCAGTAGCTTGGAAACAATCTAGATATGACAAGGGAAATGGAGATGATTATATAAATTGTCCATTATCAAAAGAGGAATATTATAAATTTATAGAGCAAATAAAAAAAGCTCCAATAATGGAATTTAAAAAATTCGAAGATACTCCATATTTTGAAGGTTGTATGCCAATAGAAGAAATAATTAGACGAGGTGATCAAACATTAAGATATGGACCAATGAAACCTATTGGGTTAACTAATCCTCATAAAAATGAAGAACCATACGCTATTGTACAATTAAGACAGGATAACAAATCTGGTACCTTATATAATATTGTTGGTTTTCAGACAAAAATGAAACACGGCGCACAAAAAGAAATATTTAAAACTATACCGGGACTTGAAAATGCAAAATTTGCAAGGCTTGGCGGCCTTCATAAAAATACATTTATAAAATCACCTATACTTTTAGACCCTTTTTTAAGACTGAAAAAATGTCAAAATATTCTTTTTGCAGGACAAATTACAGGTGTTGAAGGATATGTTGAATCATCAGCTATGGGATTTATAGCTGGCATTGTTGCAGCACATGATTTTAAAAACAAAAAATTAAAATTACCACCTGAAAACTCAGCACATGGTGCATTATTAAAACATATCACGATGAATGCAAATCCAGATACGTTTCAACCTATGAATATAAATTTTGGGCTAATGCCAAACTTGAATTTAGATTTAAATAATAAAAAACATATAAAAGGAAGAGAAAAGAAAAAAATGCAATCTAATAATGCGATTAGCTCATTTAAAGAGTGGATTGATAAAAATTAAGTTTTAGTTTTCTCTTTCGTATTCTGGTATATTTGTGCGATCATCAACTTTCTCACCTTTGTTTATATTAAAGTAAGTCAAAAGTGACACTGCTACAAAAATAGACGAAAAAGTACCAATAATCACACCCCAAATCATTGCAAGTGCAAAATCAGATAAAACTGCACCACCAAAAAAGAAAATAATAAACAATGCCAACAATGTAGTTACTGATGTAATAACAGTTCTAGAAAGTGTTTCATTAATTGATTTGTTATAAATAAAATAGTGAGTTTTTGACTTATATCTTCTTAAATTTTCTCTAACACGGTCAAAAATTACAACAGTGTCATTAATTGAATAACCAGCTGTTGTTAAAATAGCAGCTATTGTAGCTAAATTAAATTCTAGTTGTAATATAGAAAAAAGACCAACAGTTGTTAAAACGTCATGAATTAAAGCTAAAATTGCTGCAATCGAGAATTGCCACTCAAATCTAAACCATATGTAAATCATTATAGATAATAGAGCTAGTGAAACAGCATAAAATCCAGCAGTTTTTAATTCATCACCAACAACTGGACCTACAAATTCAGATCTTCTAACAGTATAATTTTTTTCAATAAGAGATTTCACTTTTTCAATCATAGCTATTTGTTCTTTTTGATCACCTTCCTGCTTTTGGATTCTTACTAAAAAATCAGTTTCTTGACCAAAATTTTGTATCGAAACTTCACCTGCATCTAAGGTGGATATTTTTTCTCTTAGCTCATTAATGTTAGGTGAGTAAGAGTTTTTACTTCTTAGTTCAAGAAGTATTCCTCCTTTAAAATCAATTCCGTAATTTAAGTTATTAACCATTAAACTTATAAAAGTTCCAGACAAAATGACAAAAGAAAAAAGAAAAGCAATGACTTTTACACGCAAAAAATCAAAATTTGTATTAGTTGGTATAAGTCTTAATAATTTCATTTTTTAGTCCTGTAAAAAAACACTGTTAACATCTTTTTTCTTCGAATATAAAAAAACAATATATTTTGTAATGACAATCGCAGTAAACATTGAGGTTACTATGCCAATCATTAAAGTTACTGAAAAACCCTTAATTGGACCACTTCCAAATGAAAACAAAGCTAAAGCAGCAAACAAAGTTGTTAAGTTGGCATCTATGATAGTTGAGATTGCTCTTTGAAAACCAGCCTCGATTGCATCAAGGATAGTTCTACCTGAATTAAATTCCTCTTTTATTCTTTCAAAGATTAAAACGTTTGCATCTACAGCCATTCCCATAGTCAATACTATACCAGCAATGCCTGGTAATGTTAGAGTTGCTTGAATAAGGCTTAATAATGCAATTATAAATATAATATTACATACTAGTGCAATATTAGCAAAAATTCCGAACATACCATAAGTAATTAACATAAAAACCATTACTGCAATTAAACCAAAAATACTTGCAATTTTTCCAGCAGATATAGAGTCTTTACCAAGACCTGGGCCAACTGAACGTTCTTCAAGAATAACCATTGGAGCAGGCAATGCACCTGATCTCAGAACTAATGCTAAATCATTCGTTTCTTGTACCGTAAAAGCACCTGTGATTTGCCCAGTTGAAAATATTTGTGTTTGTATTACTGGGGCACTCACAACTTTTCCATCAAGCACTATGGCAAATGCCCTACCAATGTTTTTACCAGTGACTCTGCCAAACTTCTTTCCTCCTAAAGCAGACAATTGAAATGAAACCGATGGACTGTTATTCCTGTCAAATGTCGGACTTGCATCCTTAAGCATTTCACCAGATACCATAACTCTTTTATTAATCATGTAAAAACGGTCAGGATTTTTATCTTCTTGTAATTTAATAAAACCAGGAGGGGCTTTAGAGTTTTTATCTAAGTCCTCAGAAATAATTGTTGGATGAGCTAATTGAAATGTTAATTTTGCAGTTTTTCCTAGTAATTTTTTTATACGGCTTGGATCATCTAGACCGGGAAGTTGAACAATTATACGATCAGTACCTTGTTGTTGTATACTAGGCTCATTTGTTCCAGTTTCATCTATTCTTCTTCTAACTATTTCAATGGCCTGGGCCATTGTAGTTTTTGTGATGTTTTTTTTATTTTGTTCTGAAAATTTAATGAAAAAAGATTCAATTTTATTTTCTACAATTAGGTTTTTGTCTAATGAAAATATAATTGATTTAATTTTTTCATTAGAAGATTCTCCTCGTTTTTGAAAAGAAATTATATCATTTTGTATACTTAATTTTTTATAACCAATTTTTGATTTCCTAAGTAAAGTTCTAATATCTGATAAAAGAGAATCTAGTTTTTCAGCGAATACAATATCCATATCCGCTTTAAGTAATAAGTATGAACCACCTTGTAAATCAAGACCAAGATTTATTTTTTTTCCTGGTAAAAAATTGGATGATTGTGCTTTTTGAGATGTATTAAAAAAATTTGGAGTAGCATACAAAGTGCCGATAATTACACTTGCAATTATTAGAATTAATCTTATTTTCGACAAACTTTTCATCTTACAAAACTTTAAAAATAATAAAAGTATATTTAATTACTTTTTTCTAGCATTAGATTTTTTGTCTTCAGATTTAAGTTTTTGATCACCGCGAACCTCAGATATCATTTGTCTTGCAAGCTCGACAGTTACCCCTGAAGCAATTTCCACACTCACAGTTTCTGATCCATCAATAGCTTTTGTAACTACACCGAGAATACCTCCTGCAGTTAAAACTTTGTTGCCTCTCTTTAAACTCTCAACCATTAATTTGTGTTGTTTAACTCTTTTTTGTTGAGGTCTTATAAGTAAAAAATAAAAAATTATAAAAATTAAAATGAATGGTAGAAGACCCTGTAATGAAAAACCCCCAGCTCCTCCAGCTGCTGATTGAGCAAATGCACTTGAAATCATAAATAACTCCATTGTAAACTTTATATAAAGATATCAACTTATATAAAAAAAAACTAAGAAAGACCATAGATAAAATTTAAAAATTATATATATTACAATTTTTATTCATTTAGGCTTTTATAATGATTGATATTACATCGAATTTAATTTTAGAGAGAATTGCTAACGCTTTAGAAAGATTAGCTCCACCAAATAAAAAAATTAATAATTTGGATCAAAGTGAAGGTTTTATTTTTGAATCAAAATCTGGTTTGATTAGACCTGTTGAAAAAATAAATCGTATTTCTCTTTCCCTTCTTCAAGGCATTGATAATCAAAAAGAAATACTTTTAAACAACACTTTAAATTTTTCCCAAAATTTAAGTGCAAATAATGCTTTATTGTGGGGTGCAAGAGGAACAGGTAAATCTTCTCTTGTTAAAGCAGTTCATAAAGAAGTTATTGATAAAACAAAATCTAAAGCTTTAAAATTAGTTGAAATTCATAGAGAAGATATATCGGAACTTCCAGAACTTTTATTACTTTTATCAAAACATAAAAATTATAGATTTATTTTATTATGTGATGATTTATCATTTGATGCTGGCGAAAATAATTATAAAAGCCTGAAAGCAGCTCTTGACGGGGGTATAGAGGGAAAGCCAAATAATGTAATTTTTTATGCAACTTCAAATAGAAGACATTTAATGCCAAGAGACATGATGGAAAATGAAAGATCTACTGCCATAAATCCTTCAGAGTCTGTAGAAGAAAAGGTTTCTTTGTCGGATAGATTTGGATTATGGATAGGATTTCATAATATGGATCAAAATACATTTCTAACTATAGTCGAAGCATATTGTAGTGAATTCAAAATATCTATTGAAAAAAACAAACTTAAATCGGAGGCACTTGAGTGGTCAATCACTAGAGGTGCGAGATCAGGAAGAGTAGCCTGGCAATTTATTCAAGATTTAGCCAGCAGACAAAATATTAAAATCTATTAATTTAAATAACTTAATGGGTTAACTGGATTTCTATTATGTCTTAGTTGAAAGTGAAAATAATTTTCGTTATCAGGCGTGTAAGCAATTATTTGTCGCTTTTTTATCTTGTCACCAACCTTAACATTATGCTTCCCTAAATTAGCATATGCCGTTACCCAAGATTGATTATGTTTTATAATGATTAAGTTGCCAAACTTTTTAATTTGTGAACCAACAAACGCAACTTCTCCATCATAAGCTGAATAAATAGGTCGATTTTTACCAAACATAATATCAATTCCGTCATAATGTTGACCCTTACCAAATCTACCAAAACTTTTTATAACTTTACCTTTTGCTGGCCAAAGAAAAACAGGGGCATTTCTGATTTTTTTATTGTTAGCAATATATACGTTCTCAGTTATTTGTTTTTTGTCATAAACTTTTTCATTAATAATCAAGTCAACAACCGAAAAGTCTTTTAGCAATGGAATTAAGATTTTGTTTCCTACAACTAAATTGTAAGGAGTTTTAAGTTTGTTTAACCTAATAATTTCAGATTTTTTAACGGCAAATCTTTTTGAAATTTTTTCAACTGTGTCATTCTCTTTTATAATATAAGTATTTTCATGTCTTAAAAATAAAATTTGATTTGATTTCAATTTATAAGGTTTCGAGAGATTATTATCTTCAATTATATCTTTTGGAATTACTTTATATTTGTTGGCAATACTATAAATTGTCTCATTTTCTTTGACAATTATCATACCATTTAATGGAATATTTATACTATTTGAACTATAAGTTTTGTTAAAAATTTTTGCTTCTTTTTCAAAAGCAAGATCTTTTTTTAAATTGTCGTAAAGTTTGTTACTTTGACATCCAAATAAAAAGAAAATTAAAATTATGTAATTACTTTTATTCAACTTAAAAACCTTATCTTTTAGACTTTAATTAAAAATAAACAAATTTCAATAATTATCACTTATCAATGGAACAAAATTGACTTGACCCAGATCTTCCCAAATATCTTTTTCTCTGTTGTTTTTAACAGTTATTTTTTTTAATCT
>CACMYY010000039.1 GCA_902618025.1 uncultured SAR116 cluster alpha proteobacterium
AATCTGAATATAAGCTCATAATCTTTCCTAAAAATAAAATATTACTGCAATGATTTAATAAATCTGGTAACAGTTTTAAGTAATTTACTTACAAAAGAAGATCATAACAACATAATTCTGTCTTGTATATTTATAGCTTGATAAAAAAAATAAATTTGAAATAATTAATAGATTAAAAGTAATATTTTATTAAACTTTCAAACCTGGGGGAGGTTATGAAATACAACTTTATAGTTCTATCAATTGTTGTATGCTTTTTATTGATAAATAAATCATATGCTGACCAAAAACAATTAGTTGGCGCGGATGCTGATTATGGTGAACATCTATTTGGTGAATGTGTTACATGTCATAATTCAACTGGTTTAGGTCAAGGGATACCAAAAATTACAGGCATGAAGACCAGTCAATTTATTACGAAAATTTTAGCTTATAAAACAAAAGAAAAAGAGAACGCAGTTATGCAAATGGTTGCTGAAAGACTTGGTGAGGAAGAAATTAATTCTCTTGCTCTTTATCTAAGTAAATTAAAGTAAAATAAAATTTTACTTAAGATTAAAAAACGTTAACATTTATATTAGTTTATTAATTTTTGGAGGAGGATTATATGACAAAAATGAAAAGACGTACCTTCGTTGGGCTTGCTGCAGCAACAACAACGGCACTATCAATGCCTTCAATTGCTTTTGGAGCACTTCCAAGAGTTGTTGTAATTGGTGGTGGAGCAGGTGGAGCGACTGCAGCAAAGTATATTGCTAAAGACTCAAAAGGAGCTATTGATGTAACTTTAGTTGAAGCATCGAAGAGATATTATACATGTTTCTTCTCAAATCTTTATTTAGGAGATTTTAGGGCTTATGGTTCTATTGGCCATAATTATTACGGATTAGCAGTAAATCATGGAGTTAATATGGTTCATGAGTGGGCTTTATCTGTTAATAATGCTGCAAAAAAAGTTAATCTAGGTTCTGGCGAAAGTATTTCATATGATAAACTCGTAATTTCGCCTGGAATTGATCTTAAGTTTGAAAGTGTAAACGGATACTCTGCAGAAGCACAATCTAAAATGCCGCACGCATGGAAATCTGGTACACAAGTTCAATTGTTAAAGAATCAGGTTAAAGGTATGAAGAAAGGTGGAACATTTGTTATGGTGCCTCCACCAAACCCATATCGTTGCCCGCCTGGGCCTTATGAGAGAGTTTCAATGATTGCTCATCAATTTAAAAAGTCTAATCCTACAGCCAAAATTGTAATTTTAGATCCTAAAAATAAGTTTTCTAAACAAGGCTTATTTATGGAAGGTTGGCAGAAGCATTATCCAGGAATGATTGAATGGATAAGCGCAGAAACTCATGGTGGAATCAAAAAAATTAATGCTGCAACCATGGAGTTTGAAACTGATTTAGACACTTTTAAAGCAGATGCAGCTAGTGTTGTTCCTGCTCAAAGAGCTGGACGTATAGCTATGAACGCTGGTGTAAACAATGGTGATTGGTGTCCAATCGTTCCTGCATCTATGCAAGCTCAAGCTGACGAAAATATTTATGTACTTGGCGATGCATCAATTGCTAAATCAATGCCTAAATCTGGTTTTTCCGCTAACAGTCAAGCTAAAGTTGCTGCAAACCACATAAGAGGAAGCTTAACAGGCAGCAAAGTCTTTACTCCTCGTTTTGCAAATACTTGCTGGTCCTTAGTTGCAACAAATGACGGTATCAAGGTTGGAGCAAATTACAAGGCTACTGATGAGAAAATAGATAAAACTAGCGGGTTTATTTCAAAAACAGGTGAAGATAGTAACCTTAGAAAAGCAACCTATGAAGAATCAATTGGATGGTATTCCGGTATAACTTCCGATATGTTTTCTTAATTAAAACTTTAGAGGGCAATCTTTTGATTGCCTTCTAAAATTACATACCTTTAACAATTACAGCATTTAGATTATTTTTTTTGAGTACTTTTTTATTGGAAATATAATTTTCTAGTAATCTATAAATGGGAGGGCCCTCAACGTTTGGATTAATTGATCCCCATCCACCTACAATATATTTCTTACTTGCCTCTAAGGGTTTATCTTTAGATACCATTCTCAAATTGCTTATTCTTTTTCCAATCTTATTTTTGGGGCTGCAAGTATATGTGAGACCACCAACTCTAACCATATCACCACCTTGTTGAAAAAAGGGATCTGGATTAAAAATATTATCGCAAACATCTTCGAGAAGCTCTTTAATCATTTTTCCTGTCATTTCAGTCCTATAAACCTCTGGATAATTCATAGCTGTTTGGGAATAAATATCATCAATTGTAATCTTTTGTCCTGGTAAAATTGAAGTACCCCATCTAAAACCTGGACTTAATGATATTTCAGTATCTCTTTCTTGAATGATTGTGTCACAAATTACATCATCCCAACTTCCATTAAAGTTACCCCTTCTATATAAAAGTGTTTCTGTTTCGCCAATGACACGATTACATTCTTTTTCAAAAGGTAATCTTACTTTATTAATTAAATTACTTATTTCTTTATCTGGTGGTATTACGTCAGAAAAGATTGGTATTAGGTTAGAACTAGTTTCTACAACTTTACCATTATCAACCTTTAAGTCTATTCTGCCTAAATATTTTCCGTGGGAACCAGACGATAAAAGAAGTGTTTCATTTATTCTGATTGCTTTAGGTATAGCATCATGAGTATGACCAGTTAAAATAACATCTATACCATTTACAATTGTTGCTAACTTCTGATCCACATCAAAACCATTATGAGAAAGAAGCACTACTATTTCAGCACCCTTTTTCTTTGCCTTATTAACATTTTTTTGAATAATCTCTGGTCTAATTCCAAAAGACCAACCTTTAACTAAGTAGCTGGGATTTGCTATAGGAGTATAGGGGAAATGTTGTCCTATAACAGCTACATTCACTCCTCCTTTTTCAAAAAAGGCTGTGCTTTCAAATACAGGCTCGTCCCACTCAGTATCAAATACGTTTCCTCCTAAAAATGGATATCCCATCTTTTCTATGAGTTCACTTACTCTTGCTTGACCAAGTGTAAATTCCCAATGACCAACCATGGCCTCCGTTCCTATAGCTTTCATGAGTTCAACCATATCTTCACCTTGAGTTTTGAGTGAAGTATAAGATCCTTGCCAAGTGTCACCGCCGTCTAAAAGAAGAACTTTGTCTTCACCTCTATCAGAACGAATTTTATTGATTAATGTTGCTGTATGATCTAAACCACCTAACTTTCCATATTCCATTGCTAAAGGAACATAATCAACCATAGTATGTGCATATGCTAATGGTGTTCCTGGTGAAATATTAAAATGTTTAAGAAATGCTTCACCTACCAAGTGAGGGGGTATACCTTCATATTTTCCCACACCAAAGTTTTCCGAAGGTGGTCTAAAATATATTGGCTTTAATTGCCCATGTAAATCTGTCAAGTGTAACAATGTAACTTGACCTTTAGTATCAAAATCTAATAAATCTTCAATGCTTAACTTTTGTTTAGCGGCAACAGAGCTCCATGATTTAGCTGCCAGTAGCATTGCTGATACAGATGCTAGTTGAATAAATTCACGTCTAGAACGCATACTTTTCCTTTATATTTATTAGGATTTTTCTTCTTCTGGAGTTACGTCAATATCACGGGCTTTGCCAATTATTTTAGTTGGCGTATTGCAATTTTGCATGCATGGATTACCGTTAACATTAGCAATATCTGGTCTAGGATCAGGCATAAGAAAACCTTCAACATTAGGCATTTTAATTTTACCAATATTTTTATCATTTAAAACAAAATCTTCATCGATAATTTCATTCATATATAGAAGATAAGCAACTACTTGATAGGTTTCATCGTGAGTTAATGACTGAGCTACACCAAAAGGCATTGCACGATAAATATAATCATACATAGTTGATGCATAAGGCCAATAACTTCCAGTAGTTTTAACAGGGTCGTGAGTGTCAAGACTATCTTCACCACCAACAAGTTCTGGCCACCTGTCAAGTCCTTCTCCAAAGTCTCCATGACATGATGCGCATTGTTCAGCATAAACTTCTTCACCTTTTATTGCACTACCACTGCCTAGTGGTGCTCCTAATCCGTCAGGTCTTACATCGATGTCCCAACCAGCAATTTCTGTCTTGGTTGCTATCTTACCAAGATTGAATTTTCTTTCCTCAGCAGTAATAAAATTAGGGATGGCTAATAAGACTAAAAATATTAATAATTTTTTAACCAAGGCGAACATTATCTACTGTTCCATCTTTATTAACTTTCCAAGTTACAATGGAATTATTATGGTAAATTGAATTCACACCTCTTAATTTTTGAAGTTCATGAATAGTTGGCTGTACATAATTCGTTTCATCAATAGCTCTCGATTGAACAAGAAGCTCTTGACCATTCCATTCAAATGGTAGTGTAAATCTTGCTAAGCTTTTACTCATTACAGGATCGTGTAATTTTGCAGTTTGCCAGTTTTTTCCTCCATCTAGGGAGACATCCACACGTTTGATTTTTCCTCTGCCAGACCACGCAAGACCTCTTAATTGGTGAATACCTTTATATATAATAGACTTTTCCGGACTAGGTGAAGTCACAACTGATTTTGCGTCCATTACCCATGTAAACATTCTTGCTTTACCGTCAGGTAATAGATCTGTGTATTTTGAAGTTTCTTCTCTTGTCATATAGGGCATGTCACCAAATTCTAGTCTTCTTAACCATTTAACCCACATATTTCCTTCCCAGCCTGGAACAACAAGTCTAGCTGGATATCCTTGTTCAGATCTCAAAGCTTCACCATTCATGGCCCAAGCAATCATGCAATCATCGAGGATTTTTTCGATAGGTATAGATCTTGTCATTCCTGAAGAATCACTACCCTCAGCAAGCACCCATTTTGCTTTTGGTTTCAGTCCAGTTTCTAAAATTAAATCTGATAATTTGACCCCTGTATATTGAACATTATGTACCATCCCGAAAGTATATTGACATCCATTAAGTTGAGAGCCTTTCCATTCCATTCCACCATTAGCCGCACATTCTAAAAAATAAAATTTATTTGATTGTGGAAATCTTTTTAAATCATCTAGTGTAAAAATCATTTCCCTATCAACTAAACCATTAATCATTAAACGGTAATCTTTAGGGTTTATGATTGAGACACCCCCATGATGTCTTTCAAAACATAAACCGTTTGGGGTTACAATACCCTCTAGATCTTGGATAGGAGTGAAATTCACTGAAGACTCTGTACTAGCTGTTAACCATTCAACATTTCTTCTGATTACATTATTTTCAAATTCTGAGGGCATTCCATAAGGGTTCGCATCAACACCATCACCAAGTTCGCCAGTCCATTCTGGAACATTGGGAGGTAAATTATTTGGATTTGTTTCTTTTGAATACCCAACTTTAGAAGAAAGAGCTATAACTCCTAATGAAGCAGAGCCAGCTAGCAACTCTCTTCGATTAATCTTTAATTTTTTTTGTTTATTTTTTTTCAAAGTAAAACCTTACGATTTAAGATACATCCATTTTTCTGGACATTGTATATTTTTCACCATTGTCATCAGTCCACTCAAAGTCAAAAGTCCCCGATACCTTTGCCTTGAAAGGAAAAGCTATATATGGATTAGTTGATATAGATGGTTCTAAATCCATCCCAAAGACTTGTTTACCATTAAACTTCACTAAAAATTTATTAATTATTCGTTTGGGAATATTTTTACCATCTTTATCTTTCATTCGCCCACTGTGCATTGGATGTCTTATTAATGTCTTTATCTCAATTATTTCATCAATTGCCGCTTTTTTTGGTACTTTACCTCTTGGTTTGATTTTAGACATGTAACTTATCTCCTTTTTTAACCGCCACAACCGCCAATAGTTACTTTAACTTTAGATTTTGTCATCGCAAATTTACCATTATTATACTCTGCCAAAAGATACACATTTTGAGTTTTTGACAATCTCATCCTTGTTGTTGCAGAGCATGCGCCCATGTCAGTTGTAAATGAAAACTTAGCAACATTTGGAGCTGGATTACCATCCGCTAATAAATAAACAGTTCTTACAAAATCATCTTTAGTCATTGGGCTATCAATATCAAAACTAACTTTTACCTGATTCCCATTCTCTGCAATTTCAGGTACGTCAAGAAATAAGTCGACTTCTTCTACTTTGCTTTTACTAATTTCTTTAATTCTTTGTAGTGCAAGATTAGGCTTAGCCATTGCAAATTTTGTAAATAATGCAGAACTAGCAACACTACCCATTAAGAACAAAACATTCCTGCGTGATATTATTTTCATTTTTTGTTGTTTCATTGAAATCTCCAAAAAAATAATATTAATGTATTTATTATATTAGTCACCAACTATTTCGTCAACTTGCCACCAAAACATTTCGGGATTTGTATATCCGATAATTCTACCTTTTTCTTTATTGTTCTCTATAAAAATAAACGTAGGTGTAATTTTTGTTTTTTTTAAGTCTATTTTGAAATAATTAACAAAATCTTTAATCTCAATCCTAAATAGAGGAAATTTATTTGCTATTTCTGTTTTAGGATATATTTTACCAATCTGTTTTTCCCATATCTTGCAGACCAAACAAGTTTTTTCAGTAACCATCAACATTAAAGAATCATTATTTCCAGAGGCAGAACTAA
>CACMYY010000040.1 GCA_902618025.1 uncultured SAR116 cluster alpha proteobacterium
TTAATTTGAATATCTCTAAATAATTATTCTTTATTTAACATATCATGCATTACAAAAAATTCATTAGGATATAGCGGTCATATTTTAAACAAAAAGTCCCAACCAGTAACAAGCACCATTAAGTTTAAAATTGCTATTATAGCTGGGGCGACATACCCTTCAGCAGATGTCTTTACGCCTTCAACAGAACCCCAATAACTATTAATAGTTTGAAAGCAAATAATACTGCCAATACTAGCCTGCACAAAACCATAGACAAATAGTAACCAAGCGCCTTCGATAGAAGTGAGTAAAGCAATAGCTAGGGTGACTGCAAAGCCCGCAGCAAAAGTACCAACAAGTCTTGTCATAATTGCGCTGCCTTCACCGAAGCCATATTTCTCAATGTACTTGCGTGTTTGGAAAATGCATTGATAAGCATAAATCAAATTTCCAAATATTATTAGTACGATGAGTGAAAAAATTAACATTTTAGTGAAGCTCTCTCACAATCTGAATTTGGGGACAGATTTTACATAAAAACAATATCCATCCGAAGCATAACGATTAAAGAAAAACAAAAACTTGGCTGGATAAATACTTAATATAATATAGGTTTATTTAATTATTTGTAAATAAGTTCGTTTAAATTGTTGGATTAGTTTAAAAGATACAATATATGTGCGAGTAACGATAGCTAGGGAAAAATTTGAACATGAAATAGTAACCTCTATGATTGAAGTTTACAAAACAATATTGTTCTAAAAAAACATATTTAAAGTTAAGGTGAATGCATCATCATCAGAAAACTGCCCAAATGCAGAATTTGCTGTGCGCGCATTATAAAACTGGCTGGTAAATTTGACACTGGTGACATCATTAATCCGTCGCGTCGCTTCCAAAGAGAAAAAGGACTGATCAGTTTTACGATCCATTGATGCCAAAAATAGAATATTACTATCTGCAATATCATTAAATACAATCCTTACACCAGCAACACCAAATTGATTGGCTGCGGCCTGTGGACGGTCGTCATGTTGAAATTCACCAATCAAGCCAATATCCCATATTGTTTCAACTGGTCCGTAATAAGTATATTCAATACCTGCAACAGTCGCCGCAAAATCATGAACACCAATTAAGCTGCTTTGGGTCCCATGAAGGCTTTCCAATTTGAGCAATGTAACATCGCCCGTATATTGAGCTTCAAATCCTATTGATTTTTGTAAAGCGTAATGGGGGTTTAATGCGCTTCCATTACTGTTGACAGACAAAATGGGATCACGAGCGGTACCGTAAAAAACACTTCCTGCTAGATCCCAATCTCCGGCAAAGCCAGAAAACCGTAATGCAAAGTCGTCTGCATTCTTGCCTTCTTTACGAGCATATTGTGCAGAACTGATGGGAACTCCACTACTCGGATGCGCGTTACTATCATTAAATGTTTTTTCTCGAAAATTAGAAATATACCAAAGTTGCAGGTCACCAATATCTAAATAGCGTTCAGCAGATATAGATGGTGCACCAAGTTTACTCGATTTACCCTCATTTGCTGCTGCATCGAATTGATTAATAACATCAACAACATTTTTACTTTCTGCCTTTCCCCAAAATTCCTGACGATTTCCAACAAAAACATCAAATTCAGCAAAGGGAATGCGAAAATAAGCCTGTCTAGCTTCAGTGATCCGGCGACCACTATCTTTTTTATCCCCACGGATAATGAATTCACCCACAATTCTACTTTCATCAAAATCATGAAAGGCTTCAATTTTTACTTCCGCTGAATGCCCTTCTGACGTCGTACCCTTGGAGTGATTTGGATAAAAATCTAGCCGTGATGAAAGTGTGCCATTAATCTTACCTGCAAAAGCCGGTTGTGCTAGCAAAAGAAAAATGGCAAAGAAACAACCATAATACGTGATCATCGTGTCCGCTTCAATGCAGATTTTTCAAAATCACGTTCTGTCATACCGGTCCGAAACTTCCAATCAGCAAACAAGAGTTTAGTTTTCTTACCTGTTTGGTGATTAATCATAACCAAACGGTTAGACCGCCAGAATTTATCTAGATATTGATTATAATCTTCATATGTCAAAGTTTTTAAAAGTGCGTCTTTGCGGTCATAAAAGTCAATTTTATGAACGCGGTACTCAGCTTTATCCATCCAAACGATCTGGCGCTTATAACCACTTTTGGGATCAACCGGATCATATTCAACAACAAAACAGTCAAGACCATTCAACTCTTCATCGCGCAGATAATTATAAGTATACTTTTCAACTTCCTGACTGGCAATATCTTCATACGAAAATTCACTGCCCATAAAAGGACCTGCCTTATTTGACGATGCGATACGCTTAACGCGTTTCAGAGCTGGCAAATATAGCCATTGGTCATCCGAGTCAGCCTTTTTTGTATGTGAAAGGAAAGCTGTGCCGCGCACATCACCCGGACTGTCAAATATCACCAGAGACTTATCACCTTCATTATCTCCCTCAAATGTTCTATTGCGGATCGCACGCTCAGTTGATTGGCCATATTTGTCCATTAAAATCATTGTTATCTGTGCAGTTGAATTACCAAACCCCTTGTCGCGGCTATCGGCTTTAATCGCAATCTCTAATCCCTTTTCTGGCGAGGCAAGTGCCGTTGTTGTAATAACGGCAAAGGAGATAGCGATAAACATTGTTATAGTAGAGAGTTTCATTTTAGTCTCCTTAAAAATATCATTAACTTAAGCATTTTGTGATACTTCTTTAGCACCCATTACCTGTTTAGTTTCTTTTTTATTCTTATCAAGGGCAATTAGCAATGCGGGAAGCAAAGTAGTATCAGCAATCAAAGCTATGACAAGGGCTATCCCAGTTAACATTGCCATATTGCTATTCACGCCAAAGGTTGATTGAGCCAGAATAGCAAAACCAGCTGTCAGTATAAGTGTTGTGACAACAAGTGCCGTTCCAACACCTTTAAAAGCCGAAATGACAGCATCATGCGAAGACAGTTTTAATTCACGTCGAGCAATTTGATATTTGCTAAGAAAATGAACACTATCGTCAACCACAACGCCTAGCGCCATACCTGCAACAACAGCGACAGCCATATTGACCTGCCCAACAAGTAAACCCCAAAGGCCAAAGGCGAGTGCCGCAGGTAGCAAATTAGGTATCAAACTGATGATTCCAAGCCGGACATCACGTAAGGCAATCAGGATAACACCACTAATCAGAAAAACGGCAACAAGGGTTCCTAAAAGCATACTTTGAATATTTCGTTCAGAAATATAGGCAAACATTACAGTAGGTCCGACAGCTGTCAGGTTAAAATCAAGCTCATTCTTAAGGAAGCTCTCAGCCTTGGCAATCCAGGCACGAAGTTCATTCGTGGTCATATCGTTAATTGTAACAATAACCTGTGTTGATGATTTGCTGATATCAAGTTGATTATTCAAATCTAAACCGAAAGGCAATGATAGCTCATACAAAAGCAGGTATTGAGCGGCAAGTTCCCGTGTGTCAGGCACCCGGTAAAAAGCCGGATCACCAGCGTTCAAATCACGATTAAGACGCTTAAAAGTGTCCGAAATAGATTGAACATGTGTAACCACAGGCTCGTTATGCGCCCAAGCGGTAAATTTTGATACTTTTTCAATAAAGACTGGATTGCTAACACCATTGGATTCTCCAGCAGGCAGACTAAATTGTACCTGATTGACACCGGTTAGATTGTTACTTATCCAGTCGGTATCCTGACGATACTGCACTGACTCGTCAAAATATTTAACAAAGTCATCGTTAATTTCATTGAGTGGAATAAGCAACAGAACACTAACTGAGATAATGACACTTAAACTTAGAACTGATTTATAACTTGAAGCGACATAGACACCAAGCTTGCCCATTTTATCATCAAGCTTTGCCAAAGTGGCTTTTGATTTCAGCGGCACAAAGCTGATGAGTATAGGTAATAGAACGATTGAATATATCCAGGCTGCCATTACGCCTATGGCTGTGATATTACCAAGATCATGAAACGGTGGAGAATCTGAAAAATTCATCGACAGAAAACCTAAAGCCGTTGTCAAACTGGTTAGAAAAATAGGTTTACTATTAACACGTATACTATAAAGCAGACTGTCGCGTTGACTATGCCCTGCTCGCATCCGGTTGAACATACTTACCAATAAATGGATTGAATCTGCAACAGCAAGGGTGGTAATAATAGTTGGTGCGCTGGCCGATGGCGGTGTAAGGCCAATGCCCATCCACCCACCAGCACCCATAGCTACAATGATACTTGGCACAACAACAAACAGCACTAAAAATGTTGCAATTACCGACCTAAGCAATAAATAAGCAACGATCAAAATGACCAAATACATAGCTGGCACTAATGTTGCCATGTCCAGCATAGATGATTCCAGAAAAGCGTTATTTAGAAAAATAACACCCCCCAAACGAATTTTTACATTATGTTTGGCTTCTATCGCGGTAGCCATTTCACGTGCAGCAGCTGCCACAACTGCAACTTCGTCAGCGCTTTTACCTGGCATCTGAATGGTTGCATTCACAGATGTTGCCCGATGTTGCTTATCATGAATTTTCCCTGCCAGAGATGGCTCGGTAGTACTAACATTATCAACCAAAGCTTGCTCATTAGCGCTCATTGACATTGCATCAGTATATAAATCCCTGACAATCAAATCATCACCTTCAACCTCGGTATGCTGATAATTAGAAAGGCTATCAACTCGGATGGAAAAAGGAAGTTGCCACGCAATGTCGGTCAAGTCCTCAACAGCAGCCAGCACTTCAGGAGAGTTAGCTTTGCCTGATATTGGATCAACGGCAAAGTTAACATTATCAATTTTGGTATAGGTTTGCTGGATTTGTTCAAATGCTTTAAGTTGAGGGTTTTCTTTACCAAAGAACACTCTGTAATCATTGTCAAAATAGAGAAATTGAGCACCTGTGGCAGCAATCAAAGTTACTGATGTGATAAGACCTAAAATAAGAAATCTGTATTTAAGAATCCATTCACCATACGAACTATTTTTTTGTGACATTAAAAGGCCTTTAAAAAAGATAAACTAATATGAAAGTGTTATTTAAGAACTATATTTAAGAAATAAAGACTTTAGTAACAAAAGAGTTAAATTTAGCTGAATAAGTTGGATTTGCCAAATAAATAGACAGATCATCCCTTTTACTTAATGTTAATCTTGAGCAATGAACTACTACATTTGAGATTATTATAATAACTAAATTGCTCGTAAGGCTTATAACACTTAGATCGTAGGTTCAATTCTTATCCTGTTACCAATTTATATAATAATATCAATATTGATATTTCTTAATGAACTAGGATATTGAAATTAAATTGTTATATCACTAAGAAAATGAAGTACCAAACTAGGGGGGAATGATACTTCACTGAACAAAAAAACTTTAAAAAATCATATTGATCTTTTTTTGTTAAGCTAAGTATCTTAGTGATATTGAATAAAAAAAAACTAAATATGATTAAAACATCGACAATAATATAAGAACTTTAATATTTTTTACAAAGAGTTAAAAATAATTCATATTTTAATTATTTTTTTGCATCTCGTTAATTATATTTGTAACTCCAATACCAGCGGCTTCATAAGCATCATATATTTCATCAGCTCCTGAATTTTCTAATATTTTGGTACTTTCATTTGATCTTGTTGGTACTATAATTTTTCCTTTAAAACCATATCTCCTAGCTTGTAAAGTAGACCAATTTTGTGCATGAAATTCTGGTAATGCGAGTACAATAACTTTTAATTTTCCAAATCTTAATTTAGACCAAAATCCTGGATCTTCAGCATCAGCAAATGCTACCCTATTTCCTTCTGATAAATTATTCAAAGCTATTTCTGTGTCAGCATCAACACCCACAACTTTTATACCTTTATCAGTTAATTTATTAAAAATTGAACTCCCGATTCTACCCATACCTACAATCATAATTTCAGCTTCTCCAAAAGTATGCGGTTGTTCATCAGGGTGATGTTTTTCTCCTTCAAATTGTATTAAAAAATTTTCAAGATATACAAAAATTTCATGAACATATTTATTCAATACGGAACCAATAATAAAGCTAATACATACTGATAATACTAAAATGGCTAAAATCTTTTGGTCTATTATATTTAAGTCATACCAATATGTAGCAACTATAAGACTGAATTCTGAATAAGTTACTAATGAGATTGAAATTAAGAATGAAGAATATGCTCTTAAATTAAAGAAGATTAGTAGAAAAAATAAAGTTAAAAACTTAATCAGTAACAGTAAAATTAAAAAGAATGAGTTTAAAATTATTTCTAGATTAAGGTTTAATTTCATTCCAAGCGATACAAAAAATGCCACTAGTAAAATTTCTCTCAAACTCCATATCTTTTCACCTAATTTATCAGCAAATTTAATATTAGAAAGCATCATTCCCATTATTAAAGCACCTAATTCTCCCGACAAACCAAGTTTTTCAAACAAATATCCTCCTAGAAAGAGACCAATTATTACAGAAGTAAGCAATTGTAATTCTTCATTTGATTGTAATTTTTCTAAAACAATTTTTACTATGGGAATGCATAAAGGAGTAAATAAAAGAAGTAGTGTATAAAATGATAAATTTGTTTCATTAGTATAAAGTAATAAAAAAAGA
>CACMYY010000041.1 GCA_902618025.1 uncultured SAR116 cluster alpha proteobacterium
GCAATTCTATGATCTAAATTAGACTTTATTGAAATATCACCATTTAAGGTACAATTTGGTCCTTGTCCATTTATAACCATACTACCCTTTTTGTCGATAGTATGAACACCAACAGCATTTAAACCTTTACAAATTGCCCTGATTCTATCAGTTTCTTTAAATCTTAGCTCTTCAACACCTTCCATTATAGTATTACCTCTAGCTTTGATAGCTGCTATTGAAAGAATTGGATATTCATCTATCATAGAAGCAACTCTAGATTTAGGTATCTTAATACCATTCAATGTACTATAACTTGCTGAGATATCTGCTATTTCTTCACCGTTCATTTCTCTTTTATTCGTAAATTTTATATTTCCACCCATCTCAATCAAACTTTGATATAGCCCTGTTCGTAATTTATTTACACAGACATTTAATACTTTAATCTGACTGTTTGGAGTTATTAACGACGCTACAATAGGAAAAGCTGCACTTGATGGATCTGAAGGAACTTCAATGTTATTTGGTTTTAACTCCGGAAGCCCTTTTAAAGTAATTTGCCAAGAAGAATTTGGTAATTTTTTTGTGGATACTTCAGCCCCAAGATATTTTAACATTCGTTCTGTATGGTCTCTTGATAAAGAAGGTTCTATAACTGTTGTATTTCCTGAAGAAGAAAGTCCAGCCAATAAAATACTTGATTTAATTTGAGCTGAAGCAACTGGACTAATATATTCGATAGGTAGTGGAATTTTGCTACCCTTCATTCTTATGGGTAAATTATCGTTATTTGGGTCCTGAAAAGTTGCTCCTGTCTTTAACAGTGGTGTTATAATTCTTTTCATTGGTCTTTTCGATAAAGATTCATCACCTAAAATTGTTGCCTCAACATCAGAACCTGCAATTAACCCCATCATCAATCTGGCGCCTGTTCCAGAATTACCCATATCTAAATCAAAATTTGAACCAAATAAATTACCTATCCCATTACCAAAAATTTCCCAAAAATTATTTTGTTTATTGATTTTTACACCTAATGTTTTTAATGCTTCTAAAGTTGCAATGACGTCGTCACTTTCAAGCAAATTTTTCACTTTTATTTTACCTGTAACCAATGATCCTAATATTAATGCTCTATGTGAGATAGATTTGTCACCTGGTACAATTATATTGCCAGATAACTTTGAGGATTTATTTGAAGACATGCAAATCATCAAAAACATTTCCTTTCATTTAAAAACCTAAATATATATTTAATTTATTAAAAGTTAATAAAATTCTAAAAAAACTTTTGACAGATTGAATTTTTTTAGTCTAATCCCTTAATACATTTATAATTTTATTTTGTAATGGAGATTTTTAATGGCAAAACCTGAATGGGGAAGGAAGAGAACGTGTCAAGTTTGTGGAAAAAAATATTATGACTTAAATAAATCCCCCATGATTTGTCCATCCTGTGGTGCTAAATTTGATCCGGACTTATTAATAGGAATAAAGAAAAGTAAAGGTGCATCTTCAAAAGTTTCAACTGTAAATGAAAATGTTGTAACAGAAGATATATCAAACATAGATGATATTGAATCTTCTTCTGAGAGTGAAGTCGTAACTGATGATGATCCATTGCTCGGAATAAACAAAGAAGATCAAAATGATATTGCTGAAGATGAGATTGGAATAAATGATGATATATCTTTTATAGATGATGACCAAATTTCAGACGAAGAGCTTAATGAAGACGATGATATTTCAAGTGAAAATGGAATAAGTGTAGAAATAAATGAAGAAGATAAAAATTAAAATTACATTGGGGCTATAGCTCAGTTGGGAGAGCGCTACACTGGCAGTGTAGAGGTCAGGGGTTCGAACCCCCTTAGCTCCACCATAACATGGAGTACTTATAAATTAATAATTATAGAAATAATCGGTTCTTAGTATGGATTTTATAAATGCCAGTTGTCGCTTTTTATAGTAAAAATAGTAAAATCGAGCTCATGGAGGAATGGGAATACAGATTAAAATCATATCTCCCATCAATTAAATTAGTCAATTTGTTAAATTATGAGTCAGAAAATGCAATAACGGCCCTATTATGGAATGCCCCCCTTCAAAGAGTAAAAGAATTAAAGAATCTAAAATGCTTAATTTCTCTTGGTCAAGGTGTAGATCATATTTTAAAAGATAATATAATAGATAAAAAAATCCCAATTGTAAGAATTGTTGACCCATTTATGGCAAAATCTATGAGTCATTGGGTAATTATGTCTGTTCTAAATTTTATAAGAGATACATTTGGGTATCATGATCAGCAAAAAACTAAGACGTATGAAGCTAGACAAGAGATCAATTTTACCAATGTTAAGATTGCGATTTATGGGATTGGAGCAATTGGAAATGTAGTTGCTAAAGATCTTAAACAATTAGGATTTAAAGTTGAAGGATGGAGTAGAACGTTTAAAGATATAGATGGTATAACTTGTCACAATGGTAGAGATAAATTTGAATTTCTACTTAAATCTTCTGATATTCATATTTGTCTTTTGCCATTAACTTCTGAAACAGTTAATATTTTTGACAATTCATCACTCAATATGATGAAATTTGGCTCGTGTTTCATTAATGCTGGTAGAGGTGAACAAGTAGTTGAAGAAGACTTGATAAAATATTGTAAATCTGGTCGCATTGCTTCAGCAATTTTAGATGTTTATTGCAAAGAGCCTTTGCCAAAAAATAGTAAATTATGGAAACAAGAAAATATTAGAATTTGGCCTCATGTTGCTGCAGAAACAAATCCTGAAACAGCAGCTAAACAAATAGCAAAAGCTATTAAGTGCGTTGAAAAAGGACTAATACCTCCGAATTTAATAGAAAGAAAACGAGGTTATTAATTTTCGAAATTTAAAGGAGATTCCCATGGATCTAAAAAATAAGGTAACTTCATTAGTGCACATACGTGGTGCAATGATCTTTGAATTTTTTAGTCCAGGAATACCAATAATACTTAAAAATGCAGGTTGCGAGTTTATAATTTTAGATATGGAGCATGGAGGACTTTCCTTAGAGCAATTCAAAACTCTTGCCATAATATCTAATGCTCATAAAATTGCTCCTTTAATAAGAATTCCTGAAGTCAATTACAACTATGTTGCTAGGGCATTAGATTTAGGTGCTTCAGGAATAATGGCTCCTATGGTAAACACTCCTGAGGACGCATTAAAAATTATTAATTCATCAAAATATCCACCAGTAGGTCAACGTGGAGCTGGATTTGGTTTTGCACATGACAAGTATAATAATGAAAATCCTTTATCATATATTGAAAAAGCCAATAATTCATTAATTAACATTATTCAAGTTGAGACAAAAAAAGCTCTAGAAAATGTAAAAGAAATAGCAAGAATAGATGGAGTTGATTGCCTTTGGGTTGGACATTTCGATTTGACTAATTTTTTAGGAATACCAGGAAATTTTACCTCTAAGATTTACTTAGATGCAATTAAAGAAATTATTATGGCTGCTAAAGATAATAATAAAAGTCTTGGAATAATGGTAAGTAATAAACAAGAGTTAGAAACTTATTCCAGACTTGGTTTTAATATGATTGCTGTAGGAACAGAAATGAGTATTTTATCTAAATCAATTTCCCAAATTTTAGAATTATCTTAACAATAAAAATAATGGAGGAATATTTTGTTCAAAGTTGGTATTTCAGGAGATTTGTTGAATAGTAATAATGAGCCATGTTTTGGGACGGAACCTCTAAATCTTTTGAGGAATAGAGATGATATTGAAATAACTTGGATGGATAAAACAATAATTGAATTAGATTCAGAAATGACTTCAAATTTTGATGCGATACTTCTTAATTTACCAAAAGCTAATGCTGATTGTGTTTCTAAATCTGATTGTAAATTAAAAATAATCTCTAGATTTGGAGTTGGATATGATACTGTTGATATTAAAGCTATGAAAAAGAAAAATATTATAGTAACTAACACTCCTAATGCTGTTCGTAGACCTGTTGCTGTTGCTGCTCTTACGATGATTTTTGCTGCTGCAGGAAAATTATTACAAAAAGATAATCTTGTAAGGAATGATAATTGGAACGACAGAACTAATTATATGGGCCTTGGTCTCACTAGAAAGACGTTAGGTGTTATAGGTGTCGGAAGTATAGGTGCTGAGACAATTAAGCTTTCCAAGCCTTTTTTTAAGGATATAATAGCCTATGACCCATTTAGATCTGAAAAGCAAATATCAGAAATTGGCGCAATTAAGGTTGATATGTATGAGTTAGCAAATAAAAGTGACTTTATAGTAATTCTGTGCAATCTTGATAGTGATACTAGAGGTATGATTAAAAAAAAATTTTTTTCTGAAATGAAAAAGAGTGCTTTCATTTTTAATTTATCTAGAGGCCCTGTAGTTAATGAGAGGCATTTGGAAAATGCACTTGAAGAAAAACAAATTGCTGGTGCTGGCTTAGATGTTACTAATGAAGAACCTCTTTCAACAGATAGCAAACTATTAAAATACGAAAATGTTATCGTTACCCCACATGCTCTTTGTTGGACAGATGAATGTTTTAACGATATTGCAGTGGAAGCAATTAGTTCTATTTTAAACTATGTTGATAAAAAACCAATCCTAAATATAGTAAATAGATAGTTCATTAAGCAGCCTCTTCTCTGATAGTTTGAGAAATCACAGCTAGTGCGCTTTCTGTGTTTTTACAACCTCTTAATTTAGTAGTAAGATCTTTGTTTCGTAATAGTCTCGAAATAAGTGCCAAGGCTTGCAAGTGTTCAGCCCCATTATTATCAGGTGCTATTAATAAAAACACTATATCTACCGGTTGATCATCTGTTGCATTAAAATCTAAACCATTGGATAATGTTGATACAAAAACAAAACATTTCTCAATATTTTCAACATTTGCATGAGGAATTGCAATTCCGTTTCCAACAGCTGTTGATCCAAGTTTTTCTCTTTTTGTTAAATTTTCTAATAAAGTTCTAGAGTTTATATTAAGCTTTACTTCAACTAATTTACTTAATTTCTCTAAAACTTGTTTTTTGCTAGTTCCGTTGAAGTTTACAAGAAAACTATCAGCAGATAGCATATCATTGATATTCATTTTATACCTTCAATTAATGGAGTAAATAATTTAATTTTGACTAAATAATATCATCATTAACATCAGTCAAGTTTATAATTAATTAATTGGGTTTAAAAATTATTTCCGAGGTAAACATCTCTTACTCTATTATCAGTTTTAATTTGACTCGGATTACCTGACATTATTACAGATCCATCAAAGAGAATATATGCTCTGTCTACAATACTAAGTGTTTCTCTAACGTTATGATCAGTAATAAGAATACCTATATCCTTTGATTTTAATTTCTGAATTAAGTTTCTTACATCGTTTATAGCAATAGGATCAATCCCTGCTAATGGCTCATCAAGAAGTATAAAACTCGGATTTGTAGCTAATGCACGGGCAATCTCTGTTCTTCTTCTTTCTCCTCCAGACAGTGTTGCTCCATATGAGTTTCTTATATTGTTGATATTAAATTCTGCTAACAATTCTTCTAAGATTTGAAATTTTTGATTGTGACTGTAATTCTGTACTTCTAAAATAGACATTATATTTTGCTCTACAGTCAATCCTCTGAATATCGACGATTCTTGTGGCAAGTAACCTATACCCTTTTTTGCTCGCATATGCATTGGCAAATGATTTATATATTCCTGATTAAGTAAAATTTCTCCTTCATCAGTATCAGTAAGTCCAGCTATCATATAAAAACAAGTTGTTTTACCTGCCCCATTTGGTCCCAGAAGCCCAACAGCTTCTCCTTTATTTAGTTGCAAAGAAACTTTATTAACAACCTTTCTTTTATTATAAGTTTTAGAAACTGAATTAATTTTCAATTCTTGCTTTGAAGTTAGATTTTTAGATTTAATTTGTCTTTTTTGTAAATTATTTAAAAATGATGCTTCTTTATCACCTTGATTATTAGCTGATAATTTTAAACGTTTTAGTTCTTCTTCTAAATTAGTCAGTTTTAGTCTCCTAATTTTTGTTTTTTATGGGAGCAAAAGTACCTTTAACACGTTTTTTTCTATCAGGATCACCAATGATGTTACTGATGCCAGTTTTTAAATTTGTTACGCCTTTTGAACCAGAAATACTTGAATCTTGGTTAATTATTATTACATTCCCGCTAAGTTCTATATTATTATCCTCTGCATTGTAGACACCTAAATCCGCCTGTGATTTCCTTTTTTTTGTTGGTTTTTCAATAACTACATTTCCACTCGCAATAGCTCTTTTTAATGACTTATCATTTAACTTAAAATCAGCTTTTAAGTTATCGGCATAGATTATTGTTTGATTAGACAAAATTATTTTTACATTTCCATCAGCTTCAGCTTTGTTTTTTAAATCGTCAAATACAATTGATTTCCTTGATTCTAGGTATCCAGATGGTAATAATAATGTTTGATATGGGCCTGAAATTTTAGCGGTTTTATTCGTAAAATTATATTTCATATGTTGACCAGTCGCTCGTATATCTTTTTTAGTTAATATAACTTTATCTTTTGCAATTATTTTTTGTAAAATATTTTCACCATTTTTATTAACGTAATTAGC
>CACMYY010000042.1 GCA_902618025.1 uncultured SAR116 cluster alpha proteobacterium
AGCATTAGCTTTGCCGGCATATCTGATTGCATTTGTAAATAAATTTATTAGCGCTCTTCTTATTGATTGTACTTGTATAGGAAAAATGGGAATGGTATCTGTTGGAACAGAGATAGTAATTTTTTCACCGCTTGGATCAGATGTTTTAGCAGCCTGCTGAAGTAATTTGAATAAACTTGCATCAACCATTTGTTCTTCTCTTTCATTTCTGGCAAATTCTAAGTACGCATCTATCATTTCTTCTAATTCAATTAATTCTTTTTCAAAATCTTCTTTAATTTCTTTTTTTTCATCCATAACTGCTAACTGCAGTCTCATCCTTGTTAATGGAGTTTTTAAATCGTGGCTAACTCCAGCAAGAAGAGAAGTTTTCTCTGAGATTTGTTTATTAATCCTATGTCTCATGGCTTGAAAAGCTCTTCCCGCTATTCTTACCTCAGTTGCGCCTTCAATATTATAATCGTCAACTTTTCTACCAAAACCAATTTGACGAGCAGCATTTGCTAGCCTTAATATTGGCCTTACTTGCCCTCTTAAAAAAATAATAGCAATAGAAAATAGAATTACAGAAGACCCAATTGACCACATTATAAATGTAATACCTGTAGGAACGAATATACGCTTATTATCAATATGCATCCTAACAATCCCATTTGCTAATTGTATATCTACGTAAAACTGACTAGAATTTTCAAGAGAAGATAAATAGAAGGGTTTTTTAATTCTTTCTTGAAGAGATAATCGGAAATTTTCAAATTTAGCATTAAATGACTGATTAGGTTTCAAAATACCACCTTCTAACCAATAAAAAATAATATTGAAGTACTGCCTTGCTCTGACTGCTGATAAGGCTCTTTGATCTTTTGATGGTTCATTTCCAAGTTCATCAATTAATAGCCCTAAATCTTTAGCTAAATTATTTGCCATATGTCGAGATACCCAATCCCAGTGCCTTTCATAAAAAATAGAAACAGAAATAATTTGAACAAGAATAATTGGTACAAGAATAATAGATAACATTCTCCCAAAAAGACTTTTTGGTGTTATGTCGCGTAATCTCATGGTATAATTAACTTAATAATCATCATTTTTATCCTCATGTGTTTGTAACATCCAGCCTATACCTCTAACTGTCTGTAAATAAATAGGATATCTTTGGTCAATTTCAATTTTTCTTCTAATTCTAGCTATAGCTACATCAATCGATCTTATTTCCATATTGCCACCAAGTGAATTATTTATGTCTTCTCTTGAGAAAGGAGTATTTGGAGATTTACAAAAACATTTTAATAATTTTTGTTCAGAGGTAGTTAGATGTACAGGAATATCATTTTTATATAAGTTTTGAGTTTTTTGATTAAACGTAAACGGACCAAATCTTGTTTTTTGTTTTTCACCAGATTTTTTTAAATTTTTAGTAAATCTTTTAAGAATATTTTGAATTCTAAGTAAAAGTTCTCTAGGTTCAAAAGGCTTTGTCATATAATCGTCAGCGCCATATTCAAGTCCATCTAGTCTATCTTCAGGGTTTGACATTGCTGTTAACATTAGAGTTGGAATCGAATTTGTTAATCTAATTTCTTTTAGAAAATCTAATCCGTTTTGCCCAGGCATCATAATATCAATAACTAATAAATCAAAATTTAAACTTTTCATAATTTTTTTGGCTTCATCAGTATTTTCTGCATCTGATACCATGAAACCATTATTTTCTAAAAATTGTTTAAGTAAAAGTCGAATTTTTTGATCATCATCAATAATCAAAATATGAAAGTTATATTTTTTTAAGACTAGGTTATTCATTTTAAAATTTAATTAAATTATATTAAATCTAAAATTACTAAACAACTTAATTAAATACAAAACTTATTTCTTAATATTTGATATTTTGAAAATAATGTGGATTATATGTAGTGTATAGTTTTGGAGGTTTTTTTTTGGATAACTTATCTTTTGACAACCGCGAAGGTTTTATCTGGTATAATGGAAATTTAATAGAATGGAAAAATGCAAATGTTCATGTGTTAAATCATGGCTTACATTATGCAAGTTGCGTATTTGAAGGTGAACGGTCTTATAAAGGTAAAATTTTTGAAACTGAAAAGCATACAAAAAGATTATTTAATTCTGCAAAATCCCTAGATATGGAAATACCATTTTCTCAAAAAGAAATATTAGAAGCTAAGGATATCTTGTTAGAAAAAAACTCACTTTCAGAAGCTTATGTTAGGCCAGTTGTCTGGAGAGGCAGCGAGATGATGGCCGTTTCAGCTCAAGCAACAAAAATAAATGTGGCAATTGCAGTATGGGAGTGGCCAAGCTATTTTGATCCAGAACAAAAAATGAAAGGGATTAAACTAGATATTGCAAAATGGAGACGTCCAAGTCCAGACTGTGGACCTGTTCTTGCAAAAGCAGCTGGATTATATATGATCTGCACTCTGTCTAAACATGAAGCTGAGGCGAAAGGTTATAATGACGCTTTAATGTTAGATTATAGAGGACAAATTGCAGAGGCTACGGGAGCAAATATTTTTTTTAGAATGCCTGATGGAAAAATTCATACACCGATTGCAGATTGCTTTCTTGATGGAATAACTAGAAGGACTGTTATGAAACTTGCTACAGATAATGGAATTGAAATTGTTGAACGTAAGATTATGCCTGAAGAAATGGCTGAAGCGGAAGAATGTTTTTTGACTGGGACTGCCGCCGAGGTCACCCCCGTTCAGTCAATTGGCGAATTTAAATTTAAACCTAATGAATATTGTCTCAAATTGACAAAAGCTTATTCAGATTTAGTTAATAAAGTATAGAATAACATTTATTTTTCCCATTTTTTTAATGCTTGATTATCAGTATCGTTAAATTCTACCCAATTCTTTATATTATTATTTTCTTCTAATTTCCAGAATGGAGCTTTGGTCTTCAACCAATCCATTATAAAGTTACATGCATCAAAAGCGTTCTGCCTATGTTTGGAGGACACCCCTACAAAAACTATCTGATCAGAGGGTTTTAATTTACCTATTCTGTGTATTACAGTCACACCTGTTAATTCCCATCTTTTATAACTGCCAATAATTATTTTTTCTATTTCAGCTTCCGTCATTCCTGGATAATGTTCTAATACCATCGAATTAATTATTTGATCATTTTTTTCGTCATACCCTCTAACTACCCCTACAAAGTTGACTATTGCACCTGTATTATTTTGATGTAGGATTTTGGTTTCTTCTGAAATATCAAAATCTTCATTTTGTATTTTAATTTTTATCGCAGGAGAGATTTTGCTCATTTAACCGCCAGTTACTGGAGGGAAAAAAGCAATTTCGTCACTATTACTGATGTTAGTATCAAAAGATGAATATGTTTTATTTACAGCAATTTTAATTAATTCTTTTTTTTCAAAGATTATATTATATTTTTCGTCTAATTCATTCAAATAATTAATTAGTAGATTAACATTAGTTATATAATTTGGTAAATCAATTTGTTCCTCTGATTTACCTATATGTTCCTTTATCCATGAAAAGTATTTAATAATCATAATCTATTCTCTATTAGTTTTCATATTAAAAAATTTTATTATTTTAATAATATATTGCAGACCAGTTATAAAGGTAAATATTCCAGCAATCCATAAAAGCATATATGAAATTAAACCTAAAATATCTATACTATAAAACAAAGTATTCGATCTCCAAACTAAAAAACTTCCACAAGCAATTAGTTGGATAGTTGTCTTCCATTTTGCAAAAAGGGTTACCTCTAATGAAATTTTATAAGAAGATATACTCTCCCTCAAACCTGAAATTAAAATTTCTCGCAAAACTATTAAAAGTGCAGGAAAAAATGCATAATAATAATCTAACATGTTTTCTGAAGCTAAGGCAAAAATCACCCCAATTACCAATAATTTATCTGCTACTGGATCTAAGATTTTCCCAAAATTAGATGTAACGTTATATTTTCTTGCATAAAATCCATCAAAATAATCACTAATACCTGCTAAAATTAATATTGGTGTAGCCATTAAGGCTCCAATTTCACCGCCATATATGATTATTATAGGAAGTACAATGGCTGCAAAACTTCTGAATGAGGTTAAAACGTTAGGTATGATCTTTAATATAGAATTATTTTGCTTCATAAATTAACCTTAACGAGATTTTTAGGGGAAGACTATCATTAAAAAAATACACATTTAGAAATTTACTTTAGTTAAAAAAATTAAATATTTTTTGAGCTGTTGATTTATTTATTCCCTCAACTTTTAACAAATCACTAATGCTTGCTGTTCCTACTGCTTTTGCAGATCCAAATTCTTCTAAAAGAGATTTTTTTCGGTTTGCTCCAATACCATTAATTTCATCAAGTGGATTTTTGAAAATATTTTTTTTACTTTTTATTCTGTGACCTGCAATTGCATATCTATGAACCTCATCTCTTAATTTTTGTAGAAAGAATAATGTAGGATCATCTTTGTTAAATCTAAAACTATCAGAAAATTTTGTATAAAAATTTTCTCTACCTGCATCTCTTTTGATACCCTTTGAAATTGCTAAAACTTCAATATTACTAATTTGCAATTCTTTAAGCACATTTAAAACTATGTTTAAATGTCCTTTGCCACCGTCAATGATTATTAAATCAGGAAATCCAGATGAGTTTTTCCCAATGAACCTTCGTCTAATTACTTCCTGCATCATCAAATAATCATTGTTATTTACAAACTCATCATTAATTTGTTTTGATAAGTCTTTGTATTCTGTCAAAATGTTATATCTTCTATATAAAGATTTTAAAAAACCATCTTCGTTAAAAGCTATCATTGCTCCTACAGGTGATTTTCCTTGATTATGTGAGTTATCATAAACTTCTAATTTTTGAATAGAATTTCGAAAGTTAAACGTTTGTTGCAAATTTTTAAGATTGTTTTTATTTGAAGATCTTTCATAGATTTTTCTATTTAAATTTTCTTCTGCATTTTTGAGCGTTGATTTTATAATTTCTAATTTTTTTCCTCTTTGAGGTAGTTGAATTTTTACTTTTATTTTATGCTTTTTATGCAAAAGCTCTTCAATTAGACTTTTATCTTTAGGATTTAAGTTAACCAAAATATTTTCAGGGGGAATATTTTTATCATAAAATTGACATATAAAGGCTTGCATAATCTCTTCTTCTAAAACATCAGTACCATTTTTACCTGGACTAGGAAAATATGATTTAGAACCGTAATTACAACCACTTCTAACTATGGTCATTTGAATTACGACTTTATTTTCAATTTTTCGTAGCACAAGGAAGTCAACATCATTGACGTTTGGTACATTAATATTTTGACTTGCATTAACATCAGTAAGAGCTTTTATTCTATTTCTAAAAATTGCAGCTGCTTCAAAATTTTGTTTATTAGATGCATCGTACATTTTTTTTATTAAATTTTGTTTTATCGACTTTGAGTTTCCTTGTAAGAATTTTTTCGCTTCATTAAGACTGTCTCGATAACTTTCTTTTGATATTAAATTTACACATGGAGCACTGCATCTTTTGATTTGAAATTGTAAGCAAGGGCGAGTTCTAGATTTAAAAATATTATCATTGCAAGTTCTTAAAAGAAAAATTTTTTGGAGTGTTTCTATTGTTTTTTGAACAGTTTTTTTTGAGACAAAAGGTCCAAAATAATCGCCCTTAATATTTCTTTGACCTCTATGTGCAGATAATTGAGGAAAAGAATGAGATAAGTTGAATAAAATTGAACTAAAACTTTTATCGTCTTTAAGCAATAT
>CACMYY010000043.1 GCA_902618025.1 uncultured SAR116 cluster alpha proteobacterium
ATCCAATCAACCACATTCCATACTTATTTTCAAATTTTTCTGAAATGATATATTTTTTTATTTCATCTCCTATTATTCGAATATACTTTAAATTTCTATTATCATTCTCACAATTATTTTCTTTAAAAAAATTATCGGTTTCATTTATGAAATAAACATATTTTGATTTTGAAATAAAAAGGACTATCCTTTTTTCCCATGCAAAAGAATTGATATAGTCTTTCAAGATTATTTTTTCAGAAGCATAACTCATTGAAATGGACATAAAAGATATCATTAAAAAAGTAGATATTTTTTTCATATATAATTTATTCATTCTAATCAGATAGACTTACAGACGTTTCAACCCATTTTAAAAAATCTTTATGCCCCTTAGAAACATCCATCTTTAGTATACATGGTGTTTCGTATACATGATTTTTAATTATTAACTTTTCAAGTAAATCATATTTATTAACTAATGTTTTTAAAAGTAAAACTGTTTCCTTTTCCAATTTAACTTCTCCTTTCCATTCAAACATGGAATGAGACTCTGGAAAAATATTTGCGCATGCAACTAATTTGTCTTTAATCGCAAGTTCAGCAATTAGCTCTGCTTGCTCAAAATTTTCAACTGTTACATATACAAAGCAAAATTTATCTTTTATCATATGTAAATCTTAAACTGATTAATAGCTTAACGTAAAGAGTAATAAAAATTTTCAAGTTCTAATTTATTTTAAGAACTTACATGAGGTACGATAATTGATGAATAAAGAAAATGATAAGCTTAATAAATTTAAAGCTGAAGCAAAACTAAAATCTAAGAAAAGCGATTTATTTAACTCTTATCTGAAAAAAACTAATAATATTGATGATAAAATTGCATTAATAAAATTTAAGTATAAAGACGATAATCAACAACTTTTAAATAGCATTAAAAACTTATTGAAAAAAAATTAATATAATAAATTTATTTTTATACATATTTATGAATATTATGTATAAAAATACGTTACCTTGTATTTATTTAATCGTCTTCAGGTTTTTTTAGTTGGGTAACATAAACTGAATAGCAAAATCCAAAAATAGCTGCAGCGTCTACCCAATTAAAAGATTCATCCGATCCACCTATAACTCTATAAATTCCATATACAAAACAAACAATTCCAAGTAACCAACTTTGAGCATATTTAAAATCCATATTAATCTCTTATTTGTTAAAGTTTTTAATCCAATAATTATGATAAATTATTTTAAATAACTGTCCTTAAACTTTGGAGGATAAATCTTCCACATCAGAAAGGTCCATCCTAAAAATACAAAATATAAAACCATAAAAAAACTAGTTGGAAAGTCCCAGTAAATAATCTTTTCAATCCAAAAAGAAATAAAAGATTTACTATTATTTATTCCTCGAAGATAATTTTCAATAGAGGTTAATGGACAAGTTATGCCAACAAGAGTTTCGAATGTCACTATAAACATTAGACCAAAATGAAATAATCTTAATTTAAAGTTTTTTATCCAACTCCAATCATTATAATAACCAATAGGTACCAATAAAAAACCAATAGTAATAAAAATTACTACAAGAAAATGTAAAATTAAAATAATATCAGCAAGCAAAGGTTTAACTCAGAACAATATAAACATTAATTTTTAAATCTTTAATATAATTATTAATTAAATTTTTTTTGTTTACTAGCTTTGAATAGAATAAGTTATTCTATTAAGATGTGTGGAAGATTTGTTATTTCGTCAAAAAATGCATTCAATTTAGAATATGAAGTATCGTATAATGTATGTCCGTCACAATTAGTACCAGTAAAAACTAAAGAAAAATCGCTGTTAATGAAATGGTCATATTCTCCATTATGGAAACAAGATATGAACCTAATTAATTGTCGTTCTGAAACTATGAACGAAAAGCCATCATTTAAAAATGCAAAGAGATGTATAATTTTTAACAATGGTTGGTATGAGTGGCAAAGAAAAAATAATAAAAAAATACCTTATTATCACTTTTCCCAAACTAATTATTTTGCTGGTCTATATAATGAAATTGGTTGTTTAATATTGACAAGAAATTCCGTTGATCAAATAAATCATATACATCACAGACAACCTGTTTTATTAGAAGAGTCTGAAATTACGTCATTTCTTTTAGGAAAAGATATATTTAACAGTAATGCAAACAATAATATAAATTTTTATCGGGTTTCTATGGATGTAAATAATCCAAAAAATAATAATGCATCACTTACTGATATTTATTAGACATAAGAAAAATATTAAATTAAAAATGTTTAATTCTTTAAATACAACTTGAAAAACATTTATTATTAAATTAAAATATCAATATGTGTATTGGTTCTACAACAAGTTTCTTTTCTACTTTTGTTTTAGCTTTAGTTTCATTTGTGTGTATTTGGAATTACTCTAAAATTAAGGACAACATAAGAAAAAGATTAACTAAACATTTTTCAAAAAAACCAAACTTACAGTAAAAAGTATAAACCTAATAAATGTTAAAACTTATAATCTTATTAGTTATCATTTTTTCGATTGCTTATTTTGTATTTAATTTATTTATGTCTAAAAGAGAGCATGGAAGTGTTAAGTTCATCCTACCAATAATGTTAACATTATTGATTGTAGTAATGATATTTTTTATTTTGCCAAGATTTGGAATTAATCCTATTGCTCTATTTCAAAATATTGCTTCTAAAATAATTCCATTTATTTCTATGTTAAGAGGAATTGTGGGCTAAAATTAAGTTAGTAATTTTTTTTCATATTTTACTGCTAACTTTTTTATTGTTTTTGAAATAACCAGAATAATCTTCATATAAATAACCAGATGGAGAAAAATACTCCCAATAACCATCCTTAGTCCCACTTTTATAATTCCCTTGATATTTCAATTGTCCATTATAATAAAATGCAACCCAAGATCCTGATTTTTTGCCATTCTTAAACTTACCTTTGTAGCTTATTACACCATTTTCAAATAGACGTATCCAGTGACCCTCTTCAAGATCATTTTTGTATTGACCCTTTTCTATTAAATGACCTTTATTGTTGTAAGTAATCCAGGCACCATTTTTTCTACCAGTTTTATAATTTGATACAGAAAATAATTGTCCATTACTATAATATCTTACCCATGTACCTTCTTTCTTTCCATCTTGGATCTGACCTTTAATGTTTCCATTTATTTCTCCACTGAAAGGAATATCTGTATTTTTTTTATAATAAATTCCTTTTTCCCAAATTAAATCACCCATCGTTTCACTATTAACAGAACGTACAACAAAAAAAATTAGAAATGTAAAAACAATCATCCAAATGAATTTTATATAAACTGAAATCATTACTTAAATCCATTCATCATTAGGAGCTGTTAAATCTCCTTTTACGTTACCAGTATTTAATATTCCTTTAGGTTCTACTAACATCACATGACACTCGTCTTCAGCAGTTGGTTTGTGATCCACCCCTCTAGGTACTACTATCATTTCACCTTCATTTACTTCTATGCTTTCTGCATCAAATTCTATTTTCATACTCCCTTTGATTACAATAAAAACTTCATCTGTGTCTGAATGGTGATGTTTAATGAATTCACCTTTTATTTTAACTAATTTAAATTGATAATTATTCATCTCAGATATTACTTTCGGAGACCAGTAATCGTCAAATTTATTGAATTTAGAATATATATTTATTGGTTTTGCCATGTAGATAATTTAAACAAATTTAAAATTAGAGGTAAAGATTATTTGATTTTTTTTAATTAGATTAAAAATTACTCCTTTCTCTCCTGGATTTCAACAAACCGATTGAAACAAAATTTCCTGATTTTGATTTAAAAGTTTTTTTAAAAATTTCACTGCATTCAAATGCACATTTGGTACAGAGAAAAAAATAATCGTTATCATTTTTCTCGTACTTACAATTAAATAACCTTTTAAATGGATAATTACACCTTGAACAATAATGATATTTCATTGCTCTATAACTTATAACTATTTGTATTAAATTTCATTTTTTTCTTCATTACCAAAAATATAGTGAGACCCAATAGACCCTAATATAATTGCTATAATTAATTCTGTATAACCTTTTAAAATTAAAATTTGAAAAAGCAACCAAGGTATTATTATAAGAGCACTTAGAGGAAATATAATTAATATTTTAATTTTCCAATCAATGTGTAGGTAAAATAATTTTAAATATTTAAAAAACCATCTTATTATACCAAAAGTTAAAACACCTAAAATTACAAACATACAAAATATAAATATTTTAAAAATTATATATTCCATAATTTTATTTACTTTGTTTCATACAATGGAAGTTCGATTTTCGTTAGATGGAACTTACACTTAATAAAAGAATTTATATTTTGAAATTGCGATCTAAAATTTTTACCATTCAAATGTTGATAATATCTAATGCAATTACCACAGAGATACATCCAGTTTTTTTCAGAAAAGTTTTTTTTACAACTCCAAACAATTTTGTGTGGATCAAAACACTCTTTACAAAAACTATTTAACTTAAACATTTTTTATATACTCCAATGATTAATCCAATATGACATGGTTGGAAAAAAAACAAAAAGTATAAATAAAATTATTAATATTATACTCAATTTATTCATTTCTATTCCTAAAATTTAAATAATTAAGAATCTTAACATATCTGAATTAAACTAAATTACTAAATTATATTTATTTATTATTGTTAAAGATAGAGATTAACCATTGTTTACATCCTTCTCTATCTCTTGGTTTAGCAACAAACTCTTGACCTCTCCCGACAATATCAACTGTATTTTCTCCCCATCTGTTTAGATTATTATGATATGTCATTCCACAACCATTATGATTTGGATTTAACCATTTAGGACAAATCCATCTTGATTTTTTTGTAGAAGGATCAAAGCTTAAATTTGTCAATTGAGTGGCTTTAAATATTCCAAATCCTGGGTAATTTCTTAAACCGAAGCCTTCTAATTTTGATTTTGCAATGTATAGAGTATTATTTTTTGGCCATTTTCCAATTGTGTGTGGATGTGAATTTGAGGTTGGGTTCTCCTTTAAATACCAACTTGGATTATCTCCCAGTTTAATTATTTCACCAATCTGAAACCAACCAAAAATTCTGTAGTGACCAGGATCTCTTTTATCAAATAAAATTTTTTTTTTGATTTTTTTAGTTTCTCTAAACCATCCCCAAAAGAGAAATAAATCACCCATTTCAACTTTATTATTTTCTAAATGAGTTTGTGCGGCACCAGCTTGTCCAAACTGACCTGTTACTAAATTTGGATCATTATGGCAGGTGTCTGTAGGCCTGATTTTTTTTTTAGATAATTGCTCTACATATTTTCCTAAATTTAGATGATTGTATGTAGTTAATGTATTTTTTTTATAAGGTATTGGAAGGCTTTGAAGAATTTTTCCTATTTTTATACTTGGAATGCCACCAGCAGTACTATCGAAACCTTTTCTACTAAAAATAATCCTCATAATACATAAAATAACTGAAATAGTTATAAAAGGTAAACACTTTTGATTTAAGTGAATGTGGTGCGCTCGAAAAGATACGAACTACTGCCCCCTAGATTCGTAGTCTTTTGCGCTATCCAAAATAGACTTTTAATTCATTGTTTTTATTGATTTTATTTTTTGCCAATTTGGGTACCCCCATAAGTACCCCCACATTTATTGACCAAATCTATCAATTTTTAAA
>CACMYY010000044.1 GCA_902618025.1 uncultured SAR116 cluster alpha proteobacterium
AAACGCTGCAACATTAATAATCGTTTTAGGTGTGATAATGTTCTTGATAAAAGTAACTAAGTATTTTTTTGAAAAACAAAAATCTTAATTTTTTTATCTATCTTTAACTAACCTTACATAATTAGGAATAAAACCTGGAAACCTTCCAAAAGTATTTCCAGTAAAAAAGTTTACTGTCCACATGAATTGAGATTGCCATGGGTTTTTTTCGCTAGTCCAAAAAGACTCGGCTGGGGTATCAGGGAATATACGTGAATTTATTTTAACTTTTTTGCAATCTTTACATACAAGACTTTCTAATTCTATTCTGTTTGGTAAACGCCAGCTCCCTCCAAGTTGTTCATTAGCTTGACTAATTATAGAATCTATTTGGTCCAATTTAACCTTTATTGGCTTACCTACGCACTTATTTTGAGCCCATTTCATCCCAACTGTACAAGTCATCCACTCCAGTTTTTTACTCAAATCAATAACATAATAACCCCTAGATATAAAATTATTAGCCCATACATTATTGAAATTAAGAAAGAATAATAATATTATAATAATAGTGTAAATTTTAGAGAATGATGATTTTACTTTAAACATAACATACTCCGATACGTTTTTTTTAAGATAACTTTCATTTTGGTCTCATTCTTGCAGAATTTATGCCTAATATCATTATTTTAAAATAAAAAAAGGCAAGAAAATGGATATAGCATCTTTAATTGGACTTATAGGTACTCTTGGCATGATTGCTGGAGCGATGATATCGTCTGGCGGACTTGGAGCCTTTATTGATACACCTTCTATGTTAATTGTTATTGGAGGCACCTTCTTTGCAGTGATGTATAGATCAACATTACCAATGTTTTTAGCCTCTTTCGGAACACTTGTAAAAGTCTTTATGCCAGGAGCAAAAAAGCATGACGAATTAATTACAAGAATCACAGAACTTGCTGGTATCGCAAGAAAAGATGGAATGATGGCGCTTGAAGGTCAAGAAGTACCAGATAAATTTTTCGAAAAAGGACTTCAAATGCTTGTCGATGGTGCTGATGAAACAAAGTTAACTGAACAATTAAATAAAGAAGTTAAAGCTATGAAAGCTAGACACGAGGACATGACAGGTGTTTTTCAGGCTTGGGTGGATTTAGCACCTGCGATGGGAATGATTGGAACATTGATCGGATTAGTTGCAATGTTAGGCAATATGGCTGATCCAAAAGCAATTGGTCCTGCAATGGCAGTTGCTTTGTTAACAACTTTATACGGTGCTATGATAGCGAACTGTATTTTTATGCCTATTGTTACTAAACTTGAAGGTTATTCAGCTCACGAATTACTTTATAGAGAAATGGTTGTAATGGGGCTAAAATATATTTCCAGAGGTGAAAGTCCAAGAAATATAACTGATCAATTGGTAGCTCTTATGCCTCCAAAAATTCAAGCTCAAATAGAAGAAGCCGCTTAGTTAGTTTTAAAGATTAGGAGTTTGTTATGGCTGAAGCACAAGTAGAAGGAAGAGAAGAAGAAGAAGAAGAAGAATGTCCTAAATGTCCACCTGCGGGTGCTCCTGCATGGATGGCTACATTTGCGGATATGGCTACCTTATTAATGGCTTTCTTTGTGTTAATCTTATCTTTTGCAGAGTTTAATGTTCCAAAATTTAAACAAATTAGTGGTAGCTTAAAGAACGCTTTTGGAATTCAAAGAATTGTTCCTGTTGTGGAACAACCTAAAGGGACAACAGTCCTGTCGCTAGATTTCAGCCCGTCTCCTGCACCATCAGTGACTAAAAATCTTACCCAACAAACTACAGATGCAGAACAAAAAAATTTAGACTTAAAATCTGAAATTGATGAAGGTGACAGTGCTAAAAGTAATTCTAAAGAGGTTTTAGATGCAAAAGATTTAAGCAAAGAAATAAAAAACAGTTTATCTACTGACGATGTAAAAGTAGAAACTGTAAATGACAAAGTTTTAGTAAGTGTTAATACAGAAGATAAAACTTCAAAAGAAATTTCCAAATTAATAAAGGATACTGTTGATGCTGTTGAAAAAGCTCGCGAAAAAACGGGTTCTACTGAAACTGATGTGCTTATTGGTGGGATAAATAAAGATATTCAAAAAATGGCATCTGCACAAATAGAAAATAAAATTTTAAAAGATCAGGTTAATAATTTTGAAAAACAGAGTTCTGACGCTAAAAAAAATATACAAGAAAAAAATAAAAAAGCTGAGTTTAGTGAAGATCAACTGAGGGTTGCTCTTAAACAAGAAATTGGAAAAGGCTTAGCTGATGTTCAAAGAGAAAAAGATAGAGTTGTTGTAACAGTTGGATCCGCAGGTGCATTTAGTTCTGGGTCTGCAAGACTAACAAAGCAAGCTAGATCAATAATGCAAAAAATAGCTAAAGTAAGTGCTAAAGGTGCCGGTCAAATTAATGTATCTGGTCATACAGATGATGTTCCATTAATTTTTGGAGGACAATACAGAGATAATTGGGATTTAGCCGCTGCTAGAGCATCTAGTGTAGTTCAAGAATTAGCAAAATCTGGTACAATTCCTTCAGAGAAACTTAGAGCAATAAGCTTTGGGGAAACTAAACCAATAGAGCAAAATGATACAAAACAAGGAAGAGAGAAAAATAGAAGAATTGAAATTGAAATAAAGTACTAGCTTTAAGTTTAATGTAATTCTCATGGGATATTAGGTATGGATGAAGAAAATTATATTTCTAGCAATGTTGATGAGGGTTATTCCCCAGAAGCAATAGCTAACATGGAAAATGCACTTGAAGAATTCGCAGTATCTTTATTAGAGATAAAACCAGAAGATGCTAATATTGCTGTTTTTAGAGGACTAAAATTAACAATTCAAGGTCGTCCAAGGAGACTAGCTGAATTAGGCAATGTGGAATCTCCAGATGACCCTATGAAAATTGAACTAATGATCTATAATAAAGAACAAATTGAAAAAGTTTTAGAATTTATTAAACAAAACGGTTTTCCTGCTAAAAATGAACCAGGTTCACAATTTATTCATATAAGGGTTCCAAAACCTTCTAGAATGCAATTAGAAGAATTAGGGGATGAAGTTATTAGAAGAACGAACTCTGCAACTACAAGACTTATGAAGATAAAAACAAATACAGGCCTGAGAATAAGAGCTGCTATGGAAAAGGAATATATAGACCAGCGAATATCTGGAATTGCTCTAAAAAAAATTGATAATGCTTTAGAAAGAATTACTAAAGAAATGAAAATAATTGGTATAATTAAAAGAAAAGCTATACTTGGTTCTTTTTTTAAGACTATTGAAAGAGATGACGCTGATTTAGTAAAAGTTATTAATAAAAGAGTAAAATTAGAAAAAGACAGAATTGCAAAAGAAAACGAATTAAAAATTCAAAAAGAAGCTCTCGAGAATGAAAGTCAAAATAAAGATGACAAAGATACGAATCATTTAAATAATAATACACCACAAATTGGTATTGAACAAAATATTTCTACAAACAATTAAAACTTACTATTTTTCAACATACGGATTGTTTCCTTTTCTAAGTATTAATCTTATCGGCACACCAGATAAATTAAAACCTTTAATTAAAGATGTCATTAAAAAGCGTCTGTAGCTATTGGGCAAATCATTTGGACTAGACATAAACAATGCAAATGTTGGAGGCCTAACATTAACCTGTGTAATATATCTAATATTATTTTTTCTCCCTTTATATAATGGAGGAGGATTATTTTCTATTATTGTTGATAACCATCTATTTAATTTTCCAGTTGTAACTCTAATGCTTAACTTTTCTCTAATATTAAGAATTTTATCAAATAATTTTTTTATACCTTTGTTATGCAGTCCTGAAATAAAAACAATAGGTATTTCTTTAATTTGTGATAAAGATATGCTTAATTTATTAATTATATTATTTTTAACATCATTTTGATTTTTTACTTTGTCCCATTTATTTGCTGCAAAAATTATACCTCTACCTTCTCCTATTATCATACGTGCAATGGTTAAATCCTGTTTATCTATATTTTGATGAGCATCAACAAGTAATACACATATATCACTAAATTTTATAGATTTTAAGGTGTCATTAACAATATCTTGTTCTAAAACATCAATGATTTTTGATTTTCTTCTTAAACCAGCTGTATCGATTAAACAAAAAGGTTGATTTTTATAATACCACTCAATTTCTATAGAATCTCTAGTTATTCCTGAAGTAGATCCTGTAACCAAGCGATTTTCCCCTATTATAGTATTTACTAATGTAGATTTTCCTGTATTAGGCCTTCCAACGACACTAATCCTAATAGGTAAGTTTTTATAATCAGAAATAAATTGATTTAATTTTATATCCTTATTATTTTTCTTTAAATTATCTTTCAAAACATCATACAAATCAGGCAAACCCTCTCCATGTTCTGCAGAAATTGGAATCATATCATCAAAGCCAAGAATACCAGCTTCACTTAAACCAATTAACCCCCTAGATCCCTCACTTTTATTAATTAAAACAATCACTGGTTTATTTTTCTTTTTCAAATTTTTTGCGAAAAATTTTTCAGCTGGCAAAACACCTTCTCTGCCATCAATAACAAAAAAGATAATATTAGCTTCATCAATTGCAATTTCACTTTGTTGTCTTGTGTTTATCTCGGTGCACTCTTTTAAAGATACATCTATTCCTGCTGTATCTATCAAAATAAAATTTAAATCAGCTATACTTCCTAATCCATATTTTCTATCCCTAGTAACACCAGGTTGATTATTCACAATCGCTTTTTGCGAACGAACTAATCGATTAAATAAAGTAGATTTACCTACATTTGGCCTTCCTACTAAGACAACCTTGAACATTTTTTAACCTTAGATTATATAGATCTACTTATAAGATAATAGTTTTCCATTTGCAGTAACAAAAAGAAGGTTTCCATCTACCGGAATAGGAGAAAATGCTAATTGGTCAACTTTTAAAGTACCAGCTTTAGTCCCATCTTTAGCGTCAATTATATTGATAAGACCTTTTTGATTAGACAGTAATATTTTTGAGTTAACTAAAGTTGGACCTTTATAAATAGCAATTTCTTCATCTGAAAAAAATGAATCTACATTTAAATATGAAGGATATTTTTTTTGCCATCTTAATCTACCAGAAACTGTATCGATTGCAGCTAATATTCCCATATTTCCAGATATAAATATAGTTTTTCCAGATATTGTTGGCGTTTCGAAACCACCTATTGGGACATTCCAGAGCATTTCAGAGTTGTCTATATTAAATGCAGCAGTAACACCTGATTGTGAAACAATATATAATATACCTTCATGATATAAAGGATTAGCAACTATATCACCAACGTGAAAAAGTTTAGGTAGTTGTTGATTTGAAGATAAATTTTCACTCCATAATACCTCTCCAGTATCAATCGATATTACAAAAAATGTACCACCTGTAGTAGGAACAACTACTTTGTTTTTTGCTATAATTGGTCTAGCAGTTGTGTAAACAGAATTATAATCACTACCTAAAAAAATATTCCATAAAGTTAATCCATTTTTCTTATTAATTGATATGAAGTTTCCATCAAAATCACTTACAAAAATTAAATTTTTGTATGATGTTATTCCACCCCTAAATGGCATGCCACTCTTTTTTTTCCATATAATTTTTCCATCATCACCATTAACAGCAAATAATTCATCA
>CACMYY010000045.1 GCA_902618025.1 uncultured SAR116 cluster alpha proteobacterium
GGACTTAAGACAACTAATTTAGGTTTTTTGAAATTTAAAGTCTCTTTTGCAGTGTTACAAACAGCATTAGTAACGCATCCACCACCTAACCACCCAGACAAAATTTCACCTTTGTCTGATATTATTGCTTTCATACCTGGTTTAGCAGCGGTTGATGACATAGTACGAATAACTGTGGCAATTGCGAAGGAAGAACCATTTTTTTCTAGTAATTCTATTACTTTATCAAATTTTTGTTTTGTTTTATTGATCATATTTCAATCAGTTCTTTTTCTAAATTCTCTAAATGCTCTAATGTATTACAAGGAGCAAACAAATCTAAATATTTTGAAGCAGCTTTCATACTTGAGGCAACAGGTGCGTAATTCTCCCATCCTAACAACGGGTTTAACCAAACAATTTTGCAATTTCTCTTTTTTAGTTTTTCTAATTCTTCAGCAACTATTTTTGAACTACCTGTATCATATCCATCTGAAATGATCATTACTACTGTTTTTCCGTTTACAAAGTTTCTTGAATAAACATTATTAAATTCTTTTAAAGATTTTCCTATTTTAGTTCCACCTGAAAAACCCTCCGTAAGCATTGAAATTCTATTTACAGCTTTGAGAGTGTCATTTTCTTTTAAATAATCTGTAACTCTCATTAGTCTGGTGTGAAATAAATAAACTTCGGTACTTTGGTTTATGCCCACAAGTCCTTTTACAAAAGTTAAAAAAATTTGGCTATATATTTTCATTGAACCAGAAATATCTAGTATGGTTACAATTTTCATGGGTTTCTTTGGCTTACTTTTTTTGTAAAGTTTAAGTGGATAACCTTCGTATGCTAATGACTTACTGACAATTTTTCTTAAATCTAATTTTTCGCCCTTCTTCTTAGCTAATAATCTTCTAGATCTTTTATGTTTGATTGATTTTGCTATTCGCAAAACTGCTGCGTGTATTCTTTGTTGTAAATCTGTTTCTATTAGTTCTTTTAAATCAGTTTTCCTATTATTTTCTAAATAACTTGCAGTTATTTTTGATTTAGTTTCATTTGAAATTTCTGCTTCATTATCTTTATTCAAAATATCATTTGCTGTTTCATTAGTTAAAGTTTGACCCTCTATAGGTGATAAAATACTTTTAGTATTTTTATTTTTATTTAAATCATTCTTTTGTCTCTCAAATGAATCAAACAACTCATCAAAGTTTTCGTAAGTTTGAAAATTATAACAATAGATGGATCTTAAAGCACTTTTCCAATCATTCAGATCTGATAAATCAATATGTTTTAAACCTTTTAATGATTGAAAAACTTGATCAAAAGTAGTGTTAAAACCGTTTGCATACATATGATGAGTAAAATCTAGTAATCGTGATTTTATTGAAGATCTTGCCAAAAATTTTGTAGGTTTAAGCATTTTATATTTTAGCTAATTTTTGGGCTATTTCTTGAGAAATAACGGCTTTATCTGCTTCTGTCTTAAGTAAACAAACTAATGTTGAATGTAAAACTTTGTAATTATCAGATAAATCTTTAAGACCTAAGCCTGATATGGCAGCTGCCCAATCTAAAGTTTCGGCAATACCCGGCTTTTTTTCTATATCTTGTACTCTTAAATTTTGAACAAAATTAACTATTTGCCTCGAAAGCTCAGAATCGATATTAGGTAATTTTTTCTGTAAAATCTCTAATTCTAGCTCTTTTTTTGGATAATATACGTAATTATAGATACATCGTCTTCTTAAAGCATCCGATAAATCTCTTGTGTTATTAGATGTTATAATAACGATTGGCTTTGACAAAGCTTTAATCGTTCCATACTCAGGAATAGATACTTGATATTCCGATAAAATTTCTAGAAGATATGCTTCAAACTCTTCATCAGCTCTATCAATTTCGTCTATAAGTAAAACAGGTGATTTTTTTTGTGTTAGTGCCTTTAAAAGAGGTCTCTCCAAAAGGAATTCTTTAGAAAAAATTTGATCATCAATTTTTACATTATTATCATTTTTATTTTCATTTAATCTAATTGATAATAACTGTTTTTGATAATTCCATTCATAAATTGAAGATGAGGCATCAAGACCTTCATAGCATTGTAACCTTATAAGACTTGTTTTATACAATTTAGATAATGCGAGAGCTAATGCAGTTTTTCCGATACCTGCTTCACCTTCTAATAATAGAGGTCTCTCTAAATTTATCGCTATGTGTATGCTCATAGCGAGGTCTTCGGAAGCTATATAATCTAAATCATATAAACTCGTCTTAATTTCATTCCACTGCATTTTTATTTATCGTAAAGACTAATTAGACTAATTATGAAGTCCTAGGTCCTTAGCGATCTTCCAAACTCTCCAATGATCATGTGGCATATGTGCTTGAGTTAATCCAAATGGTTTAAATGCATCATGAACTGCATTAGAAAAAGCTGAAACACCACCTACATTTGGACTTTCTCCAACTCCTTTTGCGCCAATAGGATGGTGTGGACTAGGAGTTTCGGTAAAATCTGTTTCATAGTTTGGTGTTTCCCATGCAGTAGGCACAAAGAAATCCATCAAAGTTCCAGTCATAACATTGCCTTGTTCGTCATATGCTATCTCTTGACCCATTGATATTGCTAAAGCCTCAGTTAATCCACCGTGAACCTGACCTTCAATAATCATTGGATTAATTCTGGTACCACAATCATCAAGTGCATAGACCTTCTTTATTTCAGTTACACCTGTATCCACATCAATTTCCATAACACATATATACGCGCCGTTAGGATATGTCATATTTGGTGGGTCATAATAACTCACTGCCTCTAAACCAGGTTCAACTCCGGGTATAGCTTGATTATATGAAGCAAATGCAATTTCCTTCATAGTTTTGAATTTCTCAGGGGCTCCTTTTACTACAAATCTATCAACATCCCACTCTAAATCATCGTCGTGAACTTCCAGAAGATATGCAGCTATCATTTGCGCTTTTGCTCTAATTTTTCTACCAGCCATCGCAGTCGCCGCACCAGCTACTGGTGTAGAACGTGAACCATAAGTTCCTAATCCATAAGGAGCAGTATCAGTGTCACCTTCTTCAAGAGTTATATCAGATGCAGGAATTCCAATTTCGGATGCAAGAATTTGGGCAAATGTAGTAGCATGACCTTGACCTTGAGAAATTGTTCCTAATCTTGCGATTGCTGACCCAGTTGGATGAATACGGATTTCACATGCATCAAACATGCCCAATCCTAATATATCACAGTTTTTAACTGGTCCTGCACCAACTATCTCAGTAAAATGACTTAAACCAATTCCCATCAATTTTCTTGATTTACCAGATTTAAATAACTCTAATTGCTTTGCTTGATCTTCTCGTAGTTTTTTATAATTAACTGCTTCAAGGGCTTTATCCCATGCTCTGTGATAATCGCCAGAATCATATTCCCAGCCTAGAGCAGATGTATAGGGAAATTGCTCTTTTTTAATAAAATTTTTAGATCGAAGTTCTGCAGAATCCATTCCTAATTTTAAAGCTAAGACTTCTATCATTCTTTCAATAAAATATGATGCTTCAGTCACTCTAAAAGAACACCTGTAAGCAACACCACCTGGTGCTTTATTTGTATAGACACCATCAACAGCTAGATATGCTACCGGAATATCATAAGAGCCAGTACAAATATTCATAAAACCAGCTGGGAACTTAGTTGGATCTGCACATGCATCAAAGGCTCCATGATCAGCAGTTGTATGACACCATAATCCAGTTATTTTACCATCTTTTGTTGCTGAAATTTTTCCGTGCATCCAATAATCTCTTGCAAATGCAGTTGCCATTAGATTGTCCATTCTGTCTTCAACCCACTTTATAGGAACACCCGTGACTATAGATGCAACAATTGCACAAACATATCCAGGATAAACTCCTACCTTATTGCCAAATCCTCCTCCAATATCTGGGGAAATAATTCTTATGTTGTGTTCTGGTATACTAGAAATTAATGAAGCAACAGTTCTTACTGCATGAGGGGCTTGGAAAGTACCCCAAACAGTTAATTTTCCATTAACTTTGTCCATGGATGCAACACAACCACATGTTTCTAATGGACATGGATGAGTTCTATGATAATAAACCATTTCATCTGCAACAACCTCAGCCTCATCTAAGACTTTATTCGTTCCTTCTTTATCACCTGACTCCCATGTAAATATATGATTTGGGTGCCGTCTAGGACCATGTGCTCCTTCTTTTTGATCAGCAATATCTTCTCTTAAAATTGGAGCATTTTCCATTTCAGCTTTAAACGGGTCAGTTACGACAGGAAGTTCGTCATATTCAACTTCAACCAATGCAACTCCGTCAGCTACTGCATATCTATCATCCCCAACTACAAAAGCAACTTCTTGACCTTGGAAAAGAACTTTTCCATCTGCCAAAACCATTTGCTTGTCACCAGCTAGAGTTGGCATCCAATGTAAACCTAAAGGCTCAAGGTCTGCTGCTGTTAATACTGCATGGATTCCAGGCAATGCTAGTGCAGCACTTGTATCAATTTTTTTAATTTTAGCATGTGCTACTGGTGATCTTACAAAGTCTCCAAATAACATACCTTTAAGCTTGATATCATCTACATAATTACCTTTGCCTTGGGTAAATCTGGCATCCTCTACTCTTTTTCTTGAAGTACCAAGGCCACTTAAAGCACTTTTTCTTTCTTCGCTTGATGGGGTTTTAACATCATCCATTATGCAATTTCCTTTTTCTCTATGTTTGATTCTTCTCTTAATTTATCTGCAGCTGCCATTATTGATTTTACAATATTTTGATAGCCTGTACATCTACACAAATTTCCTGAAATACCAAATCTCACCTCTTCTTCAGTTGGATTGGGATTTTCTTGGAGAAATCTATATGACCTCATAATCATTCCCGGTGTACAATATCCACATTGTAAACCATGATGCTCTTTAAACATCTCCTGAATTACATGAAGTTTATCTGGGGTACCAATGCCTTCAACAGTTAAAATATCTGCACCCTCAGCTTGTGGTGCGAAAATGGTACAAGATTTAACTGATTTTCCATTCATATCAACCGTACAAGCGCCACAATGAGAAGAAGAACATCCGATATGTGCACCTGTGTATTCTAAATGCTCTCTAAGAGCATGAACTAAGAGTGTTCTTGGTTCTACAGATAAAGTTTCATTTTTACCATTAACCTTCATTGATACATTTATTTTTTCCATTTTTATTCCCTTTATTAAGATCGATCAAAAGCTCTTTTAAGAGCTTTGTTAACTACTATCCCAGCAACATATTTTTTAAACTCGACTGGCCCTCTTTGGTCAGCCACCGGGTCACTTTGTTCAACGCAAGATTTTGTTACCTCACTTAACAAACTATCATCAATTTGGTTTCCAATAAGCATACTTACAGCATCACTGCAATAAACAGGTGTATCAGATAAGTTAGTTAATGCAATAGATGCACTCGAACAAACTCCATTATCAACATTTAAAATTACACCAGCAGCAGCAGTAGCATAATCACCAATTTTTCTTTTTTGTTTTTCATATGCGTAACCACCAATAGGTGCATTAAAGGAGATTGAAACTAATATTTCGTCATCTTCCCTTGCTGTGAAATAGGCACCTTCATAAAATTCTCTTGCTTTTATTTCACGAACACCGTTTT
>CACMYY010000046.1 GCA_902618025.1 uncultured SAR116 cluster alpha proteobacterium
GTTATATTGCAAATGATATTGTCTCAACTGTGAATAATGCCAGTCATAATCCTGGAGTTTTATCTATTAAGGATATGATTAATTATAAAGTTATAGAAAGAAAGCCCATTTGTTCAAATTATAGAGGATATAAAGTATGTGGAATGGGACCTCCTTCATCAGGAGCTATAACAATTGCTCAAATTCTAGGAATGATTGAAAATTTTGATATTTCAAAACTTGGACCTAAAAATCCTAAGACTTGGAGAATAATAGGAGATGCCTCAAGATTAGCTTTTGCGGATAGATCTATATATATAGCTGATAGTGATTTTATAAATGTCCCAGTTAAAAAGTTAATAGACTATAACTACTTGAAAGAACGCTCAAAATTATTAGACAGACAAATTAAACTTAAGAAAGTTAAAGCTGGCAAATTAACAAGTAATTTATCAATAAAATGGGGTCCAGATAATTCGATAGAACTTCCGTCAACATCCCATATTTCAATAGTAGATCAGTATGGAAATGCATTATCAATGACTACTACGATTGAAAACGGATTTGGTTCTAGATTAATGACAGATGGAGGTTTTTTGCTTAATAATGAGCTAACTGATTTCTCATTTAAATCATTTAAAAATGGAAAAAAAATAGCAAATAATATTGAACCAGGAAAAAGACCGAGATCATCCATGGCTCCTACTATAATATTAAAAAATAATAAACCTGTTTATATCTTGGGAAGTCCTGGGGGAAGTAACATTATCGGTTATGTTGTAAATGCAATAATTTCAATGATTGATTGGAAAAAAAATGCTCAGGAAGCTGCATCGGTAGCTCATGGAATAAATAAATTTGGAACTTATTATTTAGAGAAAAATACTAATATGAGTAAGCTGTTGCCCTCATTAGAGGATATGAAGTATAAAGTTAAATTAAGAAATTTTTCGTCTGGTTTAAATATTATTCATATTAGTAGTAAATTATACGGAGGATCTGACCATAGAAGAGAGGGAATAGCTATTGGCGATTAAGTAAATTAGTCTAAACTTCCTAGTGGTTTTAACTTTTCAATAAATTCATCTAATACTTTTTTATAATTAACAAATAAACTTAAACGTTTTCGAGTCAATCCTTTTTCTTTTGCTTTCAAAAAAAATTTTTTAGCATCTTCATCTTTTCCTTTCGTTAAAAGAACATACGAATAAAAGCCTAACATTACTGGATCTATATCTTTTACATTCAATTTTGGTACTATTGTACGTTCAATTGAATCTACGTCATTATTTTGATAATAAGCAGCAAGTAAACTTTTGGTAATAAAAAATCCATTGTCATTTGGAGCCAATTGCAATGCATTTTTGTAAAAAGAAATTGCTGATTTTAAATCAGAACATCTTTTGTATATTGAACCAGCAATTGAAAAAGTATCTACCGAGCCACCTGCATCGATAGCTTTCTTCACAAATGATTTAGTTTTTTCACAATCTTTCGAACCATAACGAAATTCAACCAAAGCTCTCAATGCATATGCAGATGCATCTTTATAAGCAGCAACATCAGCTTTAGAATATTCTACTAATTTTTTTATGTCACTTTTTTTATCTTTTGACAAACCAAGCCTTATTCTTTGATAAATTTCCCATGCCATACCGTTATATATGGCTGGTGATTTTGGTCCTAAATTTTTTCTTAATTGTTCTTGATATTCAACATATTTTTTATGACCGTCAATTGTGTATTTTCTCCACTCAGCACGAGAGTTCAAAACTAAAGTTAAATTTTCAATGTTTTTTAATCTTTTAGAGTATAAATCACCAGTCGATCCTGTAACTACTTTTATTTGAAGATGTTTTAGTATTTTATTTCCTATGTTATCTTGAACTTTGAAAATATCTTTTAAGTCAAATTCCTCTTTGTCAGACCAAACTACTTTATTCTGCTTTAAATCAACTAATTGAAGATTTATACGAGATTGATTTAAAATAGTCTGTATAGATCCTTTGATTACATAATCAGCGTTATATTCATCTATAAATTGTTTTATTGAATAATTATTATTTTTTGCATGTTGACTAGTAGTTCTAGATAAAACTCTTATGCCAATATATTTAGAAAGGCTTGAGATCATACTTTCTGTTAAAGCAGGACTAATACCTTTGGTATTTTCTGTACTTGACAAATCTTCGAATGGATAAACTAAGATAGTAGGAATAGATAAGGATGAAACAGTACTATCTTTATCTAATTTAGTTTCTGTATCCAACATACCGGAGAAGAACAGTCCTATGAAGACGGCAGCTATGGCACCCCCTATCATGGCTATTAATTTAGTGTTCGATGATTGTGTCTTTAACTTTCTCCTTTGTGATGGATCTAATAACAGATCATAAGCATGGAACTGGTTCTGCTTTACTTTTTGTATTCCTAGATCATTGAACTCGTACTTTGTTTTGTTAGCAACAAGATCATAAACATTCTTAGATATTGTTATACCACCTGGCTGAGCTAATGCTTCTAATCTTGCGGCAATGTTTACTCCGTCACCTAATAAATTATCACCCTCCTTTACAACATCACCCATATTGACACCTATACGGTATTCTAGCTTAACATCTGTAGTGTCCTTATCATTACGGGCTTTAATTTGCTTTTGGAACTCTACAGCAGTATCAACAGCAGCAACAGCGCTTGGAAACTCAGCAAACACAGAGTCCCCTCCTGTATTAAATATTCGGCCTTTTTGTTTTTTAATAAGAGGTTCAATGATCTTGTTACATTCTCTAAGACCGAGTAGAGTAGCATTCTCATCTTTTTCCATGTGTTTGCTATAGCCAACTAAATCTGTGGCAAATATTACAGCTATCTTACGGTTAATTTCTTCGTTTGACATTATTAGGGGACCCCAATTATTCTTATAGTATATTTTTTTTATATAAATATAATTACATTTATAGCGAAATTATACAAAGCTTTAAGGTTAATTAAGTGAAAAATTTTTATAAAATTTTTGGTTCTTTTAAATTTTCATTCGTTCCACCCTTAATGATTTATCTAGCTGCAGGTGTGTCAGGAATTACAAATATAGTAGGTCTATTTTTTGTGAAAGAGTATTTGGATCTATCTGCAGTTTTTCTTGCTGGATTAGGTTTTTGGGCTGGTCTTCCGTGGGTGTTAAAAATGCCTTTGGGACATTTAGTTGATATTCTTTGGAAGTTTAAATCTATTCTTGTAATAGTAGGTGCACTAGTAATGGCAGCTAGTAGCTTAATTATGTTTTTTCTTATTCAATATAAATCTGAAATGATAGCTATTTTTAATGCAGAAACATGGTTTGTTATTTCAACTTTACTAGCTCCTATTGGATTTGTTCTTCAAGACGTTGTTGCTGATGCAATGACAGTTGAGGCTGTACCTAAAACTGATGATCAAGGAAATGAAATAAGTTTTAATGAGTTGAAATCTATGAACGTTTCAATGCAACTTCTTGGAAGAGTATCTATCATTTTTGGTACTTTGCTTGTATCAATGATTAATTTATTTGTTTTTTCAAACTCTTCAGACATGACCGAATTAGAAAAAGTCACGGCATATGGAAATATTTACTTATACTCTTTAATAGTACCTATAATATCTGTATCAGGTATATTTTTATCATATTTTAATCAGCAAAAAAGATATAAATTACTTATTAGTAATGGTATTAATCCTGTAAAAGCTTCAAATATAATATTTAATATTCCAGAAGTAACTAAGCCCAATTTATTAATAATAATAGGCTCCATATTTTTTGTAATATTTACTCTACTTGTTGGAACTTCTAAAATGGCTCTTTCACAAGAAATCGTTTTCGTTGGTTCATTTATGATAATTTTGTTTTTACTATTTAAGTTATCAAATGAATTAGATGCCAATGCCAAAAAAATGTTAATTGGAACTGCTATAATTATATTTGTGTTCAGAGCAATGCCAGGTGTCGGTCAAGGAGGAAGTTGGTTTGAAATAGATGTTTTAGGTTTTGATCAAGAGTTTTTATCATTACTTGGATTAATAGCATCTTTCCTTACTATTTTAGGTATATTTGTTTTAAGACCGTTAATGGAAAAGTCTTCAATGACTAGATTAATAGTTATACTTTCAATTGCTGGCTCTTTCTTTATTTTACCATCAATTGCAATGTTTTATGGGTTTCATGAGTTCACATCAAAGCTTACAAATGGATTAGTAGATGCTCGTTTTATCGCTATTTTTAATACAGCGCTAGAGAGTCCATTAGGTCAAGTATCAATGATACCCATTCTAGCTTGGATAGCCCAATCAGCTCCTAATCATTTAAAAGCCACATTCTTTGCTGTTTTAGCTAGCTTTACTAATTTAGCTCTCTCAGCAAGTAATTTAAGTACTAAATATTTAAATCAAATATATGTAATAACCAGAGAAGTTAAAAATGACTTGGGAATAATAAAAACACCAGCAGACTATTCAGAGCTTGGCATTTTATTAATTATTGTATGTGCATTAACCTTAATTATTCCAATTTTAGTAACATACATTGTCAAAAAATTGAAATTACTGTCATATTAAATTTTTTAGTAAAACAGTTTAATAAAGATACACAATACTTACAAAACCAACTATAGCTGATGCTACAAATCCAATAATCAATGGCTTAAAACCTAGTTTAAACATGCTTTTTAGATTTGTTTGTAATCCAAGAGCCACCATTGAAAACAGGATACAATAAATTGAGATTTCTTTGAAAAAAACTAATGAATGTTTCCAGTAAAAGAACATATTATTATTTAGAAACAAATGATCTCCTAGTGTTCTTACAAAAGATAAAATTATAAATCCTAAAACAAAAAATGGAAAAAAATCTTTTATTGAACTTTTCATAACAACTTTTTTTTCTTTGCTGTAAAGATAAGCAATCAAAGGAATTAAAAGTATTAAAAATGAATTCCTTAAAAGTTTTGTTGTCATAGCAGAATTCAGAGCTTCTTCACTATTATACATATCTGAATAAATTACACTTGCAGCACTTACTTGAGCGGTATCATGAATTGCTGCACCAAGGAAAATACCCGCAAGATCTGGTGACAAATGAAAATAATAGTTTGCTATATATGGATAAAAAAACACAGCAATAATTCCAAATAGTGTAACAACACCTACTGCGTAACTAGTTTGATCTTTGTCAGTTTTTATTATTGTAGAAGTTGCAATAACTGCAGTTACACCACAAATGCAAGTTCCCATGGTGATTAAATAACCTAAAACATTAGGAATTTTAAATAGATTACATAAATATTTTATAATGATAAATGCTATTATAATATTCATAATAATTAAAAAAATAGCTGTAAAACCGTAATTAAAAAGTTCAGACAAGCTTAAACTCAAGCCAAGAAAGGATATCCCAATTCTTAATAGTTTTTTTAAACAAAAATTTGCAAATGGTTCAATCTTTTTAAACGAATAAATATTTCCTAAGACCAAACCAAGAAAAATACACATGAAAGCAGATGAAATTAATATATCTTTAGAAG
>CACMYY010000047.1 GCA_902618025.1 uncultured SAR116 cluster alpha proteobacterium
TACATAAAAGCTTATTCAATACATTATTCTGGTAATTTCTTTATTTTCGTAGCATTATTAAATAGGAGGTAATAGATTGTCTAAAGCTTTTTTATTATGGTGGATACAGGTAGTTACTGTCTCATTTGCTGCTATTTTAATATTTACCTATGGTTGGTTTGATGAGCTATGGAATGCAGATCAAACAAAAATTAGTTTTATAATAATTACAATTTTTGTTGCAACTTCTATTGCAACAGGATTTCTAAGTTTTAGATCTGATACCCAATATATAAAACTTAGTAACTATATTTGGTTTGCTTCGGAGACAATGGTCACACTTGGCTTAATAGGAACAGTAGCGGGCTTTTTATTAATGTTGAGTTCTGCATTTGATAATTTAGATGTAAGTAACGTTGAAAATGTTCAAAAAGTAATCTCTAATATGGCACTTGGCATGAGTACTGCCTTATGTACAACACTTTCAGGATTGGTTGGTAGTGTGTTAACAAAAATTCAAATGGTAATTTTAGAGAATAATACAAAATATGAGTGATCCAAGATATAGATCATCTTTTGGCTTCATTGACCTTTTATTCAATATGCTCATAGGCTTTGTTTTTCTTTTTATGCTGGCTTTTTTATTAATAAACCCAGTTGCAAAGAAAGAGACAATAAAACCAAAAGCTGAGTATTTTATAGAACTAGAATGGGATGGAGAAAAACCATTTGACCTTGATATTTGGGTTAAAGATAATATGGGTCATATTGTTAGTTTCAGGAGACCAGATGATGCTCTTATTCATTTAGAAAGAGATGATTTAGGAACTGTAAATGATACTTATGTAGATCAGAATGGTAAAACTGTTTATTTAAAAGAAAATCGGGAAGTAGTTGCAATTAGAACTCCTGAAGCAAGATCGTATCTGGTAACAATACATTTTTATAATGCTAGAAAATTTCCTGCTCCACTTACTCATGCTACTGTAAAATTACTTAAGGTAAATCCATATAAAGAAGAATATACAAAAAAATTATTTTTTAGCGCAGAAGGGCAAGAACTTCCTGCATTTAAATTTAGAATTGATTACAACGGTATAGTTCATGTAGATCCAACAAATGAGCTTATAATTGATGGTGAGGTCATTAGAAAGAAGAGTGGAGTATAATGATTGATTTCTCAATAAGCTCAGGTCAGTTAATGCTTATTTGGTCATTTGCAGGGGCCATTTGTTGTCTACCTTTTTTTACTAAAAATATATGGCAAAGGTTTTTTACTGTTCCAATAATTTTTATAGCAATTTGGCTTAGTTTTTATACAAATCATGAGTTCATTGGGCGACCTATGTTTGATAGACCTCCTGAACAATTTGTGTATGAACATCATGCAGTAGTATATGAACAAGGAGATAGATTCATTATTTTATGGGCTATTAAAGATGGTATAAACAAGCTTTTTAAATTTCCATATACAGAAGAAAACGAAGAAGCACTAGATCAAGCGAAAAGAAATGCAGAAAGATCTGGTGTTCCTCAAATGGGTGAAATTGTAAAAGAAGATCAAGACAAAAGATCCAGAAACAACGAATTTACTCTAAAAACTTACAGATTTCCATTTCAGAAAATGATGCCAAAATAACTATTAAGCTGCAAACTTCTGTTTTAAATATTTACTTAATATAGGCTCAACACTTTCTGACATTTTAGTGAATGAACTTTCCCAGAGTTTTCTAGAATTACCAAAATCATGACCTGTAATTAAAAGTGTTCCAAAAGGTCCAACAATATCAATAAATTCAATTAATTTATCTATCACAGTTGATTGATCACCAATTATTATTAAATCTTTCGCTTTCTTCATAGCATGAGGAAGTTCATTTTTAATGTTAATGTCCTTACTTAAAGTACCTGATGCAAGTTTTGAAACTGTATTTAAGTAAAGAAAGTAATTTGAAAAAACACCTTTTGGATCATTAATAATTTCATTAGCTTCTTCATTTGAATTTGTTATCAGAATACTTCTGCCAACTCTCCATTTATCATATAATGTTTTTTTTCCAACTTTCTCAGCACCTTCGAGATAAGTAGGCCAATGAGTAGCTATATCTTTTGAATCAATAAAATTTCCTGAAATTGGAATCCATCCTTTTTCACCTGCAAGTCTTGCGGTCATTGAATTTGGATTTTTCAATGAAACTGCAATTTCTGGATGTGGGTTTTGAAATGGTTTAACGAACTTTCCGATACCAAGTTCAGATACAATATTTTTATTTAATGATATGTCTAAAAATTCACCTTTATAATTGTAACTTTCGTTGTCTTTCCAAAACTCTAAAATTGCTTCCACTGACTCAATCATAGTAATTGCGCGTTTACGACCATCTTCATTGCCAAATAGTTCCCAATCGCTTACTAACCCACCAGCACCTACACCCATAATGACTCTGCCCTTAGAGAGATGATCTAATAGACTAACTTGTCCTGCAACTACAGCTGGATGTTGTTGGGGTAAGGAAATAACTCCAGACCCAAATTTAATGTTTTTTGTCTCTGATATTAATGAAGCATTAAAAATTAATGGTGAAGTAACAGGTTCAGCAGTTGAACTATAATGTTCACCCATCCAGGCCTCTTTATAATTAAGCTTATCTGCTAAAAGAACTAATTGTCTATCCTCTTCATAGGAAACACCAAAGTCTTTATCGGCGGGATGAAGTGGCATCATAAATAATCCAAGATTAAGCATTTATATATCAACTCCAAATTACGATACATATAATAATAAATTATGTAAGTATATAAAGTAAAATATTTAAAATTTTAGAATTATTGATCCAGTTGTTCGTCTGCTTTCTAAACTCAATTGAGCTTTTTGAATTTCTTCAATATTAAATTCGTTTGTAATGTCGATATTTATTTCTTTTTTTAAAATCAAGTTAAAAAATGCGTCAGCATTATTCTGCATTTCGTCACTGCATTTGATATATGTATTCAGGCCTCCAGTTGCAATTGAACCAGAAAATGATCTCAATAAATTAATATTAATTGGTTCTATCGGTCCTGATGAAACACCAAAACTTACTATTCTACCTTTTGGTGCTAAACATTTAATTCCTTTTAAAAAAGTATCTTTCCCAACAGAATCATAAATAACATCGACACCTTTCTTTTCAGTGATTTCTATAATTTTCTCAACAAAATTATTTTCAGTGTAATTTATTATAAAATCACATCCTTTTATTTTAGCTATTTTCTCTTTATGTGGATTGCTGACTGTACCAATTACGAAAGCTCCAATATTTTTTGCCCATTGACACAGTATTTGTCCCACTCCCCCCGCAATAGCGTGAATTAAAACAGTATTGTTGGGCTTTAATTTATAAGAATGGTTTATAAGATATTGTGCTGTCAATCCTTGTAAAGTTGAGGCCGCAGCAATACTTAAATCAACGTCATTTTTAAGTTTAATAACTCTATCCTGGTTCAATATCATTAATTTTGAGTAGGATCCAAGATTCATACAATGAGTTACTTTGTCACCAATTTTGAATTTTGAAACATTTTTTCCTACTTCTTTAATGATGCCGGAAGCTTCCATCCCCATAATTTGAGGAAGAGTTTTAAGTGGATAGGTACCTCTTCTTTGATTTATATCTATGAAATTTAATCCTGCATAGGAGTGTTCAACTAAAATCTCATTTAAACCTGGTTTATCAATTTCAACTTCTTCAATTTTAAGAACATCCACTGAACCAGGTTCATAAATCTTGATTACTTTTGTTTTCATTTAGCACCATTATCATTAAATAAAAAATTTTGTAATATCTCTATTCCACCTTCACTGCCAAATGACTCTGGATGGTATTGTATACCATAAATTGGGTGGATTTTGTGAGATATTGCCATAATTTCATATTCAGAAGTAATTTTTTTTATTTCCAGTATATTGTTTTCATTATCATTTTCTTGTGAAATTCCATTTATGACAAAACAATCAGGTAAAGTGTCAATGTCAACTACCAAAGAATGATATCTCATAATTTCAATATTTTGAGGGATTTTTTCATATATACCTTTTTCATCATGTAATAAGAAAGAAATTTTTCCATGCATAGGTTCTTTTGCATGTATTATTTTGCCCCCAAAAGAATGAACTATCCCTTGCATTCCTAGGCATATTCCTAAAATAGGTATTGATTTTCCTAATTTAAGAATAATATCCTGGCAATTACCAAAATATTCTTTTTTGTCAGGAGAACCTGGGCCCGGCGATATAATTATTTTATCAGGATTAAAATTTTCTAAATTTTTTACTGTTATTTCATCATTTCTTCTAACAATTATTTCATTTTGGCCAGATAATGTTCTTTTGTTTAAAATTTCACCACAATATTGATAAAGATTAAAAGTAAAAGAGTCATAATTGTCAATTATTACAACTTTCATTTAATTTCCTTTTCTTCAAATGAAGCTAGTACTGTCTTCATTGCAGCAAGTTTTCTTTCTATTTCTAAATATTCTTTATCAGGATCAGAGTCATATACATTACCACCACACGTCTGGGCATAAGCTTGTTCGCCTGTTATAAAAATTGATCTAATTGGTATTGCAAATGTACAATCACCATTAAATCCAAATTGTCCTATTGCACCTCCGTAAGGTCCTCTTCCTTCTTCTTCTATTTCATTAATTATTTTCATTGCTTCAATCTTTGGAGCTCCAGACAAAGTGCCTGCGGGGAAATTTGATGCTAGTGCAGAAAACATGTCTTCTTCTTCACTTATTATACCAGCAATTTCTGATGAGATATGTTGGACGTGTGAATATTTTTTAATATCCATTAAGTTTCTAACTTTGACAGTGCCAAATTTAGCTACTCTTCCTAAATCATTTCTGTGCAAATCCACTAGCATATTATGTTCTGCGATTTCTTTTTTATCGTTTAATAACTCTCTTGCTAGTTTAAGATCTTCAAGTTTGTCTTTACCTCTTTTTGTTGTTCCAGCTAAAGGAAATGTTTCCATTTCACCATTTCTTAGTCTAAAAAGTAGTTCTGGAGATGCACCAATTATTACTTGATCACAAAATTTCATAAAGTACATATGTGGGGATGGGTTCAAGTTTCTTAATTTTTCGTAAATTGCAGTTTGATCTCCTTTGATTTCATA
>CACMYY010000048.1 GCA_902618025.1 uncultured SAR116 cluster alpha proteobacterium
AATAAATTTTTATCCCATATTAGAGAGGTAGATGCAATAATACATGTAGTTAGATGCTTCGAAAATACAGATATAACTCATGTAGAAAATGGGATAAATCCTTTGAGAGATTCTGAAATTATAGACACCGAGCTCATTTTAGCTGATTTAGAAAGTTTGGAACGTCAAACTCAAAATTTATCTAAAAAAGTCAGATCTAGTGATACTGATGCTAAAAATGACTTAGATCTTATGAAAAAGTTATCTAATTTTTTATCAGATGGCGTGCCAATTCGTTTACTTAATTTGACAGATGAAGAAGTAAAAAGAACTAAAACTTTTAATCTACTTACATCAAAGTCAGTTCTATATGCCTGTAATGTCAATGAGGATGACGCCTCCAATGGAAATAACTTTACTAAAACAATCTATGACAAGGCTAGGGCTGAGAATTGTGAAGCAATAATAATATCAGGCTCTATAGAAGCTGAAATTGCAATGTTAGATGAAACTGAAAAAAAAGAATTTCTGAAAGATTTAAATTTAGAAGAGACTGGTCTTAACAGATTGATAAGGACTGGTTTTAACTTACTTGATCTAATTACGTTTTTTACAGTTGGTCCAAAAGAAACAAGAGCATGGACAATAAAAAATAATTCAACAGCTCCAGAAGCTGCAGGTATAATTCATACAGATTTTCAAAAAGGTTTTATTCGGGCACAAACAATATCTTGCGATGATTATTTAAATTTCAAAAGCGAACAAGCCGTAAAAGATGCTGGACGTATGAGAGTTGAGGGCGCAGAGTACATTGTTAAAGACGGAGACATATTTCATTTTAGATTTAATGTTTGATTGGAGCTTAATTATGAATGAATTTATAGAAATTACTGCAAGTGACCAACATCAATTTACAGCATATATTTCTCAACCATTGGAAAAACCAAAGGCTGGGATTGTAATAATACAAGAAATTTTTGGAATTAACACACATATTAGGCAAATAGCAGACTTGTACGCTAGTAAAGGGTATCTTTGTATTGCACCTGCTTTGTTTGATAGAATTGAAAAAAATGTAACCTTACATTATGACGAAAAGGGTGTTTCTAAAGGAAGATTTTTAAAAGATTTGTGTGATAAGAATGCCCTTAAAGACATAGAAGCTAGTATATCTGTAGTATCTTCGGCTGGAAACGTTGGTGTAATAGGATATTGTTGGGGTGGATCTTTATCTTGGAGAATTGGATGTAAGTCTTCTAGCCTCTCAGCTTCTGTGTGCTACTATGGTGGAGATATACCAAAACTTAGAGATTTAACACCTAAATGTAATATTTTAACTCATTTTGGTGAACTTGATAAAGGTATACCAATAAAAGAAGTTAAAATTTTTGAGAAAAAAAGGCCTGAGGTTATTACATACACATATCCCGCTGACCATGGTTTTAACTGTGACCATAGAAGCCAATATAATGAGATTTGTGCAAACGCAGCACTTGATAGAACATTAAAATTTTTAGAAGAAAATATAACTTGATTATTTCTCTTTTATTGGAGCCCAGATCTGTTTCATTGCAAAATAAGATAAAGCGGTAAGTAAAAATAGAAATAGCATTACTGACACTCCCAAACGTTTTCTATCTTCCATTTCAGGTTCAGAAGCCCATGCAAGAAAAGCTGTGACATCTTTAGCCATTTGGTCAGGAGTTGCTTTAGTGCCGTCAGCATATTCAACCCCATCCTCATAAAGAGGTTGTGGCATTCCAATTAAGTTTCCAGAATAATATTTATTATAATACATTCCATCAGGAACTTTTTGATCCTTAGGCGCATCTACGTAACCTGTTAAAAGAGCATGTAAGTAATTTGCACCATCTGGTCTAGCTTTTATAATCAGTGATAGATCTGGGGGATAAGCTCCTCCATTAGCAGCTCTAGCAGCTTTATCATTTGGGTAGGGTGACACGAATTTGTCACTTGGCCTAGCAGGTCTCTCAACAACTTCACCATCATCGTTAATTGTGTTAACATTATTGTCTGCAGCAAATGCTTTTATTTCATCATCATTGTAACCAATAGACTTTAAATTTCTATATGCTAAAAGTCTCATACCATGACACCCTGAGCATACCTCTTTATAAACTTGAAGCCCTCTCTGTTGAGAGGCCCTGTCAAAAGTACCTAAAATTCCAGAAAAGGACCAATTTAGCTGTGGGTAACTTATTTTTTCACCAGCAGCAAATGAAAAATTTGATAAAGAAATTATTACCAAACTTATAAAAAGTTTAGATATATGGGAAGAGAAAAAAAGTAATAAACTTTTAATCATCTATCTTTTCTCCCTTACCGCAAAAGCAGAAGCAGCGGATCCTCCTCCTAAAATTGGTTCAGATATAGATATTGGAAGTGGCTTTGTTTTTTCTATATAGGGCAGTAAAGGAAATAAAATCAAGAAGTGAAAGAAGTAGTAAGCTGTAGCTATCCTAGATAATATGACATATATACCTTCGGCAGGCATAGCACCTAAGTAACCTAATAAAACGCAATCTAATAGAAGTATCCAAAAGAAAATTTTATATATAGGTCTAAACTGGGAAGATCTTACTGATGATCTGTCTAACCATGGTAAAATAAATAAAACTGCTATCGCACCAAACATAAAAAGAACTCCACCGAGCTTGTCTGGAACTGCCCTAAGAATTGCGTAGAAAGGAAGAAAATACCATTCGGGTACGATATGGGCAGGGGTAACCATAGGATTAGCCTCAATATAATTATCTGGATGGCCCATAAAATTAGGAAAGAAAAATACTGCTGCTGCAAAAAATGACAGAAATACACTTAAACCAAACAAATCTTTAATTGTGTAATAAGGACTAAATGGAACAGTATCTTGTGTACCTCTTACATCTATACCAATTGGATTGTTAGAGCCAAAACGATGTAATGCAACCAGATGAAGTATTACAACGCCTACAATTACAAAAGGTAATACAAAGTGAAGCGAAAAAAATCTGTTTAAAGTAGAGTTATCAACAGAAAAACCACCCCACAACCATGTCACTATACTTTCACCAACAAGTGGAATAGCGGAAAATAGATTGGTAATCACAGTTGCTCCCCAAAAGCTCATTTGACCCCATGGTAAAACGTAACCCATGAAAGCTGTAGCCATCATGAGTAACAATATTAACACACCTAAAATCCACAGAAGTTCTCTTGGGGCTTTATAAGAACCATAATAAAGTCCACGAAAAATGTGAATATAAACTACGATGAAGAAAAAGCTTGCTCCATTCATATGAATATATCTTATTAACCAACCATGATTTACGTCTCTCATAATTCTCTCTACAGAATCAAAAGCATAATCTACATGAGCAGTGTAGTTCATAGACAAAACAATTCCAGTTACTATCATTGTCACCAAAGCAAAGCCAGCGAGAGAGCCAAAATTCCAAAAATAATTTAAGTTTTTTGGTGTTGGATAGTGATTTAACTCGTGATCCATAAATGAAAATACAGGCAACCTGTGATCTATCCATTTTACAACGGGATTTTTAAATTTAGACTTTGACAATTATTACTCCTAATTAATATTAACCAATTTTAATTACATTATCTGACAAAAACTTGTATGATGGAACTTCTAAGTTAGTTGGTGCAGGCCCTTTTCTTATCCTTCCAGAATGATCATAGTGAGATCCGTGACAAGGACAAAACCACCCACCATATTGTCCTTTTACATCGCCTGATTTCTGACCAAGCGGAACGCAACCTAAATGAGTACAAACGCCAACTAAAACTATGTATTTTTCATTAGGCACCCTATCCTCGTCTCTTTCCGGATGTCTCATGTCATCTAAAGAAACTTGCTTAGCTAACTTAATTTCTTCAGGCGTTCTATGACGCACAAAAACGGGCTTACCTCTCCAAGTTACTGTTATAGCCTGACCTTCTTCAAGGGAAGACAGATCTACTTCTGTAGAAGCCAAAGCTAATGTGTCGGCTGCAGGATTCATTTGATCAATTAAAGGCCATGCTACAGCTGCGGCACCGATGCCAGCGATAGTATAGGTTGAAACTATTAAGAAATCTCTCTTACCTTCATTACTATTTTTTGACTTAGAATTCTTGGGCATTTATCTCACTTCATAAATATAATATTTATATAACATCGTGAAAAAAAAATTCCAGTGTTTTTTAAAATGATTCTAAAAAAGATTTAAATTATTTTGAGTATTTAATTCCAACTAACTTTGGGTGGCAAACTCATCAATACGGCTTCAGTGTTACCACCAGTTTTCAATCCAAAAATTGTCCCCCTGTCATAGAGTAAATTAAACTCTACATATCGACCTCTTTTAATAAGCAGAAATTCTCTATCTTTTTCATTAAATTTTCGACTCAATCTATTTTTAACAATAGACAGATATGAAGAAAGAAATGTTGAACCAATATCTTGAATAAATGAAAAATCTTTATCCCAATCTTCGTTGCACAAATAATCAAAAAAAATTCCACCTACTCCGCGAGGTTCTTCTCTGTGTGGTAAATAAAAGTAATCATCACACCAACCCTTAAATTTAGGATAATATGACTTATCGTATTTATCACATATATTTTTTAGTTCTTGATGAAATATATTTGACGATTTTATATCCCTGAAGGTTGGAGTGAGATCACCTCCTCCACCAAACCATATTTTTTTTTTATCACCCTTACCTGTTACTAACATCCTTGTATTCATATGTGCAGCTGGTACATAAGGGTTGCACATATGTGAAACAACAGAAATACCAGATGCCCAAAACAAACCATTTTCTTCCGCGCCAGGTATTTGTTCTCTAAACTCTCTAGAAAATTTACCATGCACTGTAGATATATTTACTCCAACTTTTTCAAAAATATCCCCATGCATAATTGATATAACGCCTCCTCCTCCTCCATCTCTGTCCCATGACTTTTGATTAAAAGCATTTTGTTTTTTTATTGATTTATTATTTTCGATTTCTTCGAATGATTTACAAATTTTATCACGCAGCTCTTTGAACCATAAACTTGCTAATTGTTTTTTATTTTTTAATGTTTTGATATCATCTA
>CACMYY010000049.1 GCA_902618025.1 uncultured SAR116 cluster alpha proteobacterium
GTTTGCCATTTTAACCTCTATGTTTTACGCACATTTAGTAACCAATATAAATAAAAATCAAAAAATTTATCCTAGGCCATAATATTAAATATTTGAAATTGTAAAAATCAATAATAAAATAAAATCATAGTTATATGACTTTAGGAGAGAAATAATGGCAATAACAAGAATTACTGTACGTACATTTCAAAATGAACAACATGCTGAGTTATTTCTAATGTTTGGTAAAAATCTCCTTGAAAAGTCAATTCAAAGTAAGTTTAAAATCAACATGTCTATCATCCAAAATCAAGAAAACAAAAATCAAGTAACAAGTATTTGGACATATGATGATGAAAAACATCTTAAAGAAGTTAGATCGTTCTTATCGAAACATAGCTCGATGCCAAATTCTTTGGCTCCTAGAGAAATTGTATATTCAGGTGAAGTTGTTATGAGTTCCGAGGAATAATTAAATTTAAAATTATTATAAAAATTTTACACTCATTAAAACAAGACTTGTTAATGATATTGCCCATACAACAGTTCTTAAGTAATCAACACCTAAAATATAAATAGGAACGTAAATAACTCTAGCTATTAACCAGAAAAATGCTAGTGATGCATTATTCACATCTTTTGTAATAGACAAAAGAACTAAACCAATAAAAATAGGTAATGTTTCAAAAAGATTTTTTAGAGCCCTGTTAGCTCTATTTTCGTAGATTGATGTGTCTGGATTTTCATCTCTTGATGAAAACAAATAAGATAACTTTATATTCTTTGAAAACAAACTAATAAAAACTGGTATCGTTATTTGAATTAAGACTAATAAAAAAGAAAGTATAATTATATATTCTAGTGTCATTTTAAACTCCTTTTTTATACTTTATGGGTAAAGATGTAGTTTGTATATATTGAATTTAAAATTTAAACTCTAAAATTTTTCAAAATATATGTAATAGTTTTATTTATATCCGATGCAACAATGAAGTGGCACTGATAAAATAGATTGACTTTTTTCATTTACATTTTTAATTTCTTGGTCGAATTCCTTTTGTTGCTTGTTATTTAAGAGTTGTCGTGCTCTCCCGTAATACATATCATATATATAACTATTATTACCTGAGGAGGCTGTAAACCAAAAGGGATATGAAAGAATATTTTTAAAATTTGCCAGTTTTATTTTTTCATATAATGACATGTCAGCAACACCTTTTTGAGACACCATTTGGGGTGGCACACTGATAATTTTGTCAACTGAGTTTGAAACGTTTATATTCCACCATTGAGGTGCATCTAACGCTCTAACTACAATTCCAGCAACACCCCCTGGTTTAAGGACTCTTCTGATTTCTGCAATTGATTTAATTGCGTCACATTCCTCAAGTACTGTAACTGAGTAAACTGCGTCAAAAAAATTGTCTGGAAATGAGATGTTCGTAGCATCACCATAAGATAAACTCAACTCATTAGGTTTTAAATTTGATTCTGTTGGTTGAGTATTATTTATAAAAAAAGTGTGAACTTTGAAATTTTCATTTTGAGCTATTTTACTACCCTCTGTTAGCAAATATTCATTTATATCAACACCAACCAGTGACAAATCTTTTCTAAGTTTTAAAACTTGTCTACATAATGAAGCAGGGCCACAACCTAATTCTAAAACTTTACCTTTTTTGGGAATGTTCATGTTCGAAATTAATGTTTCTAACATTGCCTTGTAGGTAGGCAATTTTGCTCTATCTTCTAATGAAGGAATTGCTCCAAAATCTTTTCCACCAATTATAACTAGCGTGAAAAAATCAGATAATTTTTGGATTATAGGGTTCCATTGTTTAGCAGATAAAAAAAATGGAAATAGTAAAAGTGGGGGGCCTTCACCAATCACTTTATATGAAATATTTTCAAATTGTCCCTCTTGATTATTTATCTTCATAGAGTTCATTTCTAAATCTGGTTTATTAAAAAAAGATATTAATGCTTCAAATGTTTCATGTGATTTATCTTCACAAATATCAGACCAAGCCATAGCATCGTAATTATTCAATTGAAAAATTTCTAAATTATTTATCTCATTCTTCAATGTGTTAACCGAATTAGCTGTAACACCATATTCACTTTTTAAGACCATAATTTTTTTGTCTAATTTTAAAAACTTTTTTGAATTTATAGTAAGTGGCACAATTAAGCCCAAACCAAGAACCTTATCATGATATTCCAAACAAAAATCTTCAATGTCATTTGAACATTGACCAGCAATAAATGCCTTATTTATTTTTAGATGATCCATAAGACCATTTATTTGATGTTTCTTTAACATTATTACTTTGCTATTTATTCTGATTAAATGATTTTAACTTTTACGCATAAATAATTGTTCTATAAGTTATGTATATTTATATCTAATTAATCTTTATTGGAAAGAATTTTAATTTTATCAAGAAGAATATTTATATATTCCTCAGCCTCTTTAATTTTTCTTTTTAGTTCTTTGTTTTGCTCCTTTAAAAAATAATTTTGTCGTCTTAACCATTCGCCATTTTCAAGCTCACTAGGATATTCTCTTTTAGACATTTTTTTCTCAATAATGTTCCGCTTTAATTACTAAAACCCTAACAGTTAAGTTTACATTTAAAAATCAAAAATTATAATTTTTTATTTAGATGAATCATCATCTTCTTTTGTATCTTGTGTAAGATACATACCAAAGCAGAATCCTCCTATTGCAAAGAAATTAATTACAAAATTAGGCTCAGCGATGTCTATCCATCTGAGAATGCCCCATATTAAAGCTGATGTAACAATTATCCACCCAATAATTTGTTTATTCATAATTTTTCCTAATTATTTTATATTAAATCAAAACATTGATAAAACTATTGATTGTAAATAAAATTAAATTGAAAGTAATAATGGAATATAATCTGCTAAATTAATATGAAAATTTTCAAATTTATTTTTCTTTTACTAATTATATCGTCAGAAGTTCGAGGTAAAACCATTTTTAAAGATAATTTTGAAAATCCAGAAAAGTGGCATTTTATTACAGATCAGGTAATGGGTGGTTTTTCTTCGGGTAAAGTTGAATTTATAAGTATTAATAATAATTTGCATGCACGAATGACAGGAAATGTTTCTACAAAAAACAAAGGAGGATTTATCCAGGTCAGAAGAAAACTTGAAAAATTAAACCTAGAGGGTTCCAAATTTATTGAAATTATTGCAAAAGGTAATAATCAAAACTATTTTATTCATTTAAGATCTTCTGAAACTTTTTTGCCGTGGCAATATTATCAAATTAGCTTCAAGGTTCTTAATAATTTTAAAAAATTTAAATTACCAATCAATGAATTTAAACGATCAAGTTTCTTATTATCAAAAAATATTAATATCAAAAATATAACTTCTATAGGCATTGTTGCTTTTGGGAGAGATCATTCTGCAGATATTTATATCAAAGAAATTAATTTTATAAACTAGTATATTTAAACTTCATTTGAGCAAGGTAGCTCTTTTAAACTCAACATGCTTTGGTCTTATTGTAAAAAATCTAGAAATTCTGTGTTGTTCTAATGCTTCATCAATTATGCTTTGAAGATTACCTAGTTCACCTTCTATAGGTTGACTGTTCCATTCTCTATTATCTACTAAAAGTGTTATAATATATTTTTGTTTTTTATCAACCATGCTTATCTAATTCTCGATAATAATAACCAAATAAATCTAAGTGACACAAAGTTTCTTATCACTCCTACAACGTATGTGAAAGCCGCAGCTTTTAAGATTGATTGACAAGCATCGTGATACTCTTCTGGAACTTTACTTTTAATTATTGGCAGAGCTCTGTTAAAACTTGCATCTAATTCAACTTCTAAGGTTATTAAATGTACAATTACACCTATTATCAGTGATAATAACACAATTATTAAACAAACTTTAATTAATGAATATGAACCAGTTGCAAAGATTGTTGGTATACCCATTAGTAATAATCCGCTACCTAATTGTGAGATCCAGGCTGTGTTTTTTACAAGGTTTGTTCTCTGTTCAAGTGGTTTGTATTGTTCGTGATGTTGAATTGCATGACCAATTTCATGGCAGACAATTGATATTGCTGTTAGGCTCTTTCTAGAAAGACGATTTTCTGAAACTTTCACTTTTTTCTCTTTAAGGTCGTAATGATCAATACTGAGGGACTTTTCAATTTTAACATCCTTTAAACCAAGCTCATTTATGATTATTTTACCAAATTCTAATCCAGTAAATGGCATGTTTGCTAAAATTTTGTCATTTTTAGTGAACACATAATTTAGCCAAATCATAGGGCCAATTGATAGTATAAGTAATATTATTAAATAAAATATCATTTTATATT
>CACMYY010000050.1 GCA_902618025.1 uncultured SAR116 cluster alpha proteobacterium
TTTTCTGATAAGAATTTACACTAATTTGAAGACACCTAAATAAGTTAGTGGCAATTTCTAATTCTCTTTCAGACAAATAATTATTTCTTGAAGAAAGGGCAATACCATTTTTTGATCTTATTATAGGAGCTTTAATAAGAGATATTTGAGGGTGTAATGATTTAGCCATTTTTTTTATTAAAATTTGTTGTTGATAATCTTTTGCGCCAAATACAGCTAAATCTGGATTTATTAATTCAAATAATCTATTTACTACAGTCAATACTCCATCAAAATGTCCAGGTCTAATTTTACCACAAAGCTCAGATCCAAGACTTCCAGAATCTAAACTTTTAACTTTTTCAATTTTTGAAAATACTTCTTCACCACTTCTAGGAATAAATAAAATATCACAATGTTCTTTTTTTAATTTTTCTATATCTAATTCTTCAGTTCTTGGATATTTTTTAAAGTCTTCATTCTTACCAAATTGAAGAGGATTAACAAATATTGTTGTAATTGTTTTTGATGCTTTTAGTTTAGCTAATTTTATTAAGGATAAATGTCCATCATGTAAATTACCCATAGTAGGAATTAATGCTAATTTACCTGGTTGTTTAGAAAATTCTTCTAGGGTTTTATATAGTTCTTCTCTTGTACGAGTAATAACCATTAATATAATGACCTATATGATTTGTTTGATATCAAAAACAAATAATATGGTACGAGCGGGGGGACTTGAACCCCCACGTCCTTATCGGACTCTGGATTTTAAGTCCAGTGCGTCTACCATTCCGCCACGCTCGCTAAACCATATGTTTGTTGTGTAACTTAGCTTTTTGGCTAAGGCAAGTTTTTTATAGATTTAAATAATAATTTTTATATAGTTTGAATTATTAATTTGGAGATCAATATGGTTGAAAATAAATTAGGCAGTAAGATTGAAGGTGAAGAATATTTAGTTCTTCACGAATTTGCAAAAAAAGCTAAATCAAAACTTTCAAAAGAAACTTGGGATTATCTAATTGGTGCTGCTGAAACTGAGACAACCTTTAAAAGAAATAGATTTGCTCTTGATAGTTTAGCATTTAGACCAAGGGTACTAAGAGATGTAGAAAATGTTGACATATCTACTAACTTAGTTGGTCATTCGTTAAGAATGCCAGTAATTCTTGCACCTATAGGCTCGATGCAAGATTTTGTTGACGGAGCAGGAATTGCTCCAACGATTGCAGCATCTGAATTTGGTATATTGCACATGATTAGCTCTACTTGTATGCCAGGATTAAAAGAAGTTGCGAAAAGCGTTAATTATCCAAAACTATTTCAATTATATGTACGAGGAAACCAAAATTGGGTTGATGATCAGATTAAAAGTGCTATTGACTGTAATTATGCAGGTATATGTTTGACGGTCGATCTTGACGCTTATGGAAGAAGAGAAAGAGATCTTGCGAAAAGATATAGGACAACATCCAGACAAAGTGCAAGTGGTTTTGAGTATCAAATGAGATTTTCATGGAAAGATATTGATAGGATAAAATCTTATTGTGATTTGCCTATAATTATAAAGGGTATAGCAACAAAAGAGGATGCTTTATTGGCAATTAATCATGGTGTTGAAATAATTTATGTTTCCAACCATGGTGGAAGACAATTAGATTTTGGAGTTGGTGGGTTAAATGTTTTACCGGAAATTGTTGAGGCTGTTGATAATAAAGCAAAGATTATTTTCGACGGAGGTATAATGAGAGGTACAGATGTTTTAAAAGCAATTGCATTAGGAGCAAATTGTGTTGGTATTGGAAGACTTCAAGGATTTGCTGCAGCTGCTGGGGGATCAAAAGCTATTTTTCGAATGCTTGAATTATTAGAAACAGAAATTTTAACAGGACTAAGGCTGTTGGGATTAAACTCATTGTCAGAACTAGATCATACTTATTTAACTAAAGATTATGCATTTGATTCAAAAAATGTGTTAAGTGCTTTCCCTTTGATTGATGAGGGATACTAAGACATTTTTAAAACTATTTCTTGAAATCTTTTTAAAAACTTTTTTTCAATATCATTCGCTGAAATTGCTATTATAACTTGATGTTTGAAATTCAAATTTGGTTTTTTAATTATTTGTGAGGCTTCTTTTTCTTGATAACCAGCTAAATCTATAGCTTCAAACCAAGCAAGAGCTTTATCAATTTTTTTTATTCTTGTTTCAATTTGTTTTGGAAGTAAAGCTGGTAATCCAAACCTAAGATAAATAGCTTTCATTAAATTATCTTCGACATATCGATAACTGTTATTGAGAGCATATTTAAATGGTGTTATTAAGTCTCCAATTACATACTCTGGTGCGTCATGAAGTAAAGCTGCTAAATTCCATTTTTTATTTAAGTCAGGATATTCAATGTTAAAAAGTTCTTCAACTAATACAGAGTGTTGAGCAACTGAATAAGGATATTTACCAGTAGTTTGTCCATTCCACCTTGTTACTCTTGAAAGCCCTAAAGCAATGTCTTCAATTTCTATGTCAAATGGAGATGGAGATAAAATATCAAGTTTTCTTCCTGACAACATTCTTTGCCAAGCTCTTTGATTAATTTTTTTAAGAGGTTTTATGTTTTTGTTTTGCATTCAAAAAAATATTTTGATTTATTATTAATTAAATATAAAAGAGAAAATATTATTTTTTCAAGGGTTAAATTTGGATTTTTATCAAGCACAAAATAAATATAGGCAAAAACAGTTCAGATCAGTATTAAATTATTTTTTTAAACTTTTGATGATTATTATTGCCTTATTTATTGGATGGTGGCTTGGTAACCGTGATAAATTAGTATTAATTCAAGAAAATGAAAAAATAATTAATGATTTTAATGATCAAAAAATTGAACTAGATAGAAAATTAACTGACATAAGACTAAAGCTTAAAGAAGCTAATTTAGCTCTCAATACACAAAATATTAAAAATCAAAATACTGATTTTGGAAGAGATGCAAAAAATATACTCGCGTCTAATTTAGCTAAGGGTGTTCCTGAAAAAGATATGATAGATACACTGAGATTACTTGGATACAATAAAACTTGCACAAAATTTGATTATAAAGAATTAGCTGTTTCAACGCAATCGTTTATACCTCCTGAAAATACACTGTTATTGTTATCGGGAGGATTAAAGGTAAAAGTTGAAGGTAATATTTCTGACTCAGTAACCGATAATCCTTATTTTAACCCTTCAAAACCAGTTAGAGTTATATTTATTTATTTGGGGAATAATGATATTATAGAAGGAGATTTGCCAATTAAAAGAAATATTATGGCTGGTAAATTCTCAGTAAAAATAGAAGTTCTTAAATCAAAAGTAAGAGGAGCTGTTATAGTTCGTTATCAAAATTGCAAAATTTAATTTTTTCGTAGCGTGAACAATTTGAAAAATACAAAAAATAAACAAAAAACTGCAATTATAACTGGAGCAAGTGATGGTATTGGTGCTGCTTTTACAAAATTATTAATAAAAAATGATTGGCAAGTTGTAGGAATAAGTCGAAGTTCCAGTAAGTTAAAAATTATAAAAAAAAATTTTTCATCAAATGCACAGTCATTCAAATATTTTTCATGTGATGTTCAAGATTTTAAAAAACTTAAATCTATAGCAAAAAAAATTGAAGTTCCTGATTTACTTTTTTTAAATGCTGGTATTTACTCGCCTGTTGATTCATCAAAACTTAATTTAGATGAATATAAAAAACATTTAAAGATTAATTACCTTGGTGTCTTGAATTCTTATGAGGCATTTCTACCTGGTCTAATAAGCAAGCAAAATGGTCATATAATTATTATGTCTAGCGTGTCTGGCTGGATAGGACTACCTAAAGCTGCAGCATATGGTCCTACAAAAGCAGCCTTAAGGTCATTCGCTCAATCTATTCGTTATGATCTGAATCCTAAAGGTATAAAAGTACAATTATGTAGTCCAGGTTTTGTAGAGACGCAAGCAACCTCAATAAACAATTTTTACATGCCAGGTTTGATGAATGTGAATGATGCTGCTAATTTAATTTTAAAATATATGAACACAAAAAAATTTGAATTTTCATTTCCATTTTCATTTTCATTTTTTATGAAGTTTTTTAGCCTTTTGCCAGATAAAATTTCTTCTTATCTAATAAAAAAATTTATAATATAAAATTATAA
>CACMYY010000051.1 GCA_902618025.1 uncultured SAR116 cluster alpha proteobacterium
AGCTGTAACCATCAAATCTATATCAAGCTTTTCTCCTGATTTCATTTCAATGCCAGAGGATAAAAAATTTTCAATGTTTGAAAATTGTAAAACTTTTATCTTACCATCTGCGATTAAATCTGATGCTCCTACATTGAAATAATAACCACCACCCCTGCTTAAATATTTAAATTGCCACCCAGAGTTTTCTTCTCCATATTCAAGGTTAAAGCCAACTCTTGTAAGTTTATCCAAAAGCGGTTTATCAATTCTCTTTGTTTTTTCAGTTAATAACTGGTGTGTCTTTTTGAGTACTTGGAGAGGTGTTGAAATAGTTATTAAATCACAATCGTCAGTATTTGGACCTTCATTATATAATTGATATGGCAATTGTGCGCTAGGTTCCACATTAACTACCATAGATGGTGAGCGTTGTACGATTTTTACATTTGCTCCATGAACATAGAGATCTTGTGCAACATCATGTGCACTTGTTCCAGTACCGTAAACTAAAACGTTTTTTCCATTGTAGTGTTTTCCATTATCATAATCTGCTGAGTGAATGACTTTGCCTTTATAGTGATCCATGCCAGGTATTTTTGTGCGATTTGGAACTGAGCTTACGCCAACAGCCATCACAATATGCTTTGGCTTTATGATCTTAATAGTGTCATCAGATAATTTGAGTTTTACTTTCCAGCGCTTTTTATTTTCGTCATATTCCGCACCAATAAATTTTGTATTAGTCCATACATTTAATTCCATACTTTCAACATAATACTCAAACCACCCTGCCAACTTATCTTTCGGAATATATGTTGGCCAGGTAGAAGGAAAAGGCATATATGGTAAATGATTGACATGTGTCTGATTATGTAATTTTAAAGAATGATATCTATTTCTCCAGTTATCTCCTATTCTTTCATTTTTATCTACAATAAGTGTATCTATATTTTGTTGTTTAAGCCTTGCTGCAATTGAAAGACCAGCCTGACCACTTCCAACAACAATTACTTCTGGTTCCCTATTTTTATAAAGCCTATCTTCATTTCTTTTATCTAACCAATTAGGTCCTTCTAGTACATTTTGATATTGTTCATTGTTTTTTTTGTCAGAAGAACTTAGATCACTTAGGGCAGTCAGAAGACTCCAGGCTTTAAAATAACCCTTTCTTTCTTGATCTTCAAATAAACGAACTACTCCCTCACAATTTCCAAACTTTGTTTTGAAACTTAAAATAACTTCAATAACATTTTTCCCAGCTCTTATGACTTCTCTTGGAAGTGTTCTTTGCTGGTCAATTTGGAAACTCTTGGCGGAAACGTCCATTATTTTGTTGTAAAGATTTTCGATTACTTTTGATTTTCCCGATACAGTTTGTATCTTCCATGTAAGAGCTAAAATGTCTCTCCAATGGCTATCTTCAAAAAATAAATTGGAAAGAATTTTTATAGATTCATCTTTATTTTTTTGCTGAGAAATAGCTTGATTGAAACTCTGCAACCAATTATCCACTTCACTTCTGATATTAATAATTTGGTTGTCTAACACAGCAAGCCTCAATAAATTCGGTATAATTTTAGATCTCTATAATATCAAACTATAGTTTGTAATAATATAAATTTTTTATAATATATTTCTACATGATTTTTGTGAAGGATTAATTATGAATAGATTAGAGCAAATTGCACAATTTATGTTGGACCAACATGATTCAAAACAAAACTATGAAAACTTACCAGAAACATTAATGCCTAAAGATTTTGATGAAGCTTATAAAATACAAGAAATCTTTCAAGAAAATTCTGGAAGAGGTAGCTTGGGTGGTTTTAAAATTGCTTTAGCCTCTAAAGTGCAGCAACAATTATGTGGGATAGACCATCCTGTTGCTGGTGGTATTTTTGTAAATGAAATCAAGTCAAGTCCTTCAACCTTTGAATTAGAAAACTTTCATGGATTAGGGTTAGAATTCGAAATAGCTGTAACATTATCAGATGATTTGAAACCTGAAATGGGACCATTTAATAAAGATAATATTAGAGAATTTATAAAATCCCTGTCACCTGCTTTTGAATTAATTATAGATCGAAATGCAGATTATTCTAATATAAATCCGCTATCAATGATAACAGATAATGCTTGGTGTTCTGGTATAGTTATGGGCAAAGAACTTCCAAATTGGGAAAAATTAAACCTAGATATTATTAGATCACAATTACTTTGGAATGATGAAATTCCCCAAGATGCAATGATAAAGGACGCTAACCCACTTGAGTCATTATCTTGGGTTTCGAACCTATTAACTTCATTGGGAAGAAGTATCCCAAAAGATAGTGTTATAATTACCGGAAGCGTGATTAAGACTCGTGCTCCTAATAAAGGTGATCACATAATATATAAAGTTGAGGATCTATCAGAAGTAGAGATTAAGATAATTTAATTTAAAATATTATATTCTAACAATGATCGTATAATCATGTTAATAGCTGATATACTAAAAAAAATGAGTAACAAATTTTTAAATGTTTTAGCATTTATTTTATTTCTAAGCTTTTCTCCTATTTGAAACCCTATTACTGCAACCACTGACCCAAGAGCTCCATAAATAAACATATTAGGCTGAAAAACACCTGTTGCTATATATCCAATTGATACAGGTATACACCCAATGGTTATTAAAAAACCACTAACATCAACAAATTGTTTAGGTTTTACATTTTTCATTAATAAATACATAGTTACTGGAACTGCCCATATTGATGCTGCACCTCCTACTAAACCTCCTAATGCCCCAAGACCACCTTGCCAAAAATTGTCATGATTAGGTTTCATTTTAAAATTAAAACCAAAAACTTGCAGACAAACAAATAAAAGAACTGCAACCGCAAAAATGAGACGAACTACATCGTCTCCAATTTGATTTGCATAAAAAGAAGTAATTAAGATACAAACTACCAACGACGTAGCGAAATATTTATAATTTTTTACTAATTCTCTAGGATTATCTGCCTTACTCAACTGCCAAATGTTTGCAACGGTCATTGGTATTAGATTAAGTCCTAATGCCATTAATGGTGAAACAAAAAAAGTCATAATTGTAATTGCTGTTGTTGGAAGACCAATTCCAATTACCCCTTTAACAACACCGGCAACAAAAAAAGCAAAACTTACTATTAGGGCAACTTCATTTGAGTTAGTTGATATATCCAATGATTAAACCTTGAAGAATATAATTTTATAAAATTTTAATATCATGTATTTCATAATTAACTTAGTCATTTCTTTGCAAAAAATGATAATTATGCCTTGAAACTAGTCTTGAAGAATCTTTCAAGTTCTTAATCTAAAATTTTTTAAAAATAACCACGGACATTTGGATAAAGATTGGCGCAAATATTGGGATAAAATATAAGAGTTATTACAGTCTATTCACATTGATAATAACCAAATTTCAATTAATAAAATAAACTTTAATATTTTTGTAATCAATAACAATATAATTATATATATGGAAATTAAATCAATATATGAATTGGCCAAAGATGATCTAATTACATGGTTACCATTAAAAAATATTTTCTTTAATGAATTTCATTATTCTCAAAATTTTGGAAAGTTAGGATTATGTGGTTGTCCTGGCACTTTATTAGATACTAATAATCAAATTATTGGGATTCAAAAAACATTGAAAATTTTTAAAAATCATAACGTTAATGTTGTTTTATCTCTCACGGAAACATCAGAATTAAAATCACTAGGATGTGGAAATTTAATAAAGGAAATTAAATTAAATAATTTCATTTGGTTACATTTTCCAATTAATGATTTTAATATACCTACTAAAAATTCACTTTTAAAGTTAAATTTACTTCTCTCGGATCTAGAAAATTTTTTAAAAAAAGAAAAAAATATTATCATACATTGTAAGGCGGGATTAGGTAGAACTGGTAC
>CACMYY010000052.1 GCA_902618025.1 uncultured SAR116 cluster alpha proteobacterium
CACCTACATGAAGCGTAATGGGAGCAAACAAAACTCCTTTAGATTTTAATTTGTGAATTAACTCACTAGTAAAGTGCAATCCAGCAGTAGGAGCTGCAACTGCTCCATCTTCTTCAGCAAAAATTGTTTGATAATCTATATCATCACTTTTATTTTTTTGATTTCTTTTTATATATGGAGGAAGTGGCATTTGACCCTGATAAACAACATCCTTAAGAATATTTTCATCATTTTTATTGAAATGTAGTAACACATCACCTTCAACATATTTTTCAATAACTTTAGCCTTTAAATCATTTTGAAACATAATGGTTTCATTGATTTTACACTTTCTGCCAGGTTTCAAAAATGCTTTCCAAAAATTATCTTTTATTTTCATATGTAAAGTTACTTCTATATTAACCGCATCTCTTTTGCCAAACAAACGAGATGGTATAACTTTCGTATTGTTAAATACTAACACATCACCAGCATTTAAAATTGTAGGTAAATCTTTAAAAAGAAGATCTTTAACAACCTCTTCTGTACAATTTAATAGTTTTGAATTATCTCTTGGCACACATGGTTTTTGCGCAATTAAATTTGAATTTAATTCATAATCAAATAAAGAAATATCCATTTTTGGTAACATGCTTTTATTCAAAAATCTGAATAACGCCCACTACTTCATTTATTTGATTTTTTACTATTAAACACTGTACTTTTGCTTCTCTCATTCTCATTTCTGCAACTTGTAAATTGTCACTTTCAAGAGATGTTAACGGATTTGAATTCATTAAATCCTTGGCCTTCAATTCAGAAAAATTTTTATTATCAATTAAAGCTCTTCTAATATCTCCATCTGTAATCACACCCTTTAATTCCTCTTTTGTCCCAACAAGGGCAAGGCCAAGGCGACCTTCTGTCATTTTAACTAAAACGTCTTGAACTATAGAATTTTGATTAATAAATGGTAAATTATTTTGTTTCATCTCATCTTTAACACTTGATAACAATCTTTTACCAAGAGATCCTCCAGGATGAGTTAAAGCAAAATCTTCTTGTTTAAAGTTTTTTAATTCCATTAATGAAACAGCTAGGGCGTCCCCTAGAACCATTGTTATCATCGTAGAAGTTGTTGGCGCTAAATTTAATGGACATGCCTCTCTATCAACCGAAGTGTCCAAAACTATGTTGGATTTAGCAGCTAAAGTTGAATTTTTAACTCCTGTTAAAGCTATTATATTAACATCAAGCCTTTTCAATGCTGGAATTAAAGCAATTATTTCACCTGTCTCTCCTGAATATGAGATTAAGAGAACAACAGATTTTTTTTGAACCTTTCCTAGATCTCCGTGAATAGCTTCGGTTGGATGAAGAAAAATGCTAGGGGTACCTGTAGATGCAAGTGTTGATGAAATTTTTCTACCAACAAGCCCTGATTTTCCCATGCCACAAACAATAATATGTGTAGATGTTTTATTCATGGATTCTACAGCTTTTGCAAATTCATTTCCTAGCATTTTTTCAAATCTCTCAATACCAAGCTTATAAGCTTGAGTTAAACTTAATGCTGTTTCTATTGCTTTCATATAAATCACCATTTAATATGATAATGTTTTAACTTGAATTTATTATAAATTCCACAAAAAGGGCAAAAAATTTTGAAGATTCACTTTAGTATTGCTAAAAACAAAAAAGCTAAAATAGTCTCTAATGAATTATTTAAGTTATATGGACAAGTAGAAGTTTCTCAAGCAGAGGTTATTGTTGCTGTTGGTGGAGATGGGGCTATGTTAGCTGCAATGCGTGAAAGTATCTTTTATGACATTCCAGTTTTTGGATTAAATAGAGGTAATATAGGGTTCTTGATGAACGAATATAATAATTCAAACCTAATTGATAGATTGAAAGAGGCTAATGAGATTATTGTTCACCCGCTTGAAATGATAGCTTTAGATACAAAAAATCACAAACATACCGAACTCGCTATTAATGAGGTTGCTTTATTTAGAAGAACCCACCAAAGTGCCATCATTTCAATAAAAATTGACGATACAGAAAGATTAAATGAGTTAACATGTGATGGAATTATGGTTGCAACACCAGTTGGGTCAACTGCATATAATCTGTCTGCCCATGGTCCAATATTACCGATTGGTTCAGAAATTTTAGCACTTACACCAATAAGCCCTTTCAGACCACGAAGATGGAGAGGAGCATTGATCAAGAACAATTCGATAATAGAGTTCAATATTATTAATCCTAAAATGAGACCAGTAAGTGCGAGTGCTGATGCCTTTGATGTAAAAAATATATCAAAAGTTTCTATTACTCAAAAGAATGATATAAATCTTCGAATTCTTTATGACAAAACGAATAGCATGGAGGATAAATATCTAAAAGAGCAATTTTCAATTGGCTGATTTTAGTTAATATTTTCTTGCTGTCTAATCCACATTTCTGCGTACAAACCGTTCTTGTTTAAAAGTTCTTGATGACAACCGACTTCAACAATTTCTCCATTATCTAATACAATAATTTTGTCTGCATCAATAATTGTTGATAATCTATGGGCTATTATGAGTGTTGTATTTTTACTAGAAAATTTTTTAAGAGATTTTTCAATTGATTTTTCAGTTTTAGTATCTAGTGCAGATGTTGCCTCATCAAACACAAATATCTGAGGATTTTTTAAAAGAGCTCTAGCAATAGCAACTCTTTGTTTTTCACCTCCTGATAGTTTTAATCCTCTTTCTCCTACTAAAGTTTCATATCCCGCTTCAAGGTTTGAAATAAACTTATCTATAGAAGATAACTTAGCGGCATTTATAATTTCTTTCATAGAAGAATAAGGTTTTGAATAAGCAATATTATATTTAATTGTATCATTAAATAGGACAGTGTCTTGAGGAACCACTCCAATATTTGATCTTAAAGAATTTTGAGTTACCTCAGCTATACATTGACCATCAATATAAATTTTACCTGAAGATGGATCATAAAATCTAAATAAAAGCTTTGAAATAGTAGATTTACCAGCACCGGTTGGCCCTACAATAGCAACTTTTTCTCCAGATTCTATAGTAAACGTTAAGTTGTTTAAAATTTTGCGTTTGCCAAATGAGAAATTTACATTAATGAATTCAATTTTTCCATTTTTAACTCTTAATTCATAAGCATTTTCTTGATCAATTATATCAGGCTTTTCATCTACAAGAGCAAACATTCTACCCATATCTAATAATGACTGTCTAATTTCTCTATAAACGAAACCTAAAAAGTTTAATGGCAAATATAATTGTAATAAAAAAGTATTAACGACCACAAAGTCTCCAACAGACATATTCCCTTTTGCTATATCTTCTCCAGCCATTCCCATAACCAAAAAAAGTCCTAATGC
>CACMYY010000053.1 GCA_902618025.1 uncultured SAR116 cluster alpha proteobacterium
GTAGAATGGGTAATAAGTTGGTTAACTGACAATCAAACAAGTTTTACTGACACTTTCTGCAATACTGTTCATACTTCACTTGGTGGAACTCACGAGACAGGTTTAAGGTTTGCATTGACAAAAGGAATTAGAAATTTTGCTGAGTTAAAGGGTTTCAAAAAATCTGCAGAGATCATATATGATGATTTGATGATTTCTACAGGGTCTATTTTATCCGTATTTATTAAAGAACCTCAATTTCAAGGTCAAACAAAAGAAAAACTTGTAAACTCTTCTACAACAAAAATTGTAGAGACAGCTATCAAAGATAGATTTGAGACCTGGTTGTCTAATTTCAAAGAGGTTGGAGAAGCATTACTGAATCGAACAATTATTAATTATGAAGAAAGAAAAAGAAAAAAGAAAGAAAAGGAAATATCACGACAATCTATCTCAAAAAAAATTCGTTTACCTGGAAAATTAGCTGATTGCTCAAGTGATAGCTTTGAAAAAACTGAACTTTTTATTGTTGAAGGAGATAGTGCAGGAGGTTCTGCAAAACAAGCTAGAGAACGAATTACACAAGCAGTATTACCTTTAAAGGGTAAAATATTAAATGTTGCAAGTGCTTCAAACGAAAAACTGTTACAAAACCAAGAAATTAATGATTTAAAACAAGCTATAGGGTTAGATCATAGTAAATCAAAAAGTATAGACAATCTTAGGTATAATAAAATAATAATTATGACAGATGCAGATGTTGATGGAGCTCACATTGCTGCCTTGCTATTAACCTTTTTTTATAATTATTACCCAGAAATTATTGAAAAAGGGCATTTATATATAGCTCAACCTCCATTGTATAGAATCACTTTTAATGGCCGATCATTTTATGCCCAAGATGAAGATAGTAAAAATGATATTATAAATGAAAAATTTAATGGTAAGGGATTAGTAAGTCGTTTTAAAGGGTTAGGTGAGATGCCACCCACGCAGTTAAAAGAAACAACAATGTCCACAAAAACAAGAAAATTACTTCAAGTAACTGTCCCTAAAAGAGATATAAATGAAGCTGATGAAAGAAGAAAAGTTGATGGTTTAGTAAATATTCTAATGGGAAAAAAACCTGAGCTTAGGTTTAAGTATATTAGAGAAAACGCAATTAATGTTAATGAATTTGATATTTAATAAATTATTGTATTAGCAATTATTTAATATTTTTAAGTGATTTAACTAAATTTATGTTTAAAAGGAAAAAAAGTGACATTTAAAGATTTAGGCTTGTGTGATGAACTTTTGCTGTCCATCAACGAAATTGGTTACAAAAAACCAACCGATATCCAAAAAAAAATTATACCTTATATTTTAATTGGAAGAGATATTTTAGGGTGTGCACAAACAGGTACGGGCAAAACTGGATCTTTTCTAATACCTTTAATAGAAATTTTAAACTTTGGGAAATCTAAATCTAGAATGCCAAGAGCTCTTATATTAGCCCCAACAAGAGAGTTGGCTATGCAAGTATCTGAGGAATTTAAAAAAATAAATAAATATCTCAATCTAGAAATAGCATTATTAATTGGCGGAGTGTCTTTTGTAGATCAAGAAATTAAGTTATCAAAAGGTGTGGACGTAATAGTAGCAACACCTGGAAGGTTATTGGATCATATAGAACGCGGGAAAGTTTTAATAAAAGACATAAAAATATTTATAATTGATGAAGCTGATCGAATGTTAGATATGGGTTTTATTCCAGATATTATAAAAATTAACAAATTATTACCGAAAATAAGACAGACATTATTCTTTTCTGCAACTCTTTCAAACGAAATTTTAAATATAGGTAAAAATATGTTAATAAATCCAAAAGAAATCTCTATACATCCTTATTCTTCAATTTCGGCAAACATAGAAAGTACGTTTATTAAAACTAATGCAATAAATAAAATGAATGATCTTAAAACACTTCTATGTATCTATGATGTAAAAAGTGCAGTGATTTTTTGTAATAAAAAAACTGACGTTCACAAGGTTAGTAAATTTTTAAACAAAAATAAATTTAAAACAGTTTGTTTACATGGGGATATGAATCAAAGTTTAAGAATTAAGTCTCTTGACAAATTTAAGGACAGATCAGCTAAAATTCTTATCGCGTCTGATGTCGCAGCAAGAGGCATTGATATTGATAATTTAAGCCATGTTTTCAATTATGACGTTCCAAATAACCCTGAAGATTATATTCATCGTATTGGTCGTACAGGAAGAGCTGGTAAAAAAGGAAAGGCATATACAATTTTTGATAAAAGTGATGATAAAAATATTTTATTAATAGAAAAACTTATAAAAGCAAAAGTGAAAAAGATTGATATCAACCAAATAGTTTCTTCTAAAAATCTTTCAAATCAAAACTTAATTCGAGTTAAAAAAAATATAGGCAAAGTAATACAAAATAATAAATCCAAAATAAGTCTTTTACCTGTAGAAAATTTTTTAAATTTTAAAGAAAGTGGAAAAATCCCGGACTTCTTAAATAAAAATAATTAAATCAATGCTTTCTCAATTATTTCAGATAAATCAACTGAAATCATTTGTTTATTTATATTCTTTAAAATATTTTTAATTTTATTTTTCCTCTCACTTGTGTAGTTGTTAAATCTTGTGAGTGGGAGAATTAATCTGGCTGCTACTTGTGGATTATTTTTGTCGATGGTTACAATTTGTTCTGATATGAATTTATATCCGGAGGCGTCATTTGCGTGAAACAACAAAATATTTTCTCTTTGAAATGTACTTAATACAGCTCTAAGGTTGTTTGGGTTTTTAAAATCGAAAGCTTCGTGCTTTAGTAAATCTTTAATAAATTTTAAACCTTGAGAACCTATATTTAAACTAGACATTATTTCAAACCATTTTTCTACAACTAGACTATTATTTTGCCATTTTTTATAAAAAACATTTAAATACTCTAATGCTGTTTCACTATTGCCCAAACAAAGTGCTTTTAACCCTATGATCGAAAGTGTCATATTCTCACTAGTTGAAATACTTCTTGATATCTTCATTCCAAGCATACTATTAGCTAAAACTAAATAATTTAGTAATTTTTCTAGTAAAGCCCTTTCACCTAAACTTTTATCATCTTGTATTTTACTATTAATGAGAAGTAAAGTTTGCTTCTCAAAAACTTCTTTTAAGTTAGAACCAATTTTTT
>CACMYY010000054.1 GCA_902618025.1 uncultured SAR116 cluster alpha proteobacterium
ATACCGTTGTACCGCCAGCACTCGTAGCAGATATAGCGGGTGGATCTTATCCGGCTGTAATTAATATCTTATTAGCATTAAGAAAAAGGGATTTAAAAAAAGAAGGCTCATATATAGATGTATCTATGACAGAAAATCTTTTTCCTTTTATGTTTTGGGGTTTAGGTTCTGGGTTTGCTCATAACAAATGGCCAGGCAATAGTGATGGAGTTTTATCTGGAGGTTCTCCTAGATATAATATCTACAAAACAAGTGATGGAAGTTATGTAGCTGCAGCGCCCCTAGAGGATAGATTTTGGAATAAGTTTTGTGAGGCAATAGAACTCCCAAAAAAATTTATTATAATGCAGAATGATCAAAAAAAGGTCATTCAAGAAATTAGAAAAATCATCGGACAAAAAGAAAAAAATTACTGGCTTGATGTATTTAACAAAGCAGATTGTTGCTGCTCAATTGTTAAATCAATGGAAGAAGCAATCAATGACAACCACTTCAAAGTTAGAAAGATTTTTGAAAACAAAATCTTAAATAATTTAGGTGATGAAATTCCTGCTCTTCCTATACCTGTAGATATGCAATTTAGAAAAGACCAAAAAAGAGCTTCTGCTCCAAGTCTTGGAGATGTTAATGATCAATTTTTTTAATTTAAAAATCATTAACTTGACGTTATTAATACATGTTGTCAGAATAGTACATTAGCGATTTGTAAGATTTAGCTCTTGGAGATTTATAATGAAAAGATTAAATAATTTAGAATCTTACTGGATGCCATTTACGGCTAATAGGGATTTCAAGAAAGATCCCAGAATGGTTGTTGCAGCTGATGGTATGTATTACAAAAGTGAAACTGGGCAAGATATTCTAGATAGTGCAGCAGGATTATGGTGTGTTAATGCAGGACATAATAGACCAGAAATAACATCTGCTATTTCTGAGCAAGCCGCAACTTTGGATTTTGCTCCAAGTTTTCAATATGGCCATCCAAAATCATTTGAACTTGCAAGTCGTGTTGCTGATATATTTCCAAAAGGTTTAGACCATGTTTTTTTTACAAATTCTGGTTCTGAAGCTGTTGATAGTACTCTTAAAATAGCTTTAGCGTATCATCGTGCTAGAGGTAAAGGAACTAAGACAAGGTTAATTGGTCGCGAAAGAGGTTACCATGGTGTTGGATTTGGTGGGATTTCAGTTGGTGGGATGCCGAGAAACAGACAATATTTTGGATCATTGCTAACGGGTGTAGATCATATATCCCACACATTTCTTCCAGAAAAGAATAGATTTTCTAAAGGTTCACCTGAACATGGTGATTATTTGGCAGATACATTGGAAGACATTATCGCACTTCATGATGCATCCAATATTGCTTCTGTGATTGTAGAGCCTGTAGCAGGTTCTACAGGAGTTTTACCGCCTCCAAAAAATTATTTAAAAAGACTAAGAGAAATATGTGACAAACACGACATTTTATTAATTTTTGATGAAGTTATAACAGGTTTTGGTCGCCTTGGGAAAGCAACAGCCTCAGAGTATTTTGGCGTTACTCCTGATATTATTTCGTGTGCAAAGGCAATCACCAATGGAATTATTCCTATGGGTGCTGCTGTAGTGTCTAAAGAAATATATGATACCATGATGGACGAAGCAGATATGCCCATAGAACTTTTTCATGGTTATACATATTCAGGACATCCTATTGCATCTGCAGCCGGTCTTGCTGCACTAGATATTTATAGAGATGAGGACTTGTTCAATAAGGCTGGTAAAACAGCTAAATATTTAGAGAACATTGTTCACCAGCTTAAAAATGATAAAAATGTAATTGATATAAGAAACTTAGGTTTAGTAGCTGCAATAGAAGTTGCTCCGAGGCCAGGAGCTGTAGGCGCTAGAGGATATGAAGCTATGAAAAAAGCTTGGCATAAAGGTTTAATGCTAAGAGTGACAGGAGATACACTCGCATTTTCTCCCCCGTTAATTGCAGAAAATCATGATATAGATAAAATTTTTGATATTGTTCAATCTGTCTTAAAAGAATTAGACTAAATTTTTCATGCTATTGATTGGTACCTTGATAAAGACATCTCCATTGTCCTCTGCGGGTGGAAGATTTCCAGCTCTCATATTGACTTGAATTGATGGTATTATGAGTTTAGGCATGCTTAACGTTTTGTCTCTTGCCTCTCTTATTTTAACAAATTCATCTTCTCCAATTGAAGTTTTTACATGAATATTGTTTTTTTTCTGCTCACCCACTGTTGTAACCCATTCAACTTTTCGTGATGTAGGTGGATAATCATGGCAAACAAAAATTAGGGTATCGTCTGGGTAGCTTAATATTTTTTGAATCGATCTATAAAGTTCACGAGCGTCCCCACCAGGAAAATCAGCTCTAGCGCTACCAAGATCTGGCATAAATAAGGTGTCACCTACAAAAATAGAATTTCCAATTACATGTGCAGTACATGCTGGTGTGTGTCCTGGAGTATTGATTACTTTACACTTAATACTTCCAATCTTGTATTCATCATTATCTTTAAATAATCTATCAAATTGACTACCATCCCTTTGAAATTCAGTTCCGGCGTTAAATGTTTTACCAAAAATATTTTGTATATCAGATATTTTTTCAGATATACCAATTTTTCCACCTAGTTTTTTCTGAATATATGGAGATGCAGACAAATGATCTGCGTGAACATGTGTTTCAATAAGCCACTCAAGATCTAGTTTCATGTTTTCAATATAAGAAATAATTTTTTCAGCGTTATGATAATCTATAGACCCTGATGAAAAATCAAAATCTAAAACACTATCTATTACAGCACATTTTTTTGATGTCACGTCATAAACTACATAACTGATAGTGGATGTTTCCTTATCAAAAAAACCTTTAATTTTGAAATTTTTATCTAATCTTGTTTCAATCATTTTTAAACCTTAAATTATTTGTGGTACGGGTCTTTTTGTAGCTTCATTTGTAACTAAAATAGATTCTAAGCTCTTTGCAATCTCAGACAACTCTACGTCTTTTCCCGATGGAGCAATTAACTGAATACCAAAGGGCATTTTTTTATGGTCTAATCCACATGGCAATGCCCAAA
>CACMYY010000055.1 GCA_902618025.1 uncultured SAR116 cluster alpha proteobacterium
ACAATTAACAAATATAGAACTTGCAGAATTTATTGATAAAGCACAATTAGAGAATCCATTTTTAAAAGAAAACAGTCAATCAATCATTAACAAAAATGTTGAAAAAGAAGATATTAATGTATGTGACAATATGACTAATTCTTTAGATCCGTTAAAAAAAGAAAGTAAAATTGATTTAGACAATACTTTTGATACGCATATTTCTTCAAATTCTAATACAGAAAATAAAAAACTCTATGAAAAAGAAGTTATTAAGTCAGGAAATATTGTATCAGCAGGAGAAGTTATAGAAAAAACACTTCAGTACAAAATTTCACTAAGGGAACATATCGTTAATCAAATTAACCTAAACCTTGATAATAATGTTGACAAAACTGTTGCAATTGGAATGATAGATTATCTTCATCCAAGCGGTTGGTTTATTAATTCAACAAATGAAGTTGCAAAAGACTTAAATGTCGATATATCCAAAGTTGAACAAATACTTAAGAAATTAAAAAGTCTAGAACCAATTGGTATATTCGCTCAAAATTTAGCAGAGTGTTTAAAAATTCAACTAATTGAAAACAAAAAATTTAATAGTCACTTTGAACTACTTCTTAAAAATCTTCATATTTTACCATTAGGGAAGTTTAAACAAATTAGTAAAATTTGCAAAGTTTCAGAAACAAAACTTTTTGAAATGATTAATGTTTTAAAAACATTAAATCCTAAACCTGCAGAACCGTTTAATCAAGAAAACACAAAGATTGATCAACCAGACATAATAGTAAAAAGATCAGACAAAGGGTGGAGAGTTGATTTAAATGGTTCTACATTACCCAGTGTTAATCTTGATGAAAGTTACATTGATGAAATTGATAATTATACTTTCGATGAAAAAGGTAACACATTTGCTATAGATAAAATTGGAGAAGCACGGTGGTTAAAAAAAGCTGTAGAACAAAGAAATAAAACTATTTTAAAAGTAACTTCTGAGATTGTAAAAAAACAAGTTGGTTTTTTTAGGCACGGTTTTAGTCACATGAAACCAATGATACTTAAGGATATTTCAGATGCAATTGGAATGCATGAAAGTACAGTTTCAAGAGTCACTAATAGTAAATTAATTTTGACAGAATGGGGCATAATGCCATTAAAAAATTTCTTCTCTGCATCAATATCTGGTTCTGAAAACTCTGAATTGCATGCCGCTTCTGCAGTTAGAGAAACTATAAAAACTCTAATTTCTTCAGAAATTGCTGGAAAACCATTAAGTGATGACAAATTGGCTGTAATTTTAAACAAAGAAGGGATGGATGTCGCTAGAAGAACAGTGGCAAAATACAGAGATATGTTAAATATACCTTCTAGCTCTCAAAGAAGAAGGCAGGCAAGATTAATGAAATTTGCATCAAATTAATTATTTAATAAGCATAAACTCAAACGGAAGTTTGATTATTAACAATGTTAGGGTTTAATATATAGCTCAAAGGTATTTTATTCTTATATTTTTTAATACCCTTTTGATCAAAGTAATCAATTTGAATGATAAATTCATTCAAGTTATTTAACAAATATTTATTATTTGTAGATTTATAAACTTTTTTTAAAGACAATTTTTCTATCCTTTTGTTTTTACTAGTTTATGCATTTGCCATGCCAAAGATATTAATTTAAGATTTCATTAGCATAATTTTTTAAGCTTGTTCTGCTAAGTAAATTTCTTCCAATTTTTATATATATAGCAGGATTTTGTGATTTGCCATTAACAGATATTTCATAGTGTAAGTGTGCACCCTTTACCTTACCTGTACGGCCCATTTTTCCTATTACTTGACCTTCGTTAACTAAATCACCTCTTCTTACATTAATTTTTGCTAAATGGCCATATGTAGTCATTATTCCATAGTTATGCTTTATTCTGATAACTTTTCCAAAAGATCCATGATATCCAGCAAATACTACTGTCCCATCTGCAGAAACAGAAACATTTTCTTGCCAAGTTCCAGCTAAATCTATGCCATGGTGCATTCTATATTTTCCTGTAACAGGATGTTTTCTCGGACCGTACGGGCTTGAAACATAGTAATGTTCCATTGGCGGTTTTAATGGAATATTCTGAAGTGCGTCTTTATAAATTGAAAGCAAGTTTATACGTGCTTTAAGCTTTCTAAAAAAATCATCACTGTCAGGATCAAAAGACTTATTTTTCATCAAAATTAATTTTAAATTTTCTAGGTTATTATCATTCAACTCCACATTAATGGCTTTGAAAACATTTTCCATTTGCTTTAATTCATTGTCAACAGAAGCTAAAAAGCGAATTGTTTTGACTTTCTCGTTGAGTTTAGGGGGTTGTGGAATTAAATCTTCATTTATTTCATTAGATATAGACTTCTCGGAAATAAAAATATTACTTTCGTCCTTATTAGGAATTGTAAAATTAGTTGGTAAGTTTTGATTTCTCATGGTTTTATTGAATAAATCTATACCTGCATTTTGAGTTATTATATCATCTTTACTTTTTTTAGTTCCTTTATTGGTATTATTTCTAAGTTTTTTTTTCGTCTGAAAACTCAAATTATTTTTATTGTCATCTTCATATTGACTATTCGTAAGTTCGGAAGGAATAATATCATTTCTTTCTGTTGATGAATAATTTTTAGGAATTGGTAATGTAATATTTGATTGATCTTTTATACTTAAATTTCCAAATGTATCTGAATCATTTTCTATTGGACTGCTGATATTTGCTGAGGCCTCAGTAATTATATCATTTTTTTTCGCAACATCTATTGCTGAGTAAATCCCTTTTGCAGACCAATATAAAATACTTGTAAGTCCTATAACAGTGGTCATTAATAAACTAGCATAATGAATTGGTCTAAAAGCTATTTCAATTGGACCTCTTTTGGTAAATATTAAAAAACGTCTTTCTGAAAATAGTCCAACTTTTTTATCTTTTTTTATTTCCTCTCCAAAACGTTGACCAGTCTTAACTGGAGGCAGCTTTTTTCCAAATTTATTAATTGTGGCATTCACC
>CACMYY010000056.1 GCA_902618025.1 uncultured SAR116 cluster alpha proteobacterium
ACTTTTAATGACAAATTATTGGTATCTATGGCGTTAAAATATTCGTTAGAAGCACAATTAACTAAAATTTCACTCCCTATTGTTTTTGCATGTTGATTTAAGTTTTCAGAAATTTTATTACCCCAATATTCATACAATGAGGAGCCATGTTTTCCTTTAAGCTTGCTTCCCATTTCTAATCGATAAGGTTCAATTTCATCCAAAGGTCTTAATAAACCATATAAACCAGAAATAATTCTCAAGTGTTTTTGAGCAAATTCCAGATCATTCTTTTCTAAATTTTCAACACTTAATCCCTTATATGTATCTCCTGCAAAAGCAAAAGCTGCAGCTTTTTTTTGTTGATTGCCGAACTCATTAAACCTTTTTTTATTTAATTCTGCTAAATTAGTACTAATATCCATTAATTTTTCTAATTCTTTTAAACTTAAATCGCGAACGACATTCACTAACTCATCAACATTTTTTTTAAAATAAGGCTCTGATACATTTAAGCCTTGAACTAAACTCATATTAAGTTTTTTTGCAGGTGAAACAACAACAAGCATAAATATCTCCTTTATATTTTTAAAAAATAATGCATATCTAATAGAATGTCTAGATGGTCTTAGGCTACTTGATTGTATTTTTTTTTGTGATTTATAACCAAGTTTATTAAATAAGAGATAGTTATTATGATAGGATTAAACCTTTCAAAACAATTTTTACCAATTTTCTTATTAATTCTTTTAATCTTAGTTTGGACTTCAGTATGGTCTTTGTTTAAGATTGCCATTGAGGCAATTCCTCCTTTAAGCTTTAGAGTAATCATTGGCGTGCCAGCGTTTGCTCTATTGTTATTTCTTGGATTTAAAAAGGTAAAAACAGTTTACGTTCCCAAAACTGACATCAAACCTCTTTTATTAATTAGTTTTTTTAATGTGACTTTGTGGCAGGTTTTAATGCTCTATGGGATAAACTTGCTTGGCGGAGGAAGAGCAGCAGTTTTAACATATACCATGCCAGTTTGGGCTACAATTTTTGCATCTATTTTTGGTTATGAAAAAATTAATATTTCCATAATAATTTCACTAATTTTTGGAATGACAGGAATACTATTTCTGTCTTTAGAAATAAATATTTATAACAATATGTTTGGGTTTCTTATTACTTTATGTGCAGGTTTAAGCTGGGCCATAGGGACTATGATCGTAAAATATGGCGGGATTAAATCAGATGGATTAATTGTAGCGGGATGGCAACAAATAATAGGTATAGTTCCTATTATACCCTTTGCATTATACTTTGATTTAAATAATTTTGGGTTGATAGATTATAGGCACATACTAATAATAATTTATGGTATATTTTTATCTAGTGCATACACCTATTGGGCTTATTTTACTATTTTGCAAAAATTTTCAGTAAATGTTACATCAATATCTGTGATGGCTGTTCCAATTTTAGCAATTTTAATAGATTATATTTTTGTGGGCGTTGAATTCTCTGGTTTCGATTTGTTTGCAGTTATCTTCATTGTATCTGGAATTTACATTGTAGCTACAAAACCTTTTAACAAAAAGGTAACTTAGTTAATATAAAAATTATTTAAATCTAAATCTTTAGAAAAATGCATTTCATTTATTGGACCTCTTGAAATTTCAACTCTTGCTCCAGTTTCTCTTAATTTTTTTAAAACTCCCTCTCCAAATAATTTCCAGGATTTTTCTTCCGAGGTTTTATCTGGCCAAATCGTCATTGAATACCTCTGGGTATCTGATATATCTACAGACAACCTAAAAAGCATACCAACAGCAAATCCTTTTGTTTTACCTAATTCAACCAAAAGACCTGATGCAGCTTCTTTTGAAAAATCGTTCATAAATGTTAATTTTACAATTCTTGCATGCATAATTTAATGTAACTCAAAATTTTCTCTAAAGTCTATTGAAGTTTATACTATTTAGTATTTTGTTAATCAACTTATGACCGAAAGCTTAGCTTTAGATAAAAGGTGTATTAGCAATAATTATAAACTTTAATACTCTATGTTTTATTAATATAACATTAAAAATAGAAAATTTTGTGACATTCTCAAAATTAATAAATTATACTATAAAAGAGTTCATGTAAGACCATGAACTCGAACAATATATTGTTAAGGCAAATGAAATTTTTATACCTAAAGTTGTAAAAAAATTTATTAAGCCTGAAATGTTGAGAAAAGTTTTAAGAAAACTATGGAATAAAGAAGGTGTATTTAGAGTTGGAATTTTATTTGAATATAGAGACGAAAAGTCGTTTGCTGAATGCCAAAAAATGCTAGAAAGCATTATATCCCTATTGTTAAAACATTTATAACAAAAGTAGTAGGAAGTAGTGGTATAGTAGTACATGAATTTGACTCTGAAGAGTTAAAAATTAATAATTTAAATTAATCGTTGAGGATATTTATGATGATAATCGCAGTCGTTACCTTTAATATAGATAAAGAATTAACTGACACCGTTCTAAAAGAAAAATTTTTAGAAACATCTCCAATATACAAAGAAACTCCAGGTTTAATTAGAAAAAACTATATCTGTGATACTTCCAAAAATTTAGCAGGGGGCGTTTATTGCTTTGATAAAATAGAGAATGCAAAAAGTTGGTTCGATGAAGCTAGAGTAAAATGGATTACGGAAAGATTCT
>CACMYY010000057.1 GCA_902618025.1 uncultured SAR116 cluster alpha proteobacterium
TTTTATTAAAATAGCTGGAACATGTGAGCATGCTGGTCCCAGATATAATACAGATAGCCCTGAATTTAAAAAAATGAGGAATTATCTTAAAAAATCGGGAGTTAATTCATCTTTGCCTGATTTTTTTGAAAGTTCCGTTTATATATCATTCATCAAATTTCCTAGTGATGATAGTTTATTTACCAAAGTAATGAAAATTGAAGGGATGGCAATGCAAGCTTTTAGGCATTACTTCAATACTACGCCTGAACTTAACTCTAGGGATGAGACATATGGAATTAAAAATTTCCCATTTGAAAAATAAATTTCATTTTCTAGACCAAAGTAAATTTAATCTATAATGACGCTTTAAAAGTCACTAGGCCTTTGTACTTTTTCAAACCTGTACACTAGCTTGTTTGGCAAATTTTAACTCGTAATATTACCAGTGACCCCTTTGATGTCAACAAAGTGCTCTCTCGCTGAGCTATAGTCCCATTTTATAATTAAATAAATTGTGTTATAATTTTATTATATTAGTAATTTAAAAAAAGAAAATTATTTATGAAAAAAATTGTTTTAAAATTCAAAGATAAAAACTTAATTTTAAACTTACGAGACACACCAACAGCAAATATGTTATATGACGCATCACCTTTTACTTCAACAGTGAAAAAATGGGGGGAAGAAATTTATTTCGAAACCCCTGTTGATGTTGAAGTAGAGGATAATGCTAGGGCAGTAGTTGAGTTTGGAGAAATAGCTTTCTGGAATGGAGGGTCTGCTATTGCTATTGGTTATGGTAAAACTCCAGTTTCAAAAGAAAATGAAATTAGATTAATTTCACCTTGTAATATTTGGGCAGACAGTAATTTCGAAAAAAGTTATATTGAAAAAATTAAAGAAAACGAGATTGTTAAAATAGAAAAACTTTAATTATTTAGGTCAACGTAAATTGTATCTAATTTTTTCTTAAATTCATAATCTAGAGTTGTTGGTTTATTGTTAACTCTATCAACATACACATGAATGAAAAATCCATCTGCAGATGCCAAATCATCATTTAGTTTAAATAAACCCACCTCATATCTGACGGAACTATTTCCAATATTTGTTACTCTAATTCCAGCGTCGACATCCTCTGGATATTCAAACGAAGAAAAGTAATTACATCCTGATTGAACTATAAGACCAATATTATTCCCATTTTTAATATCTATTAAATTGTTCTCTATTAACCATTTGTTAACTGCAGTATCAAATAACTCATAATAAATTACGTTATTTAAGTGACCATAAATATCATTGTCATTCCACCTTGTGCACATTCTAGAAAAATAATTATAATCACTTCGATTTGTAGGATTTTGTCGCAAATTAACCCTTCCTATTTTTAAATTCTTTTAACGTACAAATTTTAGATGCTATAAAATCTATTTTACTTTCTGGCAAAGAAGCTATATTTATTCGCCCATCAGGCATTAAGTATATTCCATTTTCTTTTCTTAATGTCATTATTCCTTCTTCAGAAATAGGTAAAAGTGAAAACATACCATTTTGAACATTTAAAAAGCTAAAATAATCTGTTTGAAATTTGTTTTGTAAACTTTTTGAAAACTTTTCTCTTAGAGAAACTATTCTTTTCTGCATTCTACAAATTTCTAAAAGCCATTCATTTTTTAAAATATCATCATCTAGTAAAATATTTATTATTTCAGCAGCATGGTCTGGTGGATGAAAATAAAGTTCACGAGCAATTTCACTTAACATTGTTTCTAAAGAGCCACTTTTTACCTGATTAGAATCAGTAATAACTGCTATCAAACCACAACGGTCTCTGTATACACCAAACGTTTTACTGGATGAAATAGTTATTATTACTTCAGGTACAATTTTAACTAATTTTCTGATACCTAATACATCTTCATCAATGCCTTTGCCCAAACCCTGGTAAACCAAATCTATAAATGGAACAATTCCATTTTTTTTACATATTTTGGCAACTTCTTCCCATTGATCAATATTCAAATCAGCCCCAGTTGGATTATGACAACATCCATGTAATAATAATGCATCACCCGATTTTAATTTTTTTAAATCTAAAATCATTTCTTCAAAATTTAAGAAATTGTTTGAAATATCATAATAATTATGTTTTGTGATTTTTAGACCAGATTTTTGAAACATAAAAGTTTGTTGTCCCCATGTCGGATTGGGTATAGATATTAGCTTATTTTTTAATTTACTTTTTATAAGTTCTCCAGCAATTCTTAAACCAGAGCCTGCTCCAGGAATTTGTATTGCGCCAATTTTGTTATTTCTTTCATTAAGAATATCTTTTCCTAAAACCAATTTTAAAATATTTTTACAGTATTCAGAGTTTCCAGCTGGTGTTTTATATGATTTAGAAACTTCGTTTTTTAACAATAAAGTTTCAGCTTTTTTTACTGCTTTAAAGACAGGCGCCTCACCTTTTTCATCTCTGTATATCCCTATTCCCAAGTCAATTTTAGAAGTTCTCTTATCACTTTCT
>CACMYY010000058.1 GCA_902618025.1 uncultured SAR116 cluster alpha proteobacterium
ATTTCATCTACAACGGTATTTCTACTCATATTAAGTATGTAAGCAACCGAAGATGAAATATCATTAACACTAATGGCATTATCTTTATCAATTCCTGGCTCAAAATCTAAATTTTCAAAAAAATTAGTCCTGACCATGCCTGGGTTTATTATACTTACCCTAACATTTTTGTGTGCAACATCCTTACTTAATGCTTGCGCAAACCCTCTTAAACCAAATTTTGCAGCACAATAAAGACTTCCATTTTTTGTCCCAAATAATCCTGCTTCAGATCCTATAAAAACTATATCTCCTGTTTTAATTCTTTTAAAATGAGGTAATAAAAATTTGGTTACTACCAAATGTGAGGTCAAATTTGTAGATATGAAATTTTCAATGTGTACTCTAGAAAAGTTTTCAAGAGAACCAAAATCACCATAACCTGCGTTACTAATGAGACAATTAATTTCAGGATGACTTTTTAAAATTTGTTTTAAAATTATTTCTAATTTCGGATGAACACTTACATCACAATTATATGTTATGTAATTTTCATTTTCTAATTTGAATCTGTCGTGATTTCTAGCTATTCCAATTACTTTTGCTCCTAAGTCAAGTAGTTTTGAGGTTATTTCATAACCTATTCCGCTTGAACTTCCAGTGACCAAAACGCATTTATTTTTCATGAGTAATTACCATTAAATTTAAATAGAACACTTAAACATTTGATCTTTATTTATATACTTTAATGACAAATTCTTACAAAATGAAGTCATTTCTTCTTCTATCTCAATGTCATATGATATCATTTTTTTGTTTAGAGATAGTGGACCTGCAAATAATGGTTCCTTTGGGTAAAGTTTAAAAATATCTTTAAACATTCTTTTGGGAAATCTCAATGAACCAAAGCTAACAGAATGTAAATTTTCAATAGAGATACTTTGGTATATATTGTCTAAAAGATCTTGGTATAGTTCTTTCCAATTTTTTCCATGTATCAAAGGATCAAATCTTAAACCTATTTTCCAACCTCTTGAGGATAATTCAGAAATTACATTAATACGTTTTGAAATCGAAGGAGCTTTGTTGTCTAAAGCCTTTGACATCAATTCTGGCATTAGACTATAAGCCAAAATGACATTTTGAATTGGTTTCATTGACAAAAATGGTTCTTTTTGAACACTTTTTGTCCTGAATTCTATTTCAATTTGAGGATGTAAGCTCAAAAATGATAAAATGTGTTCGGCAAATCCTGTAACATTCTCAAATGCAAGTGAGTCGCAATCATAACCTGAAAAAAAAGTAACTTTTGAACCTATATTTTTTTCTATGGTCTTTTTAATGGCAATATCAAAATCTTCAAAATTAACAAAAATCACATAATTAGCTGAAGAATACATTCCTTGTAAAAAGCAGTATCTACAATCATACATACAATTATACATATGTGAAAAATAAAAATTTTTTGATGCACCTATTCCAAATCCCTCAGGGGCTGGCAATACAAAACTATCTTTTTTATGAGCAAGAATTAAACTTGGGTTAGCCTTTTGAATTCTAAAATTTTGATTTCTTTTATTAAATATTTCTCCATATTTATATATTGAAATAATTCGAGATTTTTTAAATTTCTTTAATATTTTTTTTGTTCTTGGATGATTTTTAATTGCTCTTTCAACGTATATTGTTTCAATCAAACTTTACTCCAATTGACTAAATGTTTTTTAATCATTGAATTTAAAACATAAATAACTGAATTGGAAGTTTCACAAAGATTAATTTTTTCTTCTATAACTTTATTATTGCAAAAAATCTCAATGCGTCTCAGCAAAGATTCAAGTCTATAGGACTGTGTTGCTGAAAAATGCCATTTCGATTTAATTTTATAAAATAATTTGGGCTTTTCTGTGATTACAAATTCTTCCTCAGAAAGTCTTTCATAGTATGCAATAACATCAATGATTTTCAAAAGATTTTCTTTTATTAAGTTACTTATTTTTGACTTAGTTATTTTTTTAATATCATTTTGTGGACCATCAGATATTACTTTCATTAAACAAATAAATTCTTTTGATGTTAATTTACTAGCAATATCAAAAAAAGCACTTCCTTCCATGTCAATCAATTCATGATTCGAATAATCTGATGTAGCAAAATCAGAAGTAAATAAATGCATCTTAGGCAATGATGTTTTCGGCATTGTTAATGGATATGTACTTTTTTTTCTTTGATAAGTTGAAATTTTATCTACTAAATATAAATCTCCATAATTACCCTTATAAGATCCAGCAATACCAATATTTATCCATGATGTATGTGTTGACGCTTTACTATATAAATAGAGATATGCAGTCGAAGCTGCTGCATTACTTCGACCAATTCCAGATAGTATTAACCAATGTGTTTCTTCTTCATTTTTATAAATTGGGAAAATAGTATTTTCATCAACAACTTTTAACTTTAAATGGTCTAAAATTATTTCA
>CACMYY010000059.1 GCA_902618025.1 uncultured SAR116 cluster alpha proteobacterium
CTTGGCTGGTCCACATCAGTACCTCTTTCAACAGCCACATGATAAGCTAACAACTGCGCAGGTATTGCCATTAAAAAAGGAGATAATAGAGATTTGAAATTTGTATCAAAATTTGGTATTTCAACTGTCAGATGAGCAAATGGTGCTTTTTGAATACAGATATTATCAGCAATTAAAATTATTTTAGCACCTCGTGAATAAGCTTCTTGTAAATTGCTAATTGATTTATCTTCATTTCCATCTGATATCAAAAACATAATTACTGGAATATCATTTTCTATCAGTGCAATTGGACCATGTTTCATTTCACCTGCCGCAAAACCTTCTGCATGAATATAACTTATTTCTTTCAATTTTAGTGCACCTTCTAAGGCAAGAGGATACAAAAGACCTCTACCTAGAAAAATTATACTTTTTGAATTTTTAATATTTTGTGCTATCTTCCTTATTTTGTCTTCTATCGTTAACATTTGTGCAAGTACACTTGGTATAATGTTAATATATTTACAAATTTTTTTAATTTGGCTTGGTTTTAAATTGTTGAATTTTTTCCCAAGAGCGACTGCAATAATAAATAAAACAGCGAGTTGTGATGTAAATGATTTTGTACTTGCTACTCCAATTTCTGAACCCACTCTGGTGTATAAACTATAGTCAACTTCTCTGTCTATTGTGCTACCTTCAACATTTACAATGGCGTTTGTATTGAGGCCAAGTTCCTTTCCGTGTCTTAAGGCCATAAGTGTATCTAAGCTTTCTCCAGATTGAGAAATGACTAACATTGAACTTTGACCAAAAACAGACGGCTTGCGATATCGATATTCTGATGCTAAGTCTACAATAACAGGCAAATTTGCAATATTTTCAATCCAATATTTACCAACAATTGCTGCATAGTAACTAGTCCCAGCTGCTGCGATAAGTAATGTACTTTTATTATTAAAACCTAATTTATTAAGATCTATATTTATTTCAGAGTTGTCCTTTATAAAAGTTGAAATTGTTTGAGGAATAACCGAAGGTTGTTCAAATATTTCCTTTTCCATAAAATGTTTATAACCACCTTTTGTGATTAGACCAATTTCAGCTTTTATATTTATAATTTTTCTATTTACTTCTTCTTTATTTTTACGAAAAATCTCTATCTGATTTACTTTGACTAGTGCATGGTCACCATCTTCTAAATATATTATCCTTTGAGTTAAATGATCAATTGAATGAGCATCAGAACCTATAAAATTTGACTTATCGCCTAAACCAATTGCCAGAGGTGAAGAATTTCTAGATACAAATAATTGATCAGGAAAATCCAAACTCATTGCAACAAAAGCAAAAGCACCTTTAATATCTTCCAATACAAGTCTTCCTGCTTGTAGCAAATTATTCCCTAATTTTATATATTTCATGAACAAGTGAGGTAGAACCTCAGTGTCAGTTTGGCTTTTAAATTCATATCCTTCTAAAATAAGCTCATTTCTTAAAGATTCATAATTTTCAATAATTCCATTATGAACGACAGCTATTTTGTTTTCGCTAATTAATGGATGAGCATTTTTAACGTCAATATTTCCATGTGTTGCCCATCTTGTATGACCTAAAGCTACTGAGGTATCAAAATATAATTTATCACTAATAAGTCGATTTAATTTATCAATTAATTGGATGAGTTTGCCCTCTGATTTCACAGCTTGAAGTTTACCATTATATGTAGAAGCAATACCTGCGGAGTCATAACCTCGATATTCAAGTTTTTTTAAACCTTCAAGTACAAGCTGACTTGCATTTTGCTTTCCAATAACTGCAACAACGCCACACATAACATACTCCTTCTTCAAAATTTCATTAATATGTTTTTTAAATTTAATTTTAAAGCTTTATATTTACAAACATAAGAGATATAACATTTTTATGGATATTTGTTCAATAATATTGAGTGCAGGAAAAGGTAGTAGGATGTTGTCCAATATTCCTAAACCTTTTCATTTAATATCTGGCAAGTCTATGGTTCAATGGGTAATTGACGCTAATAAATCAGCAGGAATAAAAAAATCCATCTTAGTTATTTCTGAAGAATTTGATAAATTTAGCAATTTAGACAGTAATTTAAATACTGTTATTCAAAAAAAACCTTTAGGAACGGGAGATGCTGTAAAAAAAGCAATACCATTACTAAAAAATTTTGAAGGAATTGTCATAATATGTTTTGCAGATACTCCTTTTATATCTTCTAAAACTATTAAGAAAGTTTCAAAAGCTCTCGCAAATAAAACAAAGTTGGTTATAACTGGTTTTAAAAAAATTGAAAAAAATAAATATGGAAAAATAATTTTTTCTAAGCAAAACCAACCTATTGAAATTTTAGAAGATAAAGATGTAGAAAATAAAAAAATTAACTCAAAAGTTTGTAATGGTGGGATTATGGGAATTCATAGTTCAGTCCT
>CACMYY010000060.1 GCA_902618025.1 uncultured SAR116 cluster alpha proteobacterium
CTATTATTTAGAGCTTTACACAGAAAAATAATTAAGATGTGCATGTCAATTTAAATTACAGAACAATAAAATAGTAGAGCCCCAGAATAGGGGCTCTACTTTTTTGGGATAAGTCGCTTTATCAGCGACTTGTACATGGCAGGATTTTTATTTTACAGAACATAAATCCGTTACCAATTACTGTTGCAACAATTGCAGCACATTTTGTTGTGCTTTTCCAGCTTGAGCTATCATTGCCATTGCTGATTGTTGCAAAATTTGAGCTTTAGTTAATCTTGCAGATTCTTTTGCAAAATCTGCGTCTTCAATTCTTCCTCTTGAAGCATTTGTATTTAAAGCAACATTTGAGAGATTATTAATAGCTTTTTCCATTCGACTCATTAATGCCCCTAACTTTGCTCTTTCTTTATGAATTCTATCTAATGATCTATCTAAAACACGTAATGCATCTATAGATGATTGTCTTGTCTTTACGTTTACACCAGATAGTTTATCTAAAGAGGCTGCCCCAGGTGATGCTTCAAACAAACCTTTACCGTCTTCACCTACAACAGTGAAGCTATTGCTTGAAGACATCTCAAGTTGGCCTGTCACAATAACTGAATCTGCTGCTTTTACACCAATTTCGATTGGACCTGTTGTTGCACCCGAACTCAAAACCTCTGTGATTGTTCTAAATATTCGTCTTCCAGAAACTTCCTTGTTGGCTTCTGGACCTTTTATGACTTCTATAAGAGCATTTCCGGACATGTCAGTTCCAGTTACTGTAAATGTTTTTCCACTTTCATCACTTCCACCGCTTTTTATAGTAACTAATGCTGCCTGATTAACTATTGTATTATGTACACCAACTGTAACAGTTGAAGCAACTGCACCACTTACTGTAATTCCAGTAATAGTTCCAAATATGTTTGCACTCGTAGCTGTCACTGCGGCGCCAGGAAGTGTCTCGGTTAGATCGTTACCATCTACATCAGTTCCAGTTATAGTAAAAGAAACTGCAGCCAAACTATTAGTTCCAGTAATTGTTATTTTTGAGTTAATTGTTTGTGTTACGTCAGTTAAATTAGCTAAAGATTGATTAGCACCTGCCCCAGTTAAGTCTTCAGCAGTAGCAATTGAATTTGAAGTAGTAGAACTACTCGGTCCAGAAGCAAAATCTACTAGTGTATCAGAATCCCCAACTTTACCACCAATTCTAGTTACACCAGCTAGTGTTGTACTTGCTAATATACCATTGTCATCAGTTGTTGTTACATTTGTATCGCCAAGAGAAACTGCATCACCAGCTATTACTTCATCATTATCCAAACTTGTAACTAATAAAGTTCTTCTAGACCCAGTAGAAGTAGTATCACCAGCAAAATTTACATTTCCTAGCTTAATATCGTAACCTTCATTTTGTACCATTATTATTGAAGACTTATCAGTTGATAAAGTCGCTGTAACGCCAGTTGTAGTTGTGTAATTATTTATTGAATCTCTAAGTTCAGATAATGAGGAACTTCCTTCATTATTACTTAATGTGGTATTAGCCGCAATTGTAACTGCTGTAGTATTTTTGCCTTGAATACTGAATGAAACACTTGTTTGACCATTATATGCCTTATCTAAAGTCTTAGCTTGTAATTTTAATTGGGTGGATGCAATTGCAGTTACTCCAGTAGAATCAAAAACGGCGTTAACAGAAGTAGCTAAATCTCTGACATTAGATCCTTCAGCGGCTGTGACAGACGAACTTCCAAGTATGCCATGAATAGTAAATGATTCTGCTTGTACTAAATTTGTTTCAGATGTGTCAGAAACAGCATAGGCGTTTAATGCTAAATTGTCATTATCAACTGCACTATTAGCTACATCAGTTGTTTCTGCTCCTTGTGATTTTGCTTTATAAGCACCTAAACTGTCCAATCTCATTGAAGAAATTGATAATTGAGCAAATTCACGCTCATGTGTACCGATCTGAAAACGTCTGTCAGCAAATGATCCGTCTAATACTGCTATTTCATTAAATGTAGTATCTCTTGTGACACGATCCAATTCTGCCAACATTTGTATTACTTCTGCATCTAAGTATGATCTTTCTTCTGCGTTCATTACATCTGATGCTGATTGTATTGCTAATTCTCTTATTCTTTGGATAATTGCCGAGGATTCATCTAAAGCACCTTCAGTAACTTGCGCCATCGAAATTACATCAGCTGCATTCCTAACAGATTGTTCTAAACCTTTTATTTGAGCTGTCATTCTATCAGCAATTGCTGCGCCTGCTGCATCATCGCCTGCATGATTTATACGTTTGCCTGATGACAAACGCTCCATAGCAGTTGTCATATCCCGCTCTGTTTGCGTCATTTTATTTAATGCAAACTGAGCTGCAGTATTTGAATTTACTGTTGGCATAATCAATCTCC
>CACMYY010000061.1 GCA_902618025.1 uncultured SAR116 cluster alpha proteobacterium
CGAAGATCGTAAAAAAACTTACAGCCCGTTTCTTCCAGTTTGTCCAAAATCTGGTAAAGTTTTGCAAGTTAAAATCACTTCAATCAATACTAAAAACAATACTGTTAGTTATTTTGATGAAGATACTAAAGAATTAGTTACTGTTTCTATTCTTGGTGGATCATGTAAGTTGCAGTGGAAGTGTGATTGGGCAATGCGTTGGTTTGCTCTAGGTGTAGATTATGAGATGTCAGGCAAAGACTTATCTGAAAGTGTAATTTTATCTAGCAAAATACTGAGAGTCCTTGGAGGAACACCTCCATCAGGCTTTTCCTATGAACTTTTTCTAGATAATAATGGTGAAAAGATTTCAAAATCTAAAGGTAATGGTTTATCCATAGAGGAGTGGTTGAGATATGGCTCACCTGAATCTTTAAGTCTGTTTATGTATGCAAATCCCAAAAGAGCTAAGAGACTTTTTTTTGATGTCATACCTAAAACCACTGATGAATATTTTTCGCATCTGAAAAAATATTCTGAACAAGACACTCGTGGAAAAATTGATAATCCAGTATGGCATTTACATAAAGGTTCGCCAAAATCTAATGACCTTCCTGTTACATATACATTATTATTAAATTTAGTGTCCGTATGTTATGCCAGCGATCCGGATATTGTATGGGGATACGTCAAAACCTACTCACCTAATTCAAAAAGAACTAAAGAATTAGATGATTTAATTGATCTAGCTGTTAATTATTATAAAGAGAAAATAGAACCACAAAAGAAGTATAGGCTTCCAAATGAAAAAGAGAAAAAAGGTATTACAGAATTAATAAATACTTTATCAACATTAAACAATGAAACCTCTTCTGAAGATATTCAAGCTATAGTATTTGCAATTGGAAAAAAACTTGAATATGAGAATTTACGTGAATGGTTTAAAGGTTTGTACGAGACTGTTCTAGGACAATCTGAAGGACCTAGAATGGGAAGTTTCATAAAACTTTATGGGATACAACAAACAAAAAAATTATTAGAAAACGTTATTCTAGGTAACTTAGTTAAAGAATAGATTAAATGATTTGGAAATTTATTACTTTTTTTGTAAGAAAACTTGATCCAGAAATTGCTCATAAAATAACTATTAAATTCTTGAAACTTGGTTTGCATCCAAGACTAAATAAAATTGGAATTCCGATAAACATTGGTAATTTGATTTTTAAAAATTTTATTGGTGTTGCCGCCGGTTTTGATAAAAATGCAGAAGTGATAAAAAATATTCATTTTTTGAACTTTGGTTTCACTGAAGTTGGTACTATCACACCAATGCCTCAATATGGAAATCCAAAACCAAGAATTTTCAGATTAGAAAAAGATAAGGGTATTATAAATCGAAATGGTTTTAACAATTTAGGAATGTTAGAAGCTAAAAAAAAATTAGAGCATTATAGAAAAAAATTCCCAGTAGGAAGTGATTTTCTTGTTGGAATTAATATTGGCCCCAACAAAGATAGTAAAGACAGGTTTAGTGATTATAAAGTGCTTGCCAAAAACTTATCAAAGTTTGCCGATTATATTTCCATAAATGTGTCTTCACCTAACACACCAAATTTAAGAGAGTTTCAAAAAAAGGAGAATTTAGAAAAAGTTATAAATTTTGTTAAGGATGGGATTGCCACATCCAAAACTTTTAATAAAAAACTGCCAATTTTTTTGAAGATTGCTCCAGATATAAATAAGCAGACATTGAAATCTATTATTGAAACAGCTCATTCACAAAAAATTTTTGGGTTGATCATCTCTAATACTACGTTAGATAGAGAAAGTAATCTAAAATCAAAAAAATTTAATGAATTAGGAGGATTGTCTGGGAAACCATTATTTAAAAAATCTACAGATATTTTGTCACAAGCAAACAAAATAATTAAAAATAATAATTATAAATTATTTTTAATTGCAGCCGGTGGAGTATCAGACAGTAAAACTGCATATGTAAAAATTTTGTGTGGAGCACATTTAGTCCAATTATATTCTTCTCTAACATTTGAAGGACCTTTAGTTGCAAATCAAATAATAAGTGGCATATTGAAATTAATGAAAAGAGATAATATAAATAATATTTTTACTATAGTTGGCGTTATTGATAATCCCAAAGAAGCTATGAATGTTGCAATTAATGGTTTTAAAAACCATAAAAATTAGATTCCTCTACCATTTAACTTGACCTCCAAGGCTTGCTATCTTATAAATCTTTAGGATTATTTTGAGGTATATAATGTCTAGAGTTTGTGAAATTTCAGGTAAAAGTGTTATGAGTGGCAATAACGTCAGTCATGCAAAAAATAAAACCAAAAGAAA
>CACMYY010000062.1 GCA_902618025.1 uncultured SAR116 cluster alpha proteobacterium
AAAGTGAAACGTCCAAATCTGGAGCAGGATATTAATTTATTTTACAATGTAGTCTTTTAATACATTTACATCAGGTTCATATCCCAATCCTATACCACCATTAATTTTAAAAAAACCATCTTTCGGAGTAAAAATATCTTCAGGATATAGGTAAGCCTCAAGGTCAATAAAAAACCTCTCTAAAAGTCCTGAATTAGGCATTGATTGAGCAAGATGTAATGTGGCTAAAAACCCGGGCCCAAAATAAGGAGAATGCGGCATTACCTGTACTCCATAACTTTGAGAAATTGAAACAACTTTATTAAATTCAGTGATACCACCAACTTTTGTTACACTTGGTTGGGCATAATCAACAGCTTCAGCTTCAAACATTTTTTTAAATTCAAATGATGTACAAGCATTTTCTCCTGCTGCTAATGGAATAAGTGACTCAGATCTAATATTAGACAAACTTTCAAAATCTTCTGGTGGATTTATAGGTTCTTCAACCCAATATAAATTAAATTCTTCCCAACTATTTAGTATTTGTCTTGCTTCATCTTTTGTCCATGGACAATTTGTATCAACCATAATTGGGATCTCTTCACCAAGTGCTTCCCTAGCTGCTCTAACTTCGGATGTAAACACTTCATGTAATTTTATATAATTATATCCCAATTTTTTGGCGGATAAACATCTATCTTTAACTGCCTCCTTATTTTCATAGCGCCATAAACTTGCATATGCGGGTATCTTTTTAATACCTGCTGACCCTAAAACATTGCACAATGGTAAATTACTATTTTTGGCTACAATGTCCCACAAAGCAATATCTACTCCACTTATTGCAAACATTGTAATCCCATAACGTCCAAAAAGATGGAGCTTTTTTTGTAATTCAAAATTTATATTCTGAACATCTAGTGGATTTTTTCCAATTAGATGTGGTTTAACCATATTTAGTATTACTTCTGAAACAGCTCTTCTACAATTAAATGAAAATGCGTCACCCCAACCAGTAATACCGTTATCTGTTTCAATTTTGATAACACAAAAATCCATTCCATCTAGTTTCAAAAAATCAGCTGAGGATGATTTTATGCCTATTGAAAATGGTATTTTTAATTCGTAAACTTCTAAATTAGTTATTTTCATATTTAACCTATTATATTTTAATGAGCTTCGTTATCTGCCAACCATTTTATAACTTTAGTAGCAGGGTATAACCACAGGAAACCTGCTAAAATGTATATCAACCAGTCTATTGACCAGTGATAACCTGTTATATAATCAAAAATATACATAAAAAATGCTACATAAATAATTAATGAAGGGATTATTCCAATTACTACAATTAAATGACGCCATCTTTTCAAATTAAAATCCTATCTTTAACTTAAATTAACTTGGAATTAATCCACCATCAACATTATATGATTGACCAGAAATATTTCTAGCACCTTCAGAGGACAAAAAAACTACCATTGATGCAATATCTTCTGGATTATTTGGTCTCTTTAAAGGAATGTCTCTTACATAATGTTTCATTATTTCTTCTTCAGTTTTATTTTGTTCTGAAGCTCTCTTCTTTACTATATCTGAAAGTATATTTGTATATGTAATACCTGGGCAAATTGAATTTACAGTTATTTCATATTTTGCGAGTTCTTGAGCTGCTGTTTTTGTCAAACTAATTACAGCACCTTTGCTGGCAGCATAAATAGCATTAGACACATCTACAAAGCCTTTCCCACCTACAGAGGCCATGTTAATAATTCTTCCTCCTTTGTTTTGCTTTATCATTTGGTCAGCCGCTATTTGTAAACAAAAGAATGTTCCTTTCGCATTAACATTATGTATCCAATCCCAATCTTTTTCAGTTAAATCCATAATATTCGATGTTCTAGTTACTCCTGCATTATTTACTAAAATATCAATTGTACCAAATTGATTTACAGTTTTTAGGATCATGTTTTCTATATCATTAATTTTGGTAACATCAGTTTCAATTGAAATCCCCGATCCATTACTATTTAATATGATTTCAAGAGTTTCGTTAGCTTGTTTTAAGTTTATATCTGCGCAAGTTACATTATATCCCTGATTGCTCATTGCAATCGCAATAGCTTTGCCGATGCCACTTCCAGCTCCAGTAACACATACATTTTTAAAAATCCTATTTATCATTTTTTCAATTTAAACTATACAGCCTGATTGATTTCTAACATGTTAGCATTATTGTCATAAAGATAAATCTGATGAAACCCAGGC
>CACMYY010000063.1 GCA_902618025.1 uncultured SAR116 cluster alpha proteobacterium
TAAAATAGATGTAAAAATTAATGAATGGTTTGGTCAATTTTACGATATGATCCAAAAAGCACTTGCCAAACCTAATTCAATTACAATGGAACAGTATTGGGATAGTTTATTTTCATTTATATCATTGGCTGGATTATATGTTTCAGTTTATGTTGTTATGATTTTTTTTACAGCTCATTATTTATTTAGATGGCGAACTGCTATGGTTGAGTGGTATCACTCAGTATATGATAAGGCAAGTAAAATTGAAGGAGCCGCACAAAGAGTACAGGAGGATACAATCAAATTTTCACGAATTATGGAATCATTAGGCACAAGCTTGATAGAATCAATAATGGTATTAATTCAATTTATTCCAATATTGTTAGGCTTATCAGTAGGAATTCCAATATACTTTTTTGGAGAATGGGAATATGGTTTAATTACCGGTGCTTTATTGTGGACTGTTGGAGGAACAATTTTTTTAATTGGTCTTGGTTGGATACTAAGATTAGTAGGTGTTGAATATGATCTTCAAAAAAAAGAGGCTGCATATAGAAAATTACTTGTTATTGCCGAAGATGATAATACCATTCGTCCTAAAAAAATTGAAGAATTATTTGATGATGTAAGATCTATACATTTTTTTAGTTTTATCAGATATTTGTATTTCAATATTGGAAGAATGGCATATATGCAAGCTAATGTTTTATCTGCATATGTTTTTTTAGCTCCTGCTATTGTCGCTGGAGTTATAACTTTAGGTGTAATGCAGCAAATAATAAGAGCGTTTGGAAGAGTAGAAGGCTCTATGCAATATTTACTAAGAGCCTGGCCTACAATCATTGAGTTGGCAAGTGTTTATAGACGTTTAAGAGAATTTGAAAAACGTATTTTACAAAATTAAGTTTGAGTTCGTTTAATGAATAATCTTTTTTTTTCAATAGGTGTTTTAAGTTGGAGAGGTTACGATAGTTTAGAAAATTCATTACACTCATACCAAAAAAATGGTCTTTCAGACATGACTACAAACAAATTTGTTTGCTTACCTGAGTATACCAAAGAAGGAGTTAGGATTGCAGAAAAATATAATTATAAAACAATTTTAATTAGAGAAAATTTAGGAATTCTTGGAGGTTTCAAAAAACTTGCTCAAAAAATGCCTAATGGACCAATATTATTGTTAGAAAATGATTTAGAATTGATTGAGAATAAAAAAAAAACATACGAGCAATTAAAAAAATCAATTAACTTTTTAAACAAGTATAATGTAATTCAAGTAAGATTAAGAAGTAAAAGAAATCCTGGAGAGCCCTTTGAAGGATTGAGAAAATATAAAAAATATTGGTCCAATGATGTTTTTTCTAGGATGAGAAGGTTATTAAGGCCAAGAAAAGCATTTCAATTAATAGGTACTTCCACTTATTACTCAGATAGTCCTGAAAAAATTCATAATAATATTATAAAAAAAATATCTAATGGATTTTATTTAGTACCAAGCTCTGTAATGACTTGGGCTAATTTAGCCATATTAGTGGATAAAGAAACATATTTAAACACAATCATCAAGAAAGCAGAACAAACGAAATCAAGAAAATATATCAATGGTTTTAAAAATATTGAAATCGAATTAAATAGTATTTGGTGGAGAAAAAAAGAATTCAAAATTCTTGTAACATCTGGATTATTTAAACATGATCGTTTATCTCATCGAGGGTACTAATTTTTATTTTTTTTTTTATTTATTTGATATGCTCTGCCAACTGCTAGGTAATCATTTGGTATATCTTGGTTAAATACACTTCCAGCACCCATTGTTACATTATTACCAATTTTAATAGGAGCTATTATTGTTGAATTTGACCCAACAAATGATTGTTTGCCTATTTTGGTTTTATTTTTATTTTTTCCATCATAGTTACACGTAATAGTTCCTGCACCTATGTTTGTTGATGATCCTATTTCAGTGTCACCAACATATGAAAGGTGATTTATTTTAACATTTTCTGAAATACTACTTTTCTTAATTTCTACAAAATTTCCAACTTTAGATTTTTTACCAACAACTGTTCCTCCTCTTATTCTAGCAAAAGGTCCTACCTCAACTCCTTTTTTAATTTTACATTCTTCTATATGTGAAAATGATTTAATTTCTACACAAGAATCAATTATTACGTTGTTTCCAAAGACTACACTTGGATGCACTATTACGTCTTTACCAAATTTTGTATCATGAT
>CACMYY010000064.1 GCA_902618025.1 uncultured SAR116 cluster alpha proteobacterium
ATTTTTTATTGCTATATGAGTTAATAATAGTAAGCAACAAATAATCAAATTATTAACAAAAAAAAACACCTCTAACTAATCAGGCTAGAGGTGTTAAAATAATAAAGTCGAGCAGTATTACATCATGCCTGGCATGCCACCCATGCCACCCATGCCACCCATGCCGCCCATGCCGCCCATGTCTGGCATTCCGCCGCCGCCACCTGCTGGTGGTTCAGGCTTGTCAGCAACCATAGCTTCTGTAGTTATCAATAGACCTGCTACAGATGCTGCATTTTGTAAGGCTGATCTTACGACTTTAGTTGGATCTATAACTCCAGCTTTAACTAAGTCTGTAAATTCATTAGTTTGAGCATTGAAGCCGTAGTTCGCGTCAGTTGATTCAAGTAGTTTACCAACTATTACTGCACCATCTTGACCAGCGTTGTCAGCTATTTGCTTTGCAGGAGCTTTTAAAGCTCTTCTTACAATATCAACACCCATTTTTTGGTCTGAGTTGTCAACTTTAAGTTTATCTAATGACGCAATTGCTTTCACGAAAACAACTCCACCACCAGGTACAATACCTTCTTCAACAGCGGCTCTTGTAGCATGCATCGCATCATCTACACGATCCTTACGCTCTTTAACTTCAACTTCAGTAGCTCCTCCAACTTTGATAACAGCAACTCCACCAGCAAGCTTAGCTAATCTTTCTTGAAGTTTTTCTTTATCATAATCAGAAGTAGTTTCTTCGATTTGAGCTCTTATTTGATTACATCTAGCGCTAATGTCATCCTTGGATCCTGCACCATCAATTATAGTAGTTTCTTCCTTCGTAACCTCAACACGTTTTGCTGTACCGAGCATTTCAAGTGTTACATTATCAAGCTTTATACCAAGATCTTCAGATATTAGATCACCTTTTGTTAAGATTGCAATATCCTCTAACATAGCCTTTCTTCTATCACCGAAACCTGGGGCTTTAACGGCTGCTATTTTTAAACCACCTCTCAGCTTGTTAACAACAAGAGTTGCTAGTGCTTCACCTTCAACATCTTCAGCAATAATTAGAAGAGGTTTGCCAGATTGTACAACTTTCTCTAATATTGGTAACATTTCCTGTAGGTTAGCTAATTTCTTTTCAAATAATAGTATGTATGGATCATCCATAACTACTTTCATTTTATCAGCGTCTGTTATGAAGTAAGGAGATAAGTATCCTCTATCGAATTGCATACCTTCTACAACGTCTAATTCAGTTGCAAGTGTTTTACCTTCTTCAACTGTTATAACTCCTTCATTTCCGACTTTATCCATAGCTTTGGCTATCATTTCACCAATTTCAGTTTCACCGTTTGCAGATATGGTACCAGCTTGTGCAACTTCTTCATTAGTAGAAATTTTACTAGTTCTTGATTCTAAATCAGCTACAACAGCATCTATGGCTAAATCAATTCCTCTTTTAAGATCCATAGGATTTAAACCAGCAGCGACTGCTTTAGAACCTTCTTTGACAATAGCTTGAGCCAATACTGTTGCAGTAGTTGTACCATCACCTGCCACATCATTAGCTTTTGACGCAACTTCTCTAACCATCTGTGCGCCCATATTCTGAAATTTTTCCTTTAATTCAATTTCTTTGGCAACAGTAACACCATCTTTAGTTATTCTTGGTGCACCAAAAGATTTATCAATAACAACATTCCTACCTTTCGGTCCAAGTGTAACCTTTACGGCTTCTGCCAGTATATCAACACCTTCTATCATTTGAGCTCTAGCGTTAGCACCAAATTTGACTTCTTTAGCAGCCATCTTTTTTTCCTTTCAATTTATAAAGTAATTATTATTTTCTTATAGAGAATAATTAACTCATTATTCCCATGATATCGCTTTCTTTCATGATCAAAAGATCTTTACCATCAAGCTTAACTTCAGTACCGGACCATTTACCAAAAAGTACAACATCACCTTCTTTTACATCTAAAGGTTGAATTTTTCCAGTCTCGTCACGTGCTCCGGAACCTGCTGCAATAATCTTACCTTGCATTGGCTTTTCTTGTGCTGAATCTGGAATTATTATTCCACTAGCTGTTTTTTCCTCTGCTTCGAGGCGCTCAACAACAACTCTATCGTGAAGTGGCCTAAACT
>CACMYY010000065.1 GCA_902618025.1 uncultured SAR116 cluster alpha proteobacterium
AAATGTAAAAAAAAATAAAGTAAAACGTGATTTTTTTACTAAACAAGCCAAAAACATTAATTTAGATTTTAAATTTTTCAATGCTGTAACTCCTAATAAACTGCATTTATACAAGTTTTTGTCCAATAAAGACATGCAAAGAAAATTTTTTGCAAGACCATTGCTTGATACAGAAGTTGCCTGCGCACTAAGTCATAGGACTTTATGGAAACAATTGCTAAATGATAATGAAGTAGATTATTACTGCATATTTGAAGATGATACATTTATTAATAAGGACTTAATCCAAATAATTAATAGTAAATCTCTTAAAAATATTGATTTAATTAAATTTTCTGGTATCAAAATTCCTCCTCATAGAACTTTTGATAAACTTAATGATAAATATAAAATAGTTAAATTTGCATATGGTCCTCTAGACGCCGCCGCATATAGGATTAGTAAAAATGGAGCTAACAGATTGTTATCTTATACTTATAATCTCATTTATCCGATTGACGTAATGATGGATCGCACTTATGAACATGGCGTTCCAATACATGCCATATTACCATATCCATGTAAGACTGAATGGCATTTTGATCCTAAAGACCCTTTATATACTGATATTGGACCAAGGGAGTTTAAATATGAACACAAAAGGGGATTTGTTTCTAAATTTTCAACCCGTTTTAATAGATTATTGACAAGTTTAAAAAAAAGAATATCAATCGTTAAGTTGTTATTAAATCTTAAGAATTACTAAATTATATTATTATTTTATTTTTAAAATATTATGAGATGAGATGATACAAAATAATGACAAACAAATATGTCACTCAATATTTAAAATCGTTGCAATCTGCTGTTGGTGAAATACGCAACTCTAAAACTTTTGACAAAATTTTTATTTTATTTTGGTTAATTGGTCCATTTATTTATTTAATAGAAAGAAGTCCAGCTGATTTCTGGTTAACTTCTCTAGGATTAATATTTCTATATAGAAGTTATAAAATCAAGGATTGGAAATGGTCTAAACAGCCTTGGTTTATATTTGCTTTATTACTTTGGATTACAGGTCTAATTTCAGCTCTTCAAGGTCCAATGCCAAGCTTTTCTTTTGGTCAAGCATTTGTTTGGATAAGATTTCCCTTGTATGCTGTGGCAATACAAATGTGGTTAGGTCAAAAGAATGATATAAGAGTTTTGATGTTAACAACAATGACAATATCTCTTTTAATTATTTCTTTTATATTATTTGCGGAAGTTTTGCTTGAGCCCAAAAATAGACTAGAGTGGCCTTATGGAGATGTTATTCCTGGGAGTTTTATTGCTAAAGCATGTCTTCCAGTGTTTTGTACTTTGATAATAATTTCTTTACAAAAAAATCTAAAAATAATGATTTTTACACTTCTAATTTTATTTTTAGGTGTATTGGCTCTTAAATTTACTGGTGAAAGATCCAACTTTATTCTAGTTGTATGCGCATTAATTGTCTCTGCGATTTTTTATAAATTTAATTTTAAAAAATTTTTTTATATAAGTTTTTTTACCATTATTATTAGTTATTTTGTAATTGATAATATTTCTAGTTTTACCAAAAGATGTACTAGTAATTATGTAGAAAATTGTTTAGATCAAAAAGGCAAGCATGTAAATATATTTGATCAAATACCTATCTTAAACTTTGATAATTCTTATTGGGGAGCATGGCGGGGTGGTATACAACAAGGTCTTGAAAAACCTATTTTGGGTGTTGGGCCAAGTGGGACAAGACATACCTGTGGTTATTTAAAAAAACATTGGTTGCCTGGGGAAAATTTTTGTGGAAACCACCCACATAATTTTTATATTCAACTATTTGCTGAAGTTGGTTTAATTGGATTGGTTTTTGGTTCTATAATGATTTTTCATATAATAAAATCTTGCTACGTTATAAGGAGGTACTATCCTGAAAACTTTATGGTAAGCAGTGTATTTGTAGTTCCTTTTGGCATATTTTTTCCCTTTCAACACTATGGTAGTTTTTATGGACAATGGGGAAATCTATTTATATGGTTTGCTAT